>CANQWE010000010.1 GCA_947627475.1 uncultured Clostridia bacterium
GGGAAAGGCGGCGGCAGCAGGGCACAGCTTTACGCGGCAATCTTTGAGGGAGTCGTTTTATTTGATTTGTTGAGCACATTGAAGAACGAACATTTGTTTTCTGTGTCCGGCGGTATCCCCCGCATGCGGGAGGTGTTCGCAAAGGATCCTGTGACGGAACAGCCGAATTATGGGGAGCACAGCAGCAATCCTCTGGATGTAGCCATTTTTACCGCGCAGGTACGGTTCTTTTTCGCCAAATACCTGGAGTGCGCCTTTTCCCATATTGAGACGCAGAGTCTGAAGGGGTCCGGCTTTGGGATCTTTGAGGACATACTCAATACGCAGATATTCAGGCATGAAAACGAAAGCTTTATAGGCTGGAGATCGGATGTTATGACAGGCGTGAAAAACATTCCTTTCAATCTATTTACGATGCAGCTGCAGGCGATGATAGAGAATGACAAAGCCAGTGTGCATGTACTGACGCGGAGCAGAGTGCTGGTGGAAAACGGACAGACGGTGACGCTGCCTGTGGAATACTGCGAGGCATTGGGTATCACGTACAGGCAGGATGTGGAAGCGCTGCTGGTGCTGCATGAAGATACCGCTTATGTTGCCCTCAAGGAGGCCCGGGATCCTGCCGGGGAACTGGCACAGATAGATATGCTACAGTACGACGATCTGGAAAAGCTGTAAAATAAAAAGCCAGGCTGATAGCCTGGCTTCAGATTAAAGAAAAACGAAATGGCTATAGCAAAATGACTAAAAGTTTTGGTCAAGCTTTTTCAAAAGCTTGCGGATTTTCAAGGCAGAGTCTTGAAGCGCCCTCCGCAGAGGGCGAAATTCCTATGCCGCACCGGAGTCCAGAGGGCTGCCTCTGGTCGCGGCTCGCAAGCCGCGAAAATCCCTTTTATACACTTTGCCGTTTCTACTTTCCTTTGTCTACATTTTGTAGCCAGGCTATCAGCCTGGCTTCTTTAGTTTCCTTTGCGATGGGAAATATATTGTATGATCATATCCGCGCAGGCTTCATAGGAAAGCGTTGCGGTGTTGAGACACAGGTCATAATTTTGCGCATAACTCCAGTCCTGGCCTGTATAATAACGATAATACTGGGACCGTTCCTGGTTGTGCTTTTCCACCAGGGAGCGGGCTTCCCGTTTGGAAATACCTACCCGCTGCGCTTCATGGGCAATACAGCTTTTCTCATCGGAAGTGATAAAAATTCGAATAACATTGGGATGATCCCGCAGAACAAAATCTGCACACCGTCCGATGATGATACAGGACTCCGTATCGGCAAGGCTTCGGATGATTTCCGCCTGCTTTTGAAACAGCGCCCGGTTGGTTGTAGGCTCGCTTCCTTCAGGGGGAAGGGGGCTTTGGGCATAGATGCTTTGCGCGACGTGAAACAAGGGAGAAGCAGCTTCTGCGGCGTTTTCTTCGGGCTGTGCATGACTCTCTTCTGGATCGGACAGCAGATGCCGGTCATACAGGGGAATTTCCAACTTCTGAGACAAAAGTCTTGCAACAGTGGAACCGCCGCTGCCGCACAGGCGGCTGATGGTAATGACATAGTTTTTCATAAGCATCCCTCCGTCAGATAGACGCATTTTTTACGGGACTTCTCTATAGCCTCATCTTATCACATTTTTTTGTACTGTGCAAGAGGAATTCCATAAAAAATCTGCGGCAGGGTATGGCCTTATAAAAAACAAGAGACAGACTGTCTCTTGTTCGATACGATAAAGAAATGAGGCAAAATGGGACTATTTTCACGGTAAGAGGTTTTCGCACACCAATGTATAGATCCGATTGTAAATATCTTTATTGATGTAACACATAATGGAATCTGATAAAAGACACTGCTTTTTACAGCATTCTATGAAATGGCCATCCAGAATAAATTTTGACAAATTTTTTGGTGGTGAAAAAGGATCTATTTTTTGGGGAGGGTCCCAATTACACTTGCATTTGGATAAATGATTGAAAGAAATAACATACTCTATAAATGTATTACGCTTTGAGAAGGACATGCGGCGTAACTGGTCATCAGCCTCTTTTTCTGTTTGAATGCTTGTCATTTTAGCGTGATATCGCTGTACCTTTTTTACATTTTCATCTACGATCACAATCATTTCGTCATAAAGGCCCATTCCTAACAGGACATTGTTGCGGTGATAGGATTCGATTTTAGTATCTCTATATATGAAACGGGATAAATAAAATGCTAAATTTTCTAACGAAATAGACTGGAACATCATTGCCTCCTTTTTTTAACATTGAATAAAATATTAAAAAAGCTACATTTTGATTTCTCAAAATGTAGCTTTTAGTCTGGGGTGAGTGATGGGAGTCGAACCCACGACCTTCAGGGCCACAACCTGACGCTCTAACCAACTGAGCTACACCCACCATAATCAATAAAGCTATGGATCAAGTTTGGCGTGCCTTGGGGGATTCGAACCCTCGACCTACTGCTTAGAAGGCAGTTGCTCTATCCAGCTGAGCTAAAGGCACATAACTGCGCTGAAAGCTGGGGCAACGGCTTTGCATACATCCGATTGGAGCGGGTGATGGGAATCGAACCCACGTAGCCAGCTTGGAAGGCTGGAACTCTACCATTGAGTTACACCCGCATGGTCTGCAACAACTGTCAGCCTCAATATATTAGCATTTTATGCGGGATTTGTCAAGTCCTTTTCAAAAATATTTGTTATTCTTTCCTTGTTTTGCGATGTCAGTGATTAGGCACAATCCGCCTGGGCAACACTGGAGGCGGATACATAACAGTAAGGAGCTATAGTATGAAAAAACTACTGCAGAGGATTTTGCGTGCCATTTGGGGCGGAGATGATGTAGTGATCAGCGGCTATTACGGATATGGAAGCCTTGGAGATGAGGCAGTTTTGGACAGCATTGTGGGTGCGCTTTTGGAGAAAATTCCCACACTGAAAATCGGTGTCCTATCTGCAGGGCTCTCTCCCTGCGGAGGCGGTCAGCCTATCCGAAGGATCCGGCGAAAGAATCCTCTGGCTATTGTATGGGCGCTGCTGCGGTGCCGTCTTCTGATCAGCGGAGGCGGCAGCCTTTTCCAGGACACAACCAGCAAACGCAGTCTTTTCTATTATACAGCGATCATCCGGATGGCCAAATTTTTTGGCGTTCAGGTTTTCGTCTATGCAAATGGAATCGGTCCGCTTTCCAGCTGCAAAAGGGTACAGACCGCCCTTGGGTACGCCCATGTGATCTCTGTTCGTGACCCAGACTCCTATTACGCCGTACTTGCCATGGGGATTGACTCCGAAAAGGTTTTCCTGGGAGCGGATCCTGTGTTCCTTCTCACAAGCGGAATGGCGGCGCCTTCCGGGGATCAAAAACCGTATTTTGCAGTCTCCCTGCGCACCTGCTGCAATGGCAAAATTGAAGAAGAAACAGTGGTACGCACATGCAAAAAATTAAAAGAGCAGGGCTTTCAGCCTGTGTTTGTTTCCATGCAGGACGCCTTTGATAGACAGCTGTGTCTGCGGGTTTGTCATCGCTGCGGCGGCGTGATGGCGGATAAAATGTCTGTGTCTGCGCTTGTTACATTTTTAGCCGGCGCCCAATTTGTGATCAGCATGCGGCTGCACTGTATTTTATTGGCGGCGCTTAGCGGTACGCCGGCAGTAGCCCTTTCCTATGACTGTAAAATAGACAGCGCTATGGAGTATCTCGGACAGTACACGGTGCTGGATGCCTTTTTCTTTACGGAGGACATGCTGCTGGGTGCCTGCCGGGCAGCATGCTCCAGAGGGATGGAAGAACGTGTCCGACTTCAAAGGCGATCCGGGGAATTATCACACCTGGCCCGGAAAGATGCCAATATAGCTGCAGGGCTTTTGACGGCCGGTGATGCTGTAAAGTCGGCAGACAGCAGAAATCCTGTTGGAGCAAAGCTATAAAAGTGCTTGCAACAGGCGCGGTAATATGCTATCATAGTCCCATCAATTTGTGTGATCCGAGGAGACTATGATGAAGTATTGTGTTGTGGACAGCTGCGAGTGGACCTATCCGGATGTGCATTCCTATGAAACAGGAGATATGTCGATCTGTCAAACTGCCCTGAGCGGCAGTCTGGCGACCTTTCAAATCCATGTATGGGATGTTGCCTGTGCTGTATTGGTCCGCGCAGAGAATTTGTGTGCAGATTTTTATGAAGAAATCCCGATCCCGGTGGAGGATAACCCCAATTTTGAAAAAGAGGTTCTTCCATCCAGCAGACTCAAACGCGCCCCCTTTTGGGTAAACGACTGCCTTTGTCCCTGGAAGGGGCAGGCAATGCCCCGGCGGGGATCCGTGGGGATCTATGGAACCATATCCGTACCGACGGATGCCCGGGGAACGGTTACCGGGACAATCCTTTTGACTGCAGGAGAGGAGACGGCGTCAATTCCTGTGACGCTATCTGTGTGTAGCGGCAAGCTGCCGGAGGAAACCCTGCAGATTGCTATGGGATACAGTCCCTATAATGCTGCAAAGTGGCACGGGCTTTTGGAAAAGCCGGAGCTGGCGGAGGAAATGGACACCCGCTATTTACAGCTGCTGCGTCGGCAGCATCAAAATAGATTGTATGTGGACTCTCCCCAGATCACCGATGTGGGGCCAAACCAATATACGTTTGATTTTACCGCGTTCAACCGTCAGGTACGCAAGGGACTTGCCATGGGCTTTACCAGCTTTCATATCAGCGGGGTAGGATTTCGCAAGGCATGGGACAGCCCTGTGATCGTGATTCGGGGGATGGATGCCCTTTCTTATGAAGCGTATGTGTATCTGAGACAGTATCTTGGTGCCCTGCGTGAGAATCTGCGGGAGAACGGATGGCTGGATCGGGATATGTTCTTTATTGGGATCGCTGACGAACCCAACGATATAAACGCTACAACATACCGGGCTGTGTGCAGCATGGTGCGCAGGATCTTCCCGGAAATAAAAATATTCGACGCGTGCTCCGGCGCGCCCATTTACGGTTCTCTGGACGTTTGGGTGCCAAGAAGCGACGAGTATGAGAAAAATCAAAAGGTGTTTGATTCCTATAAGAAAACCGGCGATCAGGTGTGGCACTATGTATGCTTATACCCCAGGGACGACGGATATATCAACCGGTTCATGGATATACCGCTTCTGGCTACCCGATACTTATATTGGGGAAACTACAAGTACGGCCTGACAGGATATCTCCACTGGGCTGTCAATGTATATGAAAATGATGTGGATCCCTTTACCGCAAGCTGTCCCCGCCATGTGAATGCGGGCAGTGCCAGCGTATTGCCTGCAGGAGACGATAAGCTGGTCTATCCGGGAGAGGGAGAGCCGTGGATGTCCATACGGTTAGAAGCCCATCGGGAGTCAGCAGAGGAATATGAAATGCTTCTTGCTATTTCCAAGAGGGATAAGGCAGCGGCAGACGCTTTATGCGCACGAGGATTTCGCAGCTTTCACGACGTTACATATGACGGACGGGCATTTCGTGCCCTGCGAAATCAAATCATAGAGACTTACAGTGCACTGCTCGGTAAATAAACAAAATCCTTTTTATCCAAAGCTCTGCCGGGTAAATTTGTATCAGTATTATTGTTGAGATAATCGTAATATGAGAAAATAAACTTGAAATAGAAATTGCAATCTCATGGGAAACTAACGTGAATTGGATTGATGAAGCAGCTATAAAGTTAAAAAGGAAAAATCAAGTTCTGTTTGCCAAAAACTCCGAGTATTTGCTGGACTTGATGATACTTTTTCAAGGCCAGGATCATAAGGTGATGACTTTATGGGCGTTTGATTTTGCGGCCGAATCAATTACAAGAATAGAAGAAAAATATCCAAAGGAGCAGCGTCCAAGAGAGGCCTTGACAGCTGTTCAGGATTGGGCGGCTGGAAAAGTAAAAATGCACTGGGCCCAGAGGAAAATTTTGGATTGCCACGCCTTTGCAAAGGAAATAGACAAAAAAGAAGACATTGCGATCTGCCATGCTATCGGGCAAGCCTGCGCAGTTGTTCATACTGCTGGACATGCAATTGGATATCCAATATATGATTTAACTGCTATTATATACAGACTGGGAATTGAAAATTGTGCGCAGGCTGTTGAAAAACGAAAACAAGACTATATGGATCGATTGTACTATTGGAATGCGCATTGCAGCGATTATAAGGGCGAATGGGCGACCTTTATGAAGAAATAGCTTCTGATTTCAATATAACGGGTTGCCCAAAAAGGCCCTGCCCATAGAAAATTGACCCCTTCGACATTTTGACAAAGGATTTGTAAAATTGGGCGGCAGCACACAAAAGTGCATAAACAAATTTTGGGCGGGTCCTGCATGCAGGACCCGCCCAAATACTGAAACATATATATCAGCTATGGAGCATCTCTAAAATCTGTTCCTTGGAACGCGCACCGACTGCCTTGGCCGTCAGCTCTCCATCTTTGAAAACTAGCAGGGTAGGAATGCTCATAATCTGAAAATCTCTGGCGATTTCCGGCTCGGCATCTACGTCTACTTTACAGATTTTTATGTGGGGATTCTCCGCCGCAATTTCTTCCACAATAGGTGCTACCATCATACAGGGACCGCACCAGGTTGCATAAAAGTCTACCAGTACGGGAATTTCACTGGCAAGAACTTCGCTTTCAAAGCTTTCTTTTGTTAAATGCATTACAGACATATTTTAACTCCCTTTCTCTCTGCCGCAATATGCGGACCTCATTTATATTATTGAAGCTGCCGGATCCCCGGCGGCTTTTTATCTTGAAAAATACTACAGTTGGAACCGCATTGACGGTAGTTTTGCAAGATGTAAATTTTATAGTGTGTATTCTCTAAGGCAGTTTACGCATCGTCGTTTGACTTATAATATGGCATACAATGGCAGTATCCGGTAAAATTTGGATCCTTGATCTGTTCCCGAAATTCTTTACAGATACATTTCGTCTCATCTGTCCGTTCTGTCCGGCAAGGACAGTACCCGCCGTTTTTCTTTAGTCCTTCCTTGATCAGGCGGACAACTTCTTTGTTCTCGTTATATTTAACACCCATTTATGAAGATTCCTTTCATAGCGGCCATGGTGGTTTTATCCAGCATACACAACAGAGATTCGACTGCCTGCAGAAAAGTATTATATTCTCTCTGTGTGTACTTAGTATACCGAAATCGGAGCACTTCTATCTGTGACAAGATCACAAATAAATTTGCTCTTTTACTTTTTGGGGGAGAAGTTTCACATCGATCCTGTTAATATAGATATAGTTTTAAAAATACATGGATTATAAATGACAAAATACGCCAAAAGTTGCAACTTTGCAACAAATTCAATGATTTTTTGAGCAAAAAAACATTGACAAAATTCCAATAAAATGGTAATATTTAAATAATAAGGTAAAATTTACCAGAAAAGGAGTAAAAAGATGAATTGTGCAGAAGAATTAAAACGAAAAATTGCAGAACAAAACACCACGCTTGAGGCTGTCGCTCATACGCTTGGCGTCAACAGAAGTACGCTGTATAGAAAATTGCGCAGCGGCGGAAACAGGCTGACCGTTTCGGAAGCGTTTAAAATTTGTAAATTCTTAAATCTGCAGCCTGAAGAATCTTTTGATCTTTTTTGGGGTAATGTATGGCATTGATTTGTGTAAACAACGTAGGCCCCTGCAGCGGCTGCGGCATGTGTTTGGATACGGCGCGCTGTTCTATATGCGGACTTCCTCTTCATGGAACCTATTATCATGCGGGTTTTGTACAAATATGCGGTGCCTGTGCGAAATCCAGAGGAAACGGCAAATGCGTGTTATGCGGCGCTTCCTGCGCGGCTCTTGTCTGCGTTTGTTGTCATAAAAAGCGGCGGCAGCGGATGCATAGCATAAAGAGCTGAAAAAAGGAAAGGTACAAAAAAGTATGGCAAACAAGACGATAGACGCATTGGCATTTTGTCCGTTTTACGTATGCGAAGCAAAAACCACAATTACATGTGAAGGAATTGTGGGAACATTGACGATCAGTAAATTTGAAAGCGAACATGCAAAGAGGGAACATGAGAAAAACTTTTGTATCAGCAGGCACTGTAAGGGCTGCGGCATTTATTGCTCTTTAATGCAGAACTACAGCTACGTGCGTATGGGTTCTCCCATAGAAAAAGAAATCCGCCATTAATTTGCATGCATGTAAAAAAGTAATTTTTGCTTTATGAATATTTACATGAAATTATTTTAGTGAAATGTACATAATATCTCCAATTTATATTCCTCCAATTAAATCACTTACGAAACAAACTTATGAAACCGCAAAGTGAAATATGAAAGCATAGCAGCTTTTGGCATCATCCGTTTCTGGGGAATTTGCAGGAAAATAGGAACACAAAAGATAAGCCGAATTGTTTCATGTCAAATCTCCCCTAAATCATTACTATATTATATTGTCGCGGGGAAAGGGTGTTTCATCATTATTTTGTGCCGTCGTTACGGCGGAATGGAGTTTATTATGTATAAAAAAGCCGGAACGCAGATGAAATAATCTGCGCTCCGGTTTTTTATTTACAGATAGGCTACCTTTATTGTTTTTTTCTCTATTTCTCCGTAAAACATCCTGCATCGATTTGCACTGGACCGTTGCAGTTTACCGGCTTGTCATCGGCGTGCACACGTACAGACGCCTCTTCCGATATGGTAACGCCGGTTACCGCTTGTATACCGTCATCCGTACAGTTTAAATCCAATGTGCCGCCGGAAATAGACACAAACCCTTTGTCCGGCTCAATCTCATTGTCAGACTTTATTCCATCGGCGCAAATGACGGCGGTAATGCTGCCGCCTAAAATACGCACACTGTCATTTCCTTTTAAGGCATTTTTACTGGCGCTGATGGAAAGGATCCCGCTGACGATTTTTAAATCGTTTTTTGTACCGATACCGTTATTGCTGTTTCCGAAAACAGTCAGAGAACCGGTACCATTGATGGTAAGATCATCTTTAGAAAACAGGCAGGCATTGGGTTCGGCACCACTTTTTTGGACGTAATCTGTTCCATCGTACAGTGCGTTTTCCGTTCCCTGTGCCAAGGTGACTGCCACTTTATCAGCGCTGGAAATATAGATTGCAGCGGTGTCCCCGCAGCGGATGGTGACGCCATTCAATACAAGCTGCGCCTTTTGTGTTTTCGTAAGAGAAACCTGCACGCTGCCGCTAAATTCTCCCTGGAGCACGTAGGTGCCTTCCTGATCGATCCGCAGCGTTTTTTCTGCAAGTACGGCGCCATCCCCATCAATTTGCGCGCTCTCTCCGGAAAACTCAATTGTGGTAGCAGCATCAGCGTCCCATGTGTCGTCCAGATCAAAATCAGAATATGCGGCTTTTGTTTCCTCCCCCGAAGTATTTGTATCAGTGGAGGGCGTATACGCGGGACCATCCTGGGAGGTGCAGGCGGACAGCAGAATCAGCAGAACGAAAAGTATGAGAAGCTTTTTCATGATAATCTCCATTTCGCCGCATGCGGCGGTGTAAAGCATAGGAATTCGACGGTGTTTCCAAAGGAAGCAAAAATGGGTAGGGTCCCATTTTTAGGAAAATTTGTGCGTGAAATCATGATACAAAAAGGTTGCACGTATGTAATTATCACGCTGCAGACGCCATTTCGCCGCATGCGGCGGTGTAAAAGCATAGGAATTCGACGGTGTTTCCAAAGGAAACAAAAATGGGTAGGGTCCTATTTTTAGGGAGAATTTGTGCGTGAAATCATGATACAAAAAGGTTGTACGTATGTAATTTTCACGCTACATTTCTTCTCTGGAAAATTCTGTGCGGCTGCACACAATTTCCAAATTCCCGTTTCTGCAGCGAAGGGCATCCAGAAAGCTTTTTTCTCCTGCACAGTCCCGCAAAAGAATTTTATATTCCAATTGAAACATAGAACCCATATGAACGGTTTTCACCCGGACGAGTTCATGTTTTACTGTATATGTCTGAAAAAGATCGTCAAAGACGCCTTCATAATCCAGGGTCTCCGGGATCGTGATTTTCAGCGTTTTCTCCGTGCTGCCAAATTTTCCGGCTAAAAGCATAGTGTACAGCATGCTTGCAAGAAGAACGATACAGCACACAAGGGCAGCGATGCCAACATATCCCATTCCGGTGCAGATCCCCACAGTCATAGCCAAAAATATACTGCAGATTTCTCTGGCTGTGCCGGGAATACTTCGAAAGCGGATCAGACTGAAAGCACCAGCTACAGCAATGCCTGCGCCGATACTGCCGTTTACCATATGGATCACCGTTTGGGAAATCACAGGAATCAATGCCAGCGCAACCAAAAAGCCCGGTGTAGCCCGATTGCGAAAACAATGCGTCAGTGCGATGAGGATCCCCAGAATCAAAGAGGTTCCGGTACACAGGAGAAAGGCGGCTGCATCCATGGAGGGATCTATTACAGAGGTAAAGAGAAAATTCATATGTAGTTCCTTTCCGATATACTGCCTGCTTTTTGTGCTAGCATTGCTTCATAGGCCCTGCCGTATTTGGAAAAAGAAATAGGATAGCAGGAAAACTGGTTTAGCAGGTGGGAGAGCCAAAGGGGAATGGCCCCGGAAAACTTCAGCTCCATAAGCTGCTGGCCTTTCTCCAACAGCTGTGTGCCTGGCGCAGGAATAGACAGATCCAAGGAAGATGTTCTCCAGCAGATGTTGCAGTCGAAGGTGATGCGCAGCGTTGGAGCTGCCTTACCGATAAACGAAATACGATGAAAGGTCATAGCCATAGCCGGCTGCAGCCGGGGATAAAGGTGCAGCATATATGCAATTTCTTTTGCGATCTGACCGCCCCGGACAGGGGATTGCAAAAAAGTAAGGGCATACCGATATGGCATGGAAATGCGGCGCTTATAAACGGTTTTGTTATATTTTCGTTTGATTTCGATAAAGGCTGGGTCAGTGTCTATTGGCATTCCATAGGTGCGCAACCGCAGCTTTTCTTTAAACACCGGCTTTTCTATAGATCGCCGAATCAGCAGATAATCGGGGGTATCATAGTATATTGTATAAATATCGGTCTCTCCGTATTCGTCCGGCAGGGTATAGTCTGCCAGCGCGTCTAATAGCTGTACGTATTGCGCAGCAGAGAGAAGATATTTTTTTTCACACCGCTCAAAGGTGCTGGTAAATCGTTTCATAAGGATGTACCTTTAGGGATCGTATTTATTACAGTATAGCAAAAAATGTGGATTGGGGCAAGAGGGAGAAGTTATTTCCCTCAATGGAAAAGAGAGGAGGCATGCCTCCTCTCTACGATTTTTTACTTGGACAGCTCCTGCAGCTCCAAAAGATCTGCTCCCACAAAATAGTCATATCCTCGCTGTGCAAAACGGCTGAGCTGCTTTCCTTGCTTTTTTCCCCGCTCGCACAGTGTGACGTCATATTCTGCCCGTAGCGTATCTGCTTTTTTACTGGCAGCTACAAAGTCGTCAACATCATAGAGCACCACGACCTTTTTTCTGCCGCCGGGGACCCGGTAACTTTCCTTGCCCTTTAAAATAGAAAAGATCCGTTCAAATCCAATGGAGAATCCTACTGCAGGAACATCCTCTCCGATAAATTTCCCGATCAGGTTGTCATACCGTCCGCCGCCGCCAATGGCGCCGGAAAATTCTTCGCTTTCTATCTCAAATACCGTACCGGTGTAGTAGCCCTGCCCCCGAACGAGAGAAATATCAAAGTCCGTTTTGATTTGCTCATCAGACAGCGTGTTTACTGTATCCATAATATACCGCAGCTTCTGGGCGACGGTGCTGTCTCCCGTCAGGGCTGCTACTGCATCTAACGTCACAGCATCTCCGCCAAAGAACTGGCAGAAACGGTCTACAGTATCCTTTGGATGCCCCTTTTCCAGCAGCTCACTGCATACGCCATCTATACCGATTTTATCCAATTTGTCAAAAGTGATACACACAGAGTCCAGGGAATCCGCCGGAAATCCTACGGCAGACAGGGCGCTGCAAAGCAGACTCCGGTCGTTGATCCGTATTTTAAAGGCACCGATGCCTGTTCTTTGAAGTGCTCTGGCGGTGGTCAGAATCAGTTCTATTTCACATTCCGGCGCGGTGCTCCCGATGATATCAATATCACACTGGACAAATTCCCGCAGCCGGCCTCGTTGTGCTCGTTCCGCCCGGTATACCCGGTCTATTTGGATGGCCTTGAAGGGAAGCATCAAATTGGCCCGGTTGTTTGCAAAATACCGGCAAAGGGGAAGGGTGAGGTCATACCGCAGTCCCATATCGGACAGCTCGCTCTCCGATCCCGTTTCCAATGCCCGCTGCAGCTTGTCCCCCCGTTTGAGCACTTTGAAAATCAGGTTCAGATTTTCGCCCCCGTCACTTTTGTCCAAGTTTTCTGCATCTTCCAAAATAGGGGTGATTATATGTTCAAATCCGGCGCTTTTATAGGTGTCTAGAATAATAGACTGTAGATAGTCCCGAATTTCCGCATCTGTCGGCAAATAATCGTTTGTTCCTTTTACAGTTTTTATTTTCATGTATGTTTTGCAGCCCTTTCCACAAACTGGATCCATTTTAACACGCACACCTGTTTTTGTCAAGAACAGAAGCAGGAGGGCATTTGCCCTCCTGCTTCGATGGCTATATCGACTCGCTGACAATTCCTAGAATCCCGTCTCCCAGATTGGCTCGCAGCGCCATGGTTACGGGACGCTGAAGCATTTCCGCCTGGGGATACCGCATACGCAGCGTTCGAATCAGGTCCCCGGTAACAGCATCTTTTATACCATAATGTACGATCAGTCTTCGGGGAGACGAATGACTCGCGCATAGTTCCCGGATTTCTCCAAAGCCACCTGAAACACTTTTTTTCAATACAATAGCGCCGTTTTCGATAATACAGACAGGCTTTTGATTGAGGATCGGCGCTGCGCTGGTGTGCATCACCCGACTCAGCCGCTTTGCATCCCGCAGGGTAGTAATGGTTTGCATGGAAAAAGAGGTGGTCAGCTTATCCCGCACACTTTGCAGAATTTGTACGATATCAGTAAAGCCAGCGCCGCTGCGTTCCAGTTCTCTGGCCCGTTGGGCCAGCAAATGCAGCGCACCGGCTACGCCTTTGGAATCTACTACGGCGATTCGACCGGCCGGATATGCCTTGGACGCTATGACAGCATTTTCGTAGGATGTGGAGATTTTGGGTGAAGAGGTAATGCAGATCACATTGTATCCTCTTGCGACATATTCTCCAAATGCCTTATAATACTGTGCTGCCGTAGGTGCCATGGAAAATGCGCCCGCGGGACAGCGGCGCCCTTCTGCAATGGTATCGGGATAGCTTTTTCCCGCTGTAACATAGGAAAGAGGCATCAGTCGAACCATCAGCTTTACGCAGTCCTGACGATTCATACAGGAGATCGACTCAGTGATGATTCCGATCATATGCTCCTACCTTTCTGAACTTATCATATCGCTCTGTCAGCAGCGTATCTGTTTGCATACCTTGCAGTGGGCGAATCGCATCGGCCAGGTCCTTTTGCAGTGTATGGAAAAAAAGATTTTTTTCTGCATCTGCAGAAAAATCTTCCGGCTCTGCAATGATTTTTTCGATGATTCCAAGTTCGTACAAATTCCCTGCATCTGGTTTCAATGCCTGTGCGGCCTCGTCTGCTTTTGCGGGATCCTTCCACAAAATGCTGGCGCAGCCTTCCGGGGAAACGACAGAGTAGTAGGCATTTTCCAGCATCCATACGGCATCTGCTACTGCAAGGGCCAGAGCCCCGCCGCTGCCCCCTTCTCCAATGATTATAGACAGGATCGGCGTTTTCAGCGTCATCATTTCGTAAAGATTTTCTGCAATTGCAGATCCTTGCCCGCGCTCTTCAGCTCCGATGCCGCAGTAGGCGCCGGCAGTATCTACAAAGGTAATGACCGGGCGATGAAATTTTTCTGCCTGCTTCATCAAACGCAGCGCTTTACGGTATCCTTCCGGGTTGGCTTGCCCGAAGTTGTGCTGAATTTTGTCCTTGGTATCGTGCCCCTTTTCAATGCCGATTACAGTAATCGGTGTGTTTCCCAGCATGGCAATCCCGCCGATCACGGCGTTGTCATCTCCAAACCGCCGGTCTCCGTGCAGCTGGATAAAATCTGTAAACAGCGCATCGATATATGCTGCGGCGGTAGGGCGCTTGCCGCTGCGTGTATATTGTATTTTTTCAAAAATTGTCATGTTGTGCATCTCCTTGCCTGCCGGCTTCCCCATGTATGCGCAGCATTTTTTCCACAAAATCCTTTAGCTCTTGGCGTGGGACAACAGCGTCCAAAAAACCGTGGGACAAGAGAAAATCGGATCGCTGAAATCCTTTCGGTAGATTTTCCCGTATGGTCTGTTCAATGACCCGGGGGCCAGCAAATCCAATGAGAGCGCCTGGCTCTGCAACGATCACATCCCCCAGCATGGCAAAGCTGGCAGTTACGCCGCCTGTGGTAGGATTGGTGATAATCGTCAGATAAAATCCGCCGCTGTCGCTGTGACGCTTTACCGCGCCGGACACCTTCGCCATCTGCATCAGTGACACGATCCCTTCCTGCATTCTGGCGCCGCCGGATACAGTGCAGCCCACAACAGGCAAATGCCTCTCAGTGGCATATTCAAACAAGCGGGTGATCTTTTCCCCCACAACGCTGCCCATGGATCCCATCATAAAATCCGGTTCCATTGCAAAAATACAGGCGTCCTGTCCACCTATCTTGCAAATGCCGCACAACACGCCTTCCTTTTGCCCGCATTTTTCTGCGGCACCGGCAAGCTTTTCGCTATAACCGGGAAAGTTTAGTATGTCTTTTGAGGCCATGTCCCGGTCCAATTCCTGAAAAGAATCCGTATCGCAGAGAAACCGGAGTCTGCGGCGGGCGCTCATTCGGAAATAGCCGCCGCAGCGGGGGCATGCCCAGTGATTTTTCAAAACGCTTTCTTTGTCGTACTCGCTGCCGCAGCGAGGGCAGGACAGGGTAGAGCTTCTTTTTTTTGCAATCCGGACGCCGCCTTCCAGCGTATTGCCCGCTTTTTTAAACAGGGCTTTTAAATCCATGTTGGCTGCCCTCCTATATCAAGAGTGAAATTTTTTCGTTAGGTCGTTCATGAAATCGGTGGAATATGTGCCGTCCAGGAAGGCATCCTGGGATAGAATTTCCAAATGCAGCTCGCTGTTTTGCCAAATCCCGTCGATCACCAGTTCAGACAGTGCGCTGCGCATTTTCCGGATGGCCTCTTCCCGGGTGTGGGAATACACGATCAGCTTTCCCAGCATAGAGTCGTAACAGGGCGGAACGACATAATTCTGGTAAATGGCAGAGTCAAAACGGACGCCCATGCCTCCGGGTACATGCAGAATTTTAATTTCTCCTGCCCCGGGCATAAAGGTGAAAGGATGCTCCGCGCAGATCCGGCACTCGATGGCGTGGCCGATCCGTCCGATCTCGCTTTCGGGAAAACCGATGGGCAATCCCGCTGCAATGCGAATCTGCCACTTTACAATATCGATCCCACAGACCATTTCTGTCACAGAATGTTCCACCTGAAGCCGCGTATTCATTTCCATAAACCGAAAGGTGCCGTCAGGGCACAGCAGATATTCGATGGTGCCGGCCCCTTCGTATTGCACTGCCTTTGCAGCGGAGATGGAGGCTTTATACAGCTCTTGCCGTACCGGTTCTTCCAAGGTAGGAGCAGGGGCTTCTTCGATCAGTTTTTGATTGCGGCGCTGGACGGAGCAGTCCCGGTCTCCCAAAACAGCCACGTTACCTTCCCGGTCACAGAGAATCTGTACCTCAATATGCTTTGCAGGCTTGAGAAATTTCTCCATATAAAGTTCACCGTCCCCAAAGGCAGATATAGCCTCCGCCTTTGCTGCTTCAAAGGCCGATTGGATTCCGTCGGCGCTGTACACAGGGCGGATCCCTCTGCCGCCTCCTCCGCTGCGGGCCTTCAGAAGCACAGGATATCCGATTTTTTCTGCCGCTGCCCGGGCTTCTTCTGCACTGGACAGAAGATCGGTTCCTTCTACAACGGGAACGCCTGCGCCGATCATAGCGCGGCGCGCCGCATCCTTATCGCCCATTCGGGAGATGGTCTCGGCGGCAGGGCCGATAAAGACGATACCGTTTTCCTGGCAGCGCCGGGCAAATTCCGGGTTTTCTGACAGAAGTCCATATCCCGGGTGGATCGCCTGGGCATGACTGTTTTTTGCCGCACACAGGATGGCGTCCATATTCAGATAGCTGTCCCGGACAGCTGCAGCACCGATACAGTAGCTTTCGTCGGCCAAATTGGTGTGCAGGGCTTGTGCGTCCGCTTCAGAGTACACAGCAACGGTAGTGATGCCCATTTCCTTACAGGCGCGGATGATGCGGACTGCAATTTCTCCCCGGTTTGCAATGAGTATTTTTGAAAACATAGTCAATCAAATGCCTTTCTTTACACGATTGCAAAGGAAAAATCCCCGCTCATGATCCGCTGTCCGGCAACGGTGGCCTCGCCGGTAATAAAATAAAAGGGATGCTTTGCCCGGCTGAGACTGCAGCGAAATTCCAGCGTGTCGCCGGGTTTTGCGCTTTTGCGAAATTTTACATTGTTGATGCCGGTGTACATGGGCGTTTTGCCCCGCACTGCGTCAGTAAGCAGTACAGCCGAAGACTGTGCTGCCATTTCACACAGGATTACGCCGGGAACAATGGGATTGCCCGGAAAATGTCCTTGCAGGAAAAATTCATCTCCCCGTACGGTGTAGTGGGCGATACATTCTCCATCCTCGGTCAGGCTTACGTCATCGACCAAAAGCATGGGCTCCCGGTGGGGGAGAATATTTTTCAGTTCTTCTCGGTTCATATCAGTTATCCTCTGCAATTTTAAATAGCAGCTGGCCATATTCCACCAGTGCGCCGTTTTCTGCGCAAACGTCGATGATGGTGCCGTCTGTTTCCGCGCAGATTTCATTCATCATTTTCATGGCTTCCACGATACAGAGCACGTCCCCTTTTTTTACACGATCCCCGGGGCGAACAAAAGGCGGCGCGTCAGGAGAGGCAGCCTCATAAAAGACGCCGATTAGAGGACTTTTTACCTCTACCCAGTCTGCAATAGGGGATTCAATGTCATTCTCTGCAGGGGACTGGATAGCGGGCGCCGGGGTCGTGGGGGCGGCAGCAGGGGCTGCTGCGGAGAGTTCCCGCTTCAAAACGACTTCTGTTTCACTATCTTTAATGCGGATTTCTGACAGGCCAAGCTCCCGCATAGCGTCCGTAGCCGCTTTCAATATTTTCTTATCCATAAACACCCTCCAATGGTCAGATTTTTTTTAGGGCAATGACAGCGTTATGTCCGCCAAATCCCAGGGAATTGGAAAGGGCTGCCTGTAGGGGAGCAGCTACTGCAACATTTGGCGTATAGTCCAAGTCGCAATCTGGATCCTTTTCCACATAGTTTATTGTAGGGGGGACCATCTGCTTTTCCAGCGCCAACACACAGGCTGCCGCTTCTGTGGCGCCTGTAGCGCCCAGCATATGACCGGTCATAGATTTGGTAGAGCTGATGTGCGTGGTGTAGGCTGCATCGCCAAAGGCTTTCTTGATGGCCAGTGTCTCTGTTTTGTCGTTCATGGGGGTGCTGGTACCATGGGCATTGATATACAACGTCTCGCTGACAGTGATGCCGCCTTCCTCTACTGCCAGCAACATCGCCTGTACAGCGCCCTCGGCATCCGGATGGGGCGCGGTCATATGATATGCGTCGGAGGTGTTGCCATATCCACAGATTTCTGCATAGATATGTGCGCCTCTGGAGACTGCGTGTTCATATTCCTCCAGCACCAACATGGTGGCACCCTCACCCATTACAAATCCGTTTCGATCCTTGTCAAAGGGAATAGATGCCCGGGCAGGATCGCTTGCCTCGGAAAGGGCCTTGCAGTTGTCAAATCCGGCAGTTGCCAGCGGCGTAATCGTACTTTCTGTGCCGCCTGCGATGATTGCGTCTGCATAGCCGTGTTTGATCGCCCGAAAGGCTTCGCCGATGGTATTGGTAGAGGTGGCACACGCAGTGACTACAGGCAGGGAAGGTCCTTTGGCGCCGAAACGCATGGAAATGGCGCCTGCGGCCATATTGGAGATCATCATAGGAATAAACAGGGGAGAAACCCGGGAGGGCCCCCGTTTGTCCAGCTTTAAGGTTTCGGCGGTAAAGGTATTCATGCCGCCGATGCCGCTGCCTACGTAAACGCCAAAGCGCTCCGGCTGGACAGCTCCCACAATTTTGCTGTCGTCCGCAGCTTCCATTGCGGCGGCGACCGCGTACTGGGTGAAGAGATCGGCTCGCCGTGCTTCCGGCAGGGAATCGTAATATTTTAAAGGATCAAAGTCTTTCACCTCAGCCGCCAAAGTGACTTTGAAATCTGTTGTGTCAAATTTGGTGATGGGGCCGATACCGCATATACCGGCAAAAAGATTTTGGGAAAAGGTTTCCATATCGTTTCCAATTGGATTGATGGTCCCCATTCCTGTAATAACAACTCTGTTCATTTTTATGCCTATTCCTTTCTTTGGATTTGTGGCCCCCTGCTTGAGACGAGACGGACACAAATCGGGTCTGAAAGAAGCGACTTGCTTGCTCGCTGTCGTCATCCTTCAGGCTTTATGCTCCAGCAAATCAAATATACATGCCGCCGTCCACCCGGAGGACCTCTCCGGTGATATACGGTGCGCGACTCAAAAATACGGCTGCTGCTGCGACATCTTCCGGTCGTCCGGGTCGCTGCATGGGAACGGCTGCCTGTAATTTTTCTCTGGCAGCCTCTGGCATCTGCCCGGTCATATCTGTTTCAATATATCCGGGACAAATGGCGTTGCACACGATTCCCTTGGCAGCGTACTCTTTGGCAATGGATTTGGTAAACCCGATCAGTCCCGCCTTGGATGCGGCATAGTTAGCCTGGCCTGCGTTGCCCATCAGTCCTACAACAGACGAAATATTGATGATAGCGCCCGCTTTATTTTTCAAGAAGTGTCGCAGAAGGGCTTTCGTCATGTTGAACGCGCCTTTCAGGTTTACAGCGATTACATCGTCGAAATCCTTTTCCTGCATCTGCAGCAGCAGCTTATCCCGTGTGATACCGGCATTGTTTACCAAAACATCAATGGTGCCTACCTCCTCCAGCAGCTTTGCGGTGCAGTGGCCGCAGGCAGCAAAATCAGAGACGTCGCAGGCAGCAAAATAGGCTTTTCTTCCGGCTTCTTGGATCAGACGCAGCGTTTCCTGCACAGCAGAGGAATCTGCGGTGGCAATAACAGCTACATCCATTCCTTCCTGTGCCAGAGCTGCGGCGATGGCTCTGCCAATTCCCCGGGAAGCCCCGGTGACCAGGGCAGTTTTTGTATTAGCCATTTTACAGCGCCTCCTTTGTGGTGCTCAACGTGGCAGTATCTGCCACGTTAAAAATTTTTACGTCAGGCAGGGTCTTTTTGCAAAGTCCGGACAAGGTCTTTCCTGCCCCTACTTCGATATATATGTCTGCGTCCATGTGTAGCATGGTGTTTTCCCAGCGCACGCTGTTTTGACACTGCTGGGCGATGTGTTCGATTATATCGGTTCTGTTTGCCGGATACGGCTGCGCCGTCCAGTTGGCATATAAGGGGATTTTCGACGCATGTATCTCAAGCGTACCCAGCATTTCCCGTAGGGTGTTGGCACACTCCTCCATAAAGGGAGTGTGAAAGGGGCCGCTGACAGCGATCTTTACTGCCCGCCCTCCGGCTTTTTTGACCGCCTCGCAAAAGGGGTCAATGGATGCGGCCTTGCCTGCACAGGCGATCTGTCCGGGACAGTTATAGTTGACAGGATATACGCCGTCAAACTGTGCGCATAGGCTTTTGACTGTATCTTCGTCCAGCCGCAGCACGGCAGCCATTCCCCCCGGAGTCTGCTTGCTGCAGGCGTCCATAGCCTGCCCCCGGCAGACTACCAGCCGAAATGCATCTTCATAGGACAATATGCCGGCATATGCCAGTGCTGCCATTTCTCCCAGCGAGAATCCGGCGCACATGTCTGCCTGCTGCCCGGTTGCTTCGTCCAGGGCTGCGGCTGCAGCCAGATCAGTCAAAAACAGGCAGGGCTGGGCATTGACGGTTTCGTTCAGTGTTTCGACAGTGCCGCGAAAACACTGCTCTAATGTTCCTGGACGGAGCTTTTCCCCCATATCGAATACGGCTTTTGCTGCCGGACTGCTTTCATACAGATCCAGGCCCATGCCGGGATATTGGGCTCCCTGACCGGCAAACATATATGCTTTTACAGCCACTGAGAAGCACCTCCCAAAAGACGGGCCGCGCCGCTTACCATATCTTCGATAATCTCTCTGCAAGACATTTTCTCTTTTACAAGACCTGCACATTCCCCGCACAGGAAGGAACCTGCAGAAAGGTCTCCATCTACTACGGCCCGGCGCAGCGCACCAGCTCCGTACTGCTCCAATTCTTCATTGGAGACGGACATATCATATTCCATTTGGGCAAATTTTCTGGAAAAGTCATTTTTCAGCGCCCGGCAGGGATGGCCCAGCCGTTTTCCGGTGACAATTGTGTCGATATCTTTCGCTGCAAGGACCTTTTCTTTAAAATTGTCGTGGGCGGTACATTCGTCCGCTACGATGAACCGGGTACCCATCTGCACGCCGCATGCCCCCAGCATCAGCGCAGCAGCAAGACCGCGTCCGTCGGCGATACCGCCGGCGGCGATTACGGGGATGTTCACCGCGTCGCATACCTGGGGAACCAACGCCATGGTGTTCAGTTCTCCGATATGGCCGCCGGATTCGCCTCCTTCGGCGATGACGGCGCACGCGCCTCTACGCTCCACCATTTTGGCAAGGGCTGCGGAGGGAACCACAGGAATGACTTTGCAGCCGGCTTCGCTCCAGGCTGCCATAAAGCGGGTGGGGTTCCCCGCTCCGGTGGTAACCACGGGGATTTTTTCTTCACAGATTACTGCGGCAACCTCTTCTGCAAAGGGACTCATGAGCATGACGTTGACGCCGAAGGGCTTGTCAGTCATTTCTTTAGCCTTACGAATTTGCTCCCGCAGCTGTTCGCCGTTGGAATTCATTCCGGCAATAATGCCCAGGCCCCCGGCGTTGGAAACAGCGGCGGCGAGATTTGCGTCTGCCACCCAGGCCATGCCGCCCTGGATTATGGGATGTTCGATTGCAAGAAGTTCACAAAGTTTTGTTTTCAGCATAATGAAGACCAGTCCTAATTTATTTTACTGCTTCCTGGAGACGTACTGGGAACACTTAGGGAACTTTTTTCAAAAAGTTCCCTAAAACCCTCAAAAACTTTAACAGGATATGACTTTATCCAAAATAAAGTTTTTGTATCCTCAGAGAAGATGATAATCATAAAAGAGAACCGCTCACCGGCTCATTTGCTGTGGTGAGCGGTTTTTGCCGCGGAAATTACTTGGATTCGATGTATTCTACCAGTTTATCGATGCAGTTGAGTTCCGGCGTGATATCGATTTCCACACCACAGGCATCTTCAATCTGCATAACCAGTTCCGCCACGTCCAGAGAATCCAGGCCGATATCGTTAAAGGGTTTATCCGTTGGGATATCCGCTGCGTCTACGCCCTTGTAAGCTGCGATAATGTCCAAAACCTTCTCTTTCATTTGATGTTCCTCCAATTTTGTTTATTTACCATTTCAGGAGACAAGCTGCAGAAGCAAGCCCGGCTCCGAAGGCGCATAGAATGAGTTTGTCTCCTGGCCGAAAACGATCCTTTGTCTCATGAAGGAGCAAGGGAACACTGGCAGAGGACGTGTTGCCGTAATTTTCTATATTATGTGGGAATTTTTCCGGGCTGCCGAAGCGGGTGACGGCTCCTTTGATGATGCGCAAGTTTGCCTGATGTAGCAATACCGTGTCGATGTCGTCTATGGAAAGACTGCAGGTATTCAGAATTTCATGGATCCGTGCCGTGATTGAGGACACTGCAAATTTATAGATATCCTGACCGTCCATGCGCAAAAAGCCGTTGTTTTCAAAATCATTGAAGGGGCAGTTGTCTGTACCTCTAGCGGCGTGCAGGTGTTCCCATCCGTCTTTTCCCCGCAGTTCCATAGAAAATACAGGCGCGCTATCCGCCTGTTCCAACACGACGGCAGCTGCGGCGTCTCCAAACAATACGCATGTGGAACGGTCTGTCCAGTCTGTCAGTCTGGAAAGTGCCTCGGCGGATACGATAAGAATTTTTTTTGCCATATCTGCGCCCAAATATGCATTTGCCGCATTTAAGGCATACACAAAACCGCAGCATGCCATGTTGATATCCAAGGTGATACAGTTTATGCCAAGCTCTCCCGCCAGCAGACAGGACATAGAGGGGGTTTTGTAATCTCCACCCACTGTGGTGACGATCAAAAGATCAATCTCTTCAGGGGATGCGCCTGCGTCCTGCAGTGCTCCTGCGGCGGCCTCTGCACTTAACTCCAAAAGGGTTTCACTGCCGGATAAAATCCGTCGCTGCCGGATCCCGGTACGCTGGGATATCCACTCGTCGCTGGTATCCATGATCGCGGCAAGATCGTTGTTCGTGACGATCTTACCAGGCAGGCCGCATCCGGTTCCTATAATTTTCAATCCCATAATATGATCATGCCTTTCTGGGCATTGTGCCAACATATACTCGCATTTTTCAATATATTATCACGAAAGACGCAATATGTCAAGGCTATTTTGTAAATATTCAAAAAGCGGGCATTTTTGCTTAAAAAAGTAGAAAAAGTTCGTTAAAACAGGCCGAAAAATAAAAAATGCAATAATAAAAACCCGCCGAAAATCGACGGATTTTTATTATATATGTATAAAATATTATTAAATAATTAATAAATTATGAATTTGCTTGCAGCCGTACAATAACGCCCGATTTATGCAGTACCAGCATGATGGCGGGAATTAAGATTAACTGGATTACAATGCCCGGCCAGGCGGTAATAAAAGAAGAAGCAAGAAAAGCGTGCATGGTAAGGGGATTTTCAGTTCCCATAAGCAGAATCCACTTAATCAGCCCGGCCACAAGCCGGCCTGCAAGCATAGCGGGGATCAGGGAAAAATAGACGGGAAAAACGCCCTTTTTATATGCAAAGACTTTTGCATATAAAAGTCCGCAGATTGCGCCGTATACGCATAGCTCTCCCATCATGGAAAATCCTGCGGGGTACATAACGGGCATGCTGGTAATGGCGGAGGAAATCAATGGCAGGGTGACGCCGACAGCGGCTCCCCACGTCCACCCACACAATAAGCCGCACAAGAATACAGGCAGATGCATGGGCAGAAAGATCTGTCCGGAGAAACTGATTCCCGGCAGGTGAAACAGTTGGGGTAGTAAGATCCCTACAGCTAGGCACATGGCAGCGGTACACAGCCGCATCGCGCTGGATTTTGGTTTGGTTTTCACATTTTCCATTTGCGTTACTCCTTAAAATAAAAATCCACAGGTGTCTTTCTTAAAGACACCTGTGGTATCCAAATGCATTGTGGGACTAGGATTGCTGCACCGGCTTCTGCCGCATCTTTTTCTCCAGAAAAAGGAATGCTTTTGTATTGTACCGGAAAATTTTCTCTTTGTCAAGAAGAAAAATCCAGTCTTTATTCTAAAAGTACAGATACTGCGGAAAGGTTTGTTTTTTGTTAAATGCGCCCGGTACGCCCGGACTCGTTCGCATCAAGCAAGAGGGGGATAATATTCAACGCTGGATTCCCTGCTGCTTCAGCCAGATTTTCATCACCCATCTTTGGGGAATGATTTTAGACAATACATGGGTAGCCTTGACATACAGGCCATATACAGATATATCTTTTCCTTTTTCTGCATCAGACAACGCTTTCCGCGCTACTGCATCGGGCAGTACCATTCCATAAAAATTGCGGGTTCCTTTTTTTGCTCCGATCACGGCACGGTCAAATAAGTCAGTTTTCATCCAACCGGGACACACAGCTGTTGCGCTGATTCCTGCTTCTTTCAATTCCACATTCAATGCCCTTGTGTAGTTTCGGATAAATGTCTTTGTCGAACTGTAAATATTTTGATAGGGCAGGGGAAAGAACGACGCTTGGGAGGAGATGTTGATGATATGGCATCCCTTTCCCATATAAGGAATGCATACCAGCCCCAGCGCTACTACCGCACTGATATTCAGGTCGATCATGTTTAAGGACTCTTCCATGCTGATATCCCCGTAAGAGCAAAACTTGGCAAAACCGGCGTTATTGACAAGGTACTTAACTGTTGCACCCCTTTTCTCCAATTCTGTGGCAATATGCTTTATATTTTCACGATCTGTTAAATCCATGGAAAAGGTCCGAATTTTTTCTCCCAGCTCCTGTACCGTCTGTTCCAGCTTTTTGTGATCGCGGGCGATAGCCCAAATTTCAGAGATCTCCGGCTTCGCTGCCAACAATTTAGCAAATTCTTTTCCAAAACCTTTGTTGGCGCCTGTCACGATTGCGATCTGTTTGTTCATTGCATTCACTCCTCTGGCAGGTTTACAAATTTGTTCCTATAAGCATATTAGCCAAAAAGCAGCGTCCTATTCGGCGAGTATTACCCTGTCCGTCTGCAAGCCTGCTATCAATCAATGGCCTCATAAAGCGGGCGGTTTCTGGCCGGTACATCGTATTCCCTGAAAGGAGTCTCTCCGATACAGTTCCTTATCGATGTCATTGGAAACGGCTGTTTTTCGCCTGCACCACAGCGGCGCCGCCAGCACATCCGCCGGCGCGTCTCCCGTGACCCGGGCAATGACCGTCTGGGGTGGGAAGCATTCGATCTGGTCGCATATGATATTCACATATTCCGCCTGCTCCATCGGCGTGTAGGCACCTTGCTTATAGAGATCGTACAGGGGAGTCCCCTGCAGCACATGCAAAAGATGCAGCTTGACCATGTCCGGGGCCAGGTTTGCTACGGCCCGGGCCGATGCCGTCATATCTTCCTTCTTTTCCCCCGGCAGGCCGTTGATCAAATGAATACAGATACTGATGTCGCCGCCTGCATCCCGCAGCCGGCTGTAGCCCTCTAAAAAGTCATTATAGGAATGACCGCGGTTGATGCGTTCTGCCGTATCGTCGTGGATCGTCTGCAGCCCAAGCTCCACTAAAAGAGAGATTTTTTCGGCAGTTTCTGCAAGAAGGGATATTACCTCCGGATCCAGGCAGTCTGGACGGGTAGCGATGGCCAGCATGACAGCCCCGGGAAGGCTGGCTGCTTCCGTGTATATACGGCGCAGCGTGTCTATCGGGGCGTACGTGTTGGTATGGGCCTGGAGATAGGGGATATATTTGGTGCAGTTCCATTTTTTCTGCATGGCAGCAATGCCTGCGGTATATTGCCGGTATAGTCCGGCGCCTCCCTGGGCAGCGCCGGAACCGTCCAGGCAATAGATACAGCCGCCCACCCCGCATGTGCCGTCTATATTGGGACAAGTGAAGCCAGCGTCCAGGGGGACGCGGCCGCATTTTTCACCAAAACGCCGGCGCAGATAATAGTCGAAGGTGTAGTATCGCTTGTTGCTGTCACTGTAAGGAAAGGGATTGCTTTCCGCCTGCGTCTTTTTTTTCATAGCCCTCCTCGGCAATTTTGAAAAAGGGGGACCGCTTTTTAAAAAGAGTCCCCCTCTTTATTACTTCATTCGACGAATAGATATGGTAGCCTTTTCTCCGTTGATATTCCATTCTTTTGCAGCTTCTGCTGTGCCTTCTGCTGAGAAGGACAGTGCGTCGCATAGCACTGCTTCCCGGAACGCAGCAGAGTCTTGAGAGAGAATCTCCTGGATTTTTTCGCTTCCGGTGATTGTAACGGCGATGTGATCCATTACGTCAAAGTCTGCGTCTTTGCGCATGGTCTGGACCTTGGAAATCACTTCACGAACAAATCCTTCCCGGATCAGTTCTTCTGTGAGTACCGTACACAGTGCAACGGTAATACCCATATCGGCAGCGGAATAATAGCCTTCCTTTTGCTGCACATCAATAAGCAGGTCTTCTTTGGACAGTTCTACGGCTGTATCTCCGACAGCAAAGCGAAGCGTGCCTTCCGTTTCCAGCTGTTCCATGGCGGCGTTGCCGTCCAGCTCGGTTAAACACTGGCGGATCTGTCCGAGTACTTTTCCGTATTTGGGACCTACTGTTTTGAGCTGGGGCTTGAAACTGTAAGAGGACAGTGCGGACACATCTGCTGTAAAGACCGCGTCCTTCACATTCAGCTCATCCTTTACGATATCCTTGTAAAAGTCGCTGACGGTGCGGTCTGTCTTTACGTAGATCGCAGACAGGGGCTGCCGGTTTTTGATGTTGGCGGCATTTCTTGCATTGCGGCCAAGGGTGACAACATTCAGGATAAATTCCATGTTGTCTTCCAGTTCAGGATCGATACGGGCGGCCTCCCACCCAGGGAAATCACACAGATGTACGCTGATAGGCGCTGCTTTGTCTATTGTGCAAACCAGGTTCCGATAGATGTCCTCCGCCATAAAGGGAAGCATCGGCGCGGCGGCTTTTGCCGTTTCCACCAGCACATGGTATAGGGTCATATAAGCAGCGATTTTGTCGTCGCTTAGTTCGCTTGCCCAGAACCGTTCCCGGCTTCTGCGCACATACCAGTTGGAAAGCGCGTCAATGAAGGAAGAAAGGTATTTTGCAGCTTCGGGAATCCGATAGGAAGCCAGATTTTCGTCGATACCCCGGATCATGGTGTTCAGTCGGGACAGGATAAACCGGTCCATTACGGTGAGGCTGCAGTCATCCAGCTTATATTTTGTGGGATCGAAGGAGTCGATATTGGCGTACAGCACCCAGAATGCATAGGTGTTCTGCAGGGTGCCCATCACTTTTCGCTGGCCTTCGGTTACGGCGCGGTCGCTGAACCGAGAGGGAAGCCAGGGGGCGGAGTTTGTATAGAAATACCAACGGATGGCGTCGGCGCCATGAGTTTCCAGTGCCTGGAAAGGATCTACGGCATTGCCCTTGGATTTGGACATTTTTTGCCCGTCTTCGTCTTGTACCAATCCCAGCACAATAACATTTTTATAGGGAGCCTTGTCAAACAGAAGAGTGGAGATAGCGAGTAGGGAATAGAACCAACCCCGTGTCTGGTCCACTGCCTCCGAAATAAAGTCGGCGGGGAACTGGGCCTCAAATAGTTCTTTGTTTTCAAAGGGATAGTGGTGCTGGGCAAAAGGCATGGCGCCGGAGTCGAACCAGCAGTCGATCACTTCCGGAACCCGGGTCATTTCGCCGCCGCATTGGGGACACTTCAGTTTTACCGCATCGATATAAGGACGATGCAATTCAATATCTTCCGGGCAGTTGTCTGACATTTGCCGCAGTTCTTCGATACTGCCGATGCTGTGACGGTGGCCGCAGGAGCATTCCCAGATATTGAGGGGCGTTCCCCAATACCGATTGCGGCTAATGCCCCAGTCCTGCACGTTTTCCAGCCAGTCTCCGAACCGACCTTCGCCGATGGATTTCGGAATCCAATTGACTGTTTTATTGTTGGCGACGAGGCGGTCCTTTACTGCAGTCATTTTGATAAACCAGCTGTCTCTTGCATAATAGATCAGCGGCGTATCACAGCGCCAGCAGTGGGGATAGCTGTGTTCGAACAGGGGGGCGGAGTACAGCAATCCCAGTTCCTCCAGCCGGCGCAATACCAGCTTATCCGCGTCTTTTACAAATACGCCGGGCCACTCTGTCTCGGCGGTCATCTCTCCTTTGGAATCTACCAACTGTACAAAGGGAAGTCCGTAAGCCCGTCCTACTCTTGCGTCGTCTTCACCAAAGGCCGGCGCGGTATGGACGACGCCTGTACCGTCTTCCATCGTAACGTAGTCGTCACAGGTAACGTACCAACACTTTTCCTTGGGCGTGACAAACCGGAAGAGAGGCTCGTATTCTGTATATTCCAGGGATTTTCCCGTCATGGTTTCCAAAATGGTGTATTCCCCTTCGCCCAGTACCTTGTCGGCAAGGGCCCGGGCCAGAATAAACACTTCGCCACCTTTATTTGCCCGGATATATTCCGCATCTGGATTGACGCACAGAGCCACGTTGGAGGGCAATGTCCAGGGGGTGGTGGTCCACACCAAAAATGCCGCGTCTTCGCCCACTACAGGCATTTTTACAATGGCGGAGCGTTCTTTTATGTCTTTATATCCCTGAGCAACTTCGTGAGAGGAAAGGGGAGTACCGCAGCGGGGACAGTAGGGTACGATCTTAAACCCCTTGTACAGAAGTCCCTTATCCCAGATCTGCTTCAGCGCCCACCATTCTGATTCGATATAAGTATTATGGTAGGTTACATAAGGATTGTCCATGTCGGCCCAAAATCCTACCGTGCCGGAGAAGTCCTCCCACATGCCCTTGTATTTCCATACCGATTCCTTGCACTTTTCGATAAAGGGTGCGATGCCGTATTCCTCAATCTGCTCTTTCCCGTTGATACCAAGCAGCTTTTCCACTTCCAGCTCCACTGGCAGGCCGTGGGTGTCCCATCCGGCTTTGCGGGGCACATTGCAGCCTTTCATAGCGTGGTACCGGGGAATCATATCCTTAATGACCCGGGTGAGCACGTGGCCGATGTGGGGCTTGCCGTTTGCGGTTGGCGGGCCGTCGTAGAAGGTATAGCTGGGAAGGCCCCGGCGTTCTTCCATGCTTTTTTCAAAGATTTTGTTTTCTTTCCAGAAAGCGAGCGTTTCCCGTTCGCGGTCTACAAAACGCAGGTCTGTTGGCACTTTTTTGTACATGATCGTCCATGCCTTTCTCTATTTTTTTGAAAATTTTTGTGCAGGAAAATAAAGAAAAATCCCCTTGCCGCAAGGCAAGGGGAACCCTTACAAACCACCTGCATACTGACATATGCGCCCGGGGTAACGGCCGGGCACCGGCGCGGGCTACTGTTGTTCGCCCTGCGGCTCGGGAGTGATTTTCGCAAAAAGTTCAGATGTCGGACTTGCACTGCCTCCAACTCGCTGGGATCTGTAAAATCTTTTACTACTGTCTCCGTCATAGCCTTTATATACTTATATAAAATAGTATAGCATGACTTGTATTTTTTGTCAAGAGGGAGCAGATATGTTTCTATAAAATAGGTTGTATGATCACAATCCCCCGTCTCGCCTACGGCAAGACGGGGGATTGTGATCATAATACTGACAATTTTAGAAATATACAAAAGGCAGTTTCACAGTCAATTTTTATGTATTTTTAAAGTAGTACTTTCAAATGCAAAATAGCTGAAAAAACACTTTTTTCCTTTATTTTTTTTATAAAACGAATCCAAATTTCAGAATTTATGGAAAAGCCCTTGATTTTACGCATTTTGTTTGCTATAATGTAGCGGTAAACAGCCGTATGACACCATTTCGGCAATTTTATTTAAAGTTCGGGAGTATGGACTATGCTATCACGCGAAGTAACTATAAAGAACAATGTAGGCCTGCATGCCAGACCGGCCACCTTTTTTATCCAAAAAGCGAACTCCTATAAAAGCGCAATTTGGGTGGAAAGAGAAGACCGCAGAATCAATGCGAAGAGTCTGCTGGGCGTTTTGTCTCTGGGCATCGTTAAGGGGATGAATATTACGATCATTGCTGATGGTGCAGATGAAGAAGAAGCAGTAGAGGGCCTTGCTGCGCTGATCGACACAGGGTTCACAGAGTAATTTCAATAGATCATAGCGGCCGCCCGTTTGGGGCGGCTTTTTGCATACGGTTAAAAAGGGCCGGTATTGCGGATGGGAGGGCACGTATGGAACAAAATATGCAGGTGCTGGAATATTTGCAGAAAAAAGCCGCTTTGCTGCCAAGGACTCCCGGTGTTTATATCATGGAAGACAAAGATGGAAAGGTCATCTACGTTGGTAAGTCCAGGGCGCTGAGAAATCGGGTCAGCCAGTATTTTCACGGATCCCACGATATTAAGACCTCTCGGATGGTGTTCCATGTGCGGGATTTTCGGTATATCACCTGTGATACAGAGATGGAATCCCTGGTGCTGGAAAATAACCTCATTAAACAGTACACGCCCAAATACAATATTTTGCTGAAGGATGCCAAATCCTATCCTTATATAAAAGTTACCACAGAAGAGGAGTATCCCCGGATTGTCATGAGTCGCAAGCGCGGGGAAAAGGGCTTGTATTTCGGCCCGTATTCCAATACCAAGGTAATTGGCAATATTATTTCCACAATAGAAAAAACGCTTGGGATCCCTTCCTGTAAAAAGAAATTTCCCCAGGATATCGGCCGGGGCAGACCGTGCGTATATCGGCAAATCGGCCGATGCTGCGGTGTGTGTACCGGGGAAGTCAGCGCCCAGGAATACCGGGAACTGATCCAGTGTGCCGTGCAGCTGCTCCGTGGAAATACCCGGGAGGTGGAACGGGCTCTGGAGGAGCGGATGGGACAGGCGGCACTGCAGGAGCGATTTGAAGAGGCTGCCCGGTGCAGGGACGCCATCGCGGCGCTGCACCGTCTGGGAGACCGGCAGAAAACCCAGCTATCCCTCGATACAGACTGCGATGTGATTGCCCTGTCCTCCCATGAGGGATGCGACTGCGCGGCAGCACTGTATATCCGGGGCGGCGCCATCTGCGACAGCGAGTATTTTATGTTTGGCGCAGACGAGATAACCGGCGCACAGGCTTACAATGAAGAAGAGATCTCCCCGGAGGATGCCGGAGAGGACTCTCCATTTGCGGCCTTTATTGTCAACCTGTACCGTTACAGGGAATATATTCCAAAGGAAATTTACCTTTCCTTTTCTCTTACAGAAAGCGATCGGCAGATCACAGAAACCTATTTGTCCCAGCGTGCGAATAAAAAGATTCAGATCCGCACCCCGGTACGGGGGATTCCACGAGATTTGTGCAAAATGGCGCAGCGAGATGCAGTGCGGCACAGTATGACTCGCCGCAGACGAGACGATACTGATGAAAAACTCCTGGCCAGCCTGGCATCCCTGCTGCATTTGGAGGTGCTTCCGGAAAAAATAGAAGCATATGATATTTCCAATATGGGCAGGGAAAACATCACCGCGGGGATGATCGTAGTGGAAAACGGGAAGTTTGCAAAAAGACACTACCGTCATTTCAAAATTAAGGGAAACGATGGACCGGACGATTATCAGGCTATGGAAGAAGCGCTGCGGCGCAGATTTTCTCACGCAGGGGAGGCTGACGAGTCTTTTGGCGTACTTCCTGATTTGATCTTGCTGGACGGCGGAGCAGGGCATGTTTCGGTGATTCGGCAGCTGCTATGCACCTTGCATATTTCTGTGCCGGTGTTCGGCATGGTGAAGGACGAGCATCATAAAACCAGAACCATTGTATCAGAAAACGGAGAGGTGAGCATTGCCCGGGAGCCAGAGGTATTTCGCTTTATTTACCGGATCCAGGAAGAGGTGCACCGCTATACCATTTCTCGGATGAGTGCAGCCAAGGGAAAGGCCATGAAGCAGTCTTCTCTGGAAAGGGTGCCTGGGATCGGTCCGGCGAAGGCGAAAAAGCTGCTGCAGCATTTCAAAACTTTGACCGCGCTGCGCAGTGCAACCGTTGAAGAAATCGCAGCTGTGCCAACGGTCACCCGCGCGAACGCCGCCGCAGTGTTGGAGTTTTTACAGTCAAAATAGACAACCGCAGAAAAGGAAAGGAACTTCTTTAGCTATGAGAATTATTACAGGCAGTGCACGGGGGATTCCGCTGGAAACACTACCAGGAGAGGATACAAGGCCCACATCAGATCGTGTGAAGGAAGCGCTGTTTTCCATGATCCAGTTTGAAATCGAAGGCAGAAGGATATTGGATTTATTTGCAGGCAGTGGGCAGCTCGGGTTGGAGGCGCTCAGCCGAGGGGCTCGGCACTGTATATTCATCGATAACGCCAGAGCTGCCTGCGATATTATTACGGCAAATGCAAAAAAAGCAAAGCTGTATGATCGCTGCCGGATTTCCACAGGGGATTTTGTCTCCTTCTTGCGGGGTGCAGCCGGCAGAGAACTGTTTGATATTATTTTGTTGGATCCTCCTTATGATGCGGGTTATATGCCTGCCGCGCTTACGGCAATTGCAGAAGGAGGTTTGCTGGCGCATGGCGGGCGGATCGTATGTGAAACAGATAACGGCGCGCAGCCTGTATCCAAGCGGCTCTTAAAGGACGATGGGTATCACAGGGAACAGGTACAACGGCAGGTGTTTGGCGAAAGACCGGAGCTGGAAGCACGATTTACCCTTTTGCGGACGGCCTTATACGGGAGAACACGGATAACCCTGCTTACAGAAGAGAAAGGGGAGGAGCAGCAATGAAACGGGTTGCAATGGTGCCAGGCAGCTTTGATCCGGCGACCCTTGGACATGTGGATATTATTCGCAGGGCGGCCGGAGCCTTTGATGAAGTGTACGCGGTGGTTATGGTAAATGCAGAAAAAAGGGATGCAGGGATGTTTTCTCCTGCCCAGCGACGGCGCATTTTGGAAAGTGCCTGTCGGGATATTCCAAATGTGCAGTGCCTTATCTGTGAAGAATTGGCAGCTGAATTTGCAGACAAGCTTGGCGTGTCCTATGTAGTGAAGGGGCTGCGAAATGGAACGGACTTTGATTATGAGTATACCCTGGCAGAGATTATGCATAGGTTTTCTCCGCGACTGGAAACGATGTTTTTGCCTTCCAGTCCTGACTTAGCCCATGTTTCTTCTACCTATGCCAGAGAGAGACTGCGCTACGGGGCGGATTTGACGGATGTTGCAGATCCGGTTACAGCGGCGCTGATGTTACAGCTTTTAAGAGAAAAATAATACTAAAAAGCCTTTTGAAAGAAAGGCTTTTTTACTTTAATCCAGCAGTATATGTAAATATTCGGCTTGTTCTTTACATACTTATTTATTTATTTCTGTACTAAAAAGCTTGACTTTGCTTGTGAACTTTGTTATTCTATGAATGGTTCGGTCGAAAAATATCGAATAGGGGAAGGATACCATGGATAAGGAACGCCTGCTAAATTACGTTGCTCCGTGCTCTCTCGTTTGCTATACCTGTATGGGCTGCAAGGAGGGAGCCGTTGCAGAATGCGCAAAGAAACTGTATGCGTATAACGAGGGGGTTTGTGAGTTCCGCGGTCTCCATATGTCGGAAGAGGAAAAGAAAAAATGGGAGGCGTTTTTTCGTGAATTTCATGAGACGCTGAGCAACATGAGCACGGCGTATTGCCCCGGGTGCAGAAAATTTTTCGAAAACGACTACGGACATGGATTTGGCTGTCTGGGCGACTGTATGATTCCAGCTTGCGTAAAGGAGCATGGAATCGATTTTTGTGCAGAATGCAATGCGTTCCCCTGTAATAAGGCGCGAAACATGTTTGCCCGTCACGACGATTCAATCGGAGAGGCTTGGGAAAAAGGCAGCAGACGGCTGCATGAGGTCGGTTTAGAAGCCTATTTTGCAGAAAAGAAAGACGTGTCCCATTATTTGCATTATAAAGAAAAAACAAAATAATATTTCCATAAAAAACCGCAAGATTTGCTTGCGGTTTTTTTATGAACAAAATATGACAAATTTAACGCAGATTTAACAAAACTGCGATTATACATTTAACGTAGGGAGACTATGATAATACAGGTTGCAGAAAAAATGACCTTTCTCTGCAAAAAAATGGAATAAAATTAAGGAAAGGCAGAACAGAAAAGCATGGATTTGTTTGACGTTCTCTCGCTAATAGGGGGACTCGCCCTATTTTTGTTTGGAATGAATCTAATGGGACAAGCTCTGGAAAAAAGAGCTGGAAGCAAACTCAAGACGATTTTGGCCAGTATCACCTCCAATCCCTTTAAAGGCTTTTTACTGGGCTTTGTAGTGACTGCGGTTATCCAGTCCTCCTCTGCTACAACAGTAATGGTGGTGGGATTTGTAAACTCCGGCATTATGACCCTGCGTCAGGCCATAGGCATTATCATGGGTGCCAATCTGGGAACTTCTATGACGTCCTGGATCATCAGTCTTACCGGGATTCAGGGGGACAGCTTATTTATACAGCTGCTCAAGCCCACTTCCTTTGTACCGGTTCTGGCGCTTGTGGGAATTATTTTGTACATGTTTCAGAAAAGTGCAAAGCGCAAGGATACAGGTATGATTTTTCTGGGCTTTGCCGTTCTTATGTTTGGTATGGAAGCTATGTCCGGGGCAGTTGCAGGACTGAAGGATGTACCGGAATTTACCCAGATATTGGTGGTGTTTTCCAATCCTGTCATCGGGGTGCTGGTGGGTGCTGTGCTTACCGCGATCATCCAGTCTTCCTCGGCCTCTGTGGGGATTTTGCAGGCGCTTTCCACCACCGGAAGCGTTACCTATGCCACTGCGATTCCGATTATCATGGGGCAAAATATCGGAACCTGTATTACTGCTATGCTTTCTTCGATCGGGACCTCAAAAAATGCAAAGCGTACAGCGGTGGTTCATTTGTGCTTCAACATTATCGGTACTATTGTGATTCTTCCCGTATATTACATTGTGAGCTGGCTGCTGCAGGATCCGCTGGGAGATATGACGGCTTCTCCCTTTGGAATCGCAATTCTGCACACTGTGTTTAACCTGCTGTGCGTGATCCTTCTGATGCCGTTCTCAAAACAGCTGGAGAAGCTATCCTATATTCTTGTAAAGGATGGGAAAAAGAGCGAGGAAATGCAGCTGCTGGACGAGCGTCTTCTAGCCACGCCCTCGGTGGCTATCGGCCGCTGTAAGGAAGTGACGGTTGCTATGGCCCGGACGGCTGTGGAATCGATTAAGGAATCTGTGGTGCTGCTTGGGGAATACACGGAAAAGTCGGCCATGCAGGTGAGGGAAATGGAAAGCGAGGTAGACGTATACGAGGATAAGCTTGGCTCTTATCTGGTCAAGCTGTCAGCCCACGATATGTCAGAAGCGGACAGCGCAGAAGCAAACAAGCTTCTCCACGTGATTGGAGATTTTGAACGGATATCTGACCACGCGATCAATGTGGTGAACAGCGCAGAAGAAATCCACGATAAAAAGCTGGAATTTTCCGGCCAAGCAAAAAAAGAACTGAGCGTACTTGTAAACGCTGTAATGGAGATTCTGGATCTGGCGCTTGCTTCGTTTGAAAAGGACGATTTGGACAGCGCGGTGATGGTGGAGCCCCTGGAACAGGTTGTAGACCATCTGCGGGACACGCTGAAAAAACAGCATATCCGCAGACTGCGCAAGCAGGAATGTACCATTGAACTGGGATTTGTGCTGACAGATTTGCTTACCAATTTGGAGCGGGTTTCTGACCACTGTTCCAATATAGCAGCATGCATCCTGGAAATGGATCGTGACGAGATGGATGTACATGAGTATCTGCGTGGGGTCAAGGACGGCGAAACGAAAGAATATAACGATTATTTCGATTATTTCAAGGTGAAATATTCTTTGGACGCGTAATAAATCTGAAAAATCCTTTGCAAATATTGCATTTGCAAAGGATTTGTTTTATGATAAAAGCAGTGGTGAACAAAATCAGGAGGAGCATATGGGTAAAAAGAAAGAAAAACGTGTAGGAAAGCGCGCCGCTCTGCATGCGCAGATAAAAAATCATAAGGGAACCTTTGCCGTATATTTGGTGCTGCGTCTTTTGGTGATTTTTGTGGCGGTATGGTCTCTGATCGGCGGCAACTATGAAAACTTTTTTCTGTGTTTGCTGTCTCTCGTGCTGTTTTTGCTTCCATCCTTTGTCTCGCAAAACTTTGGAATCCAGCTTCCGGAGACATTGGAGATCATCGTACTATTGTTTATCTTCGCCGCGGAAATTTTGGGAGAGATCTCCAGCTTTTATGTGCGTGTTCCCTTTTGGGATTCCATGCTGCACACCATAAACGGCTTTTTGTGCGCCGCTATCGGTTTTGCACTGGTGGATATTCTTAACCGTTCCACAAGATTCAAGTTTCAGCTGTCTCCTTTGTTTCTGGCAGTAGTTGCATTTTGTTTTTCCATGACGGTGGGTGTGATATGGGAATTCTTTGAATTCTTTATGGATCAGGTGTTCTTCCTGGATATGCAAAAGGATTTTGTGATCAATACAGTCTCCTCTGCTATGCTCAGCCCTGCAGACAGCGCTGCGCCTGATATAATCCGGGACGTTGTGGATACGGTAATTATTACAGCGGATGGAACCCAGTACCATTTAGTGGATTTTGGTATCCACGGATATTTGGACGTAGGAATTATTGACACGATGAAGGACCTTATCGTAAACTTTATCGGCGCTTTCGTATTTTCTGTAATCGGATTTTTCTATGTGAAGTCCAGAGGAAAAGGAAGTTTTGCCAGACGGTTTATTCCTACGCTTCGGAAAAAGGAAGTCCCTGCGCAAAACCAGGAAATAGAGGAAAAAACGGACTTGTGAAAATTGTCTGCGGCGCATGTTAAAAGTTTTTGAACAACCAGTAAATATATGCAAACGAAATGGTTTTTTTGTTGACAAATATAGTGGAATATGCTATATTTTATAATGTAAAATGATCGTTGGGGGCGGTGTCGATGTTCGGGGTAAATGTCACAGATTACGACCGAAAGGTATACGAAGAAGAACTGGCTGATTTTTTGCCGGACAATATTTTGGATGCCCATGTACATATTTATAAAGAAGCAATGCAGCGGGTTCGCCCGGAAAACAGGAAGGGCTGTGTAAACTGGCCCCATATGGTAGCCCCCGATTTGACTATCGAGGATATGGAGCAGTCTTTTTCCCAGATGTTCCCCGGAAAAACGGTAAAAGCGGTGATTATGGGAATGCCTACCTGCCGTTTGGACGAAGTGAATCCTTATGTGCTTTCCTGCGCAAAAGAAAAAAAACTGCCTGCCCTGTACTGTACCAATTGGGATACCGACCCAGATGCAATCCGCGCCGCCATGGTAAGTGGTTTCCACGGCATCAAGCCTTATTTGAACAATTCTCCTTCCTATATTCCTGCCGGGGAAGTGCGGATTTTTGACTTTCTGCCTCATGCACATTTGCAGGTGATGGATGAACTGGGCGGTGTGATCATGCTGCATATCCCCCGCAGCCTGCGTTTGCGCGACCCGGTAAATTTGGCGCAGATGATGGAAATCGAAGAGAAATATCCCCATGCCCGGGTGATCATCGCGCATATCGGGCGAGCCTATGTGCCCGGCGACATCGGAGACGCTTTCTCCATTTTGAAAAACACCAAAAACATGCTGTTTGATTTTACGGCAAATACACTGACCCTTGCTATGGTAAAGTGTATCGAAGCAGTCGGAACAAGACGGATCATGTTCGGCTCTGATATGCCCATCACGAAAATGCGTATGTATCGTATCTGCAAGGAGGATCGATATATCAACGTAGTGCCGAGGGGAGCGTATGGAGATGTGTCCGGCGATCCCAATATGCAGGAAACAGACGATACAGATGAGATGACCACTTTTATGTACGAAGAACTGCGTGCTTTCAAGCGGTGTGCCCAGGAACTGAGGCTGACCAGCGCAGACGTACAGGATATTCTGTGCGGCAACGCCGCCAGGCTGTTCCACGTTGACTTTTAATAAAGGTAAATACTATGAATAAATGTAAAATAGGATTTCTTCCCCTATACATAAAGTTGTATGACGACTGCGGCCTCACGATACGGGAAAGATTGGAACCTTTTTATGAAACCCTGGCAGAGGCATTGGAGCAGGAAGGATTTACCGTGCTGCGTACCGCTTTTTGCCGGGTGAGAGAAGAATTTTCCGCCGCAGTGGCTATGTTTGAAAAAGAGGGCGCAGACTGCATTGTCACATGGCACGCGGCCTACTCTCCTTCCCTGGAGTCTATCGATGTGCTGGCGGGAACAAAGCTGCCAATTGTAGTGATGGATACAACGGAAACCTTTGCTTTTGGTCCATCCCAGTCTCCGGATGAGGTGAACATCAACCATGGAATCCACGGCGTGATGGATATGACCAATATGCTGCGTAGGAGAGGAAAGGCATATGCCATTGCAGCAGGACCCCATCCTCAGTCAGATGTGGTAAAGCGTGTGGGCCGACTGGCGCGTATCGCCGCGGGAGCCGGAAGCCTTTCAGGATCCAGAGTGGGTACCATCGGCGGAAGCTTTGACGGTATGGGTGATTTCTTGATTTCTGACGAAGAATTGTTGACACGTTTTGGCGTTACAGCGGTGTATTCCGAAGGGAAAGTACTTTCGGCTCTTGCCGATTCTGTAACGCAGGACGAGATCGACCAGGAAATTCACAGAGATTTGGAAATGTGCCAGGTTTTGGCGCCATTTTCGAGAGAGGCTCATGCAAAGACAGTGAGAAACTGTCTGGCGGTACGCAAATGGATAAGGCAAGAAAAATTGGACGCCTTTACTGTAAACTTCCGTGAAATACGGCCAGAGAATGGACTGACTGTCATGCCCTTTATGGAAGCCTGTAAAGCCATGGCCCGCGGCATAGGATATGCCGGCGAAGGAGATGTGCTGACAGCCGCACTGACCGGTGCCCTGATGCGTGGATTTGGCGATGCCGCCTTTGTAGAAATTTTTTGTCCCGATTGGGAGGGAGGTTCCTTATTCCTTTCCCATATGGGGGAATACAATTTGGCGCTTTGCGCAGATAAGCCGGAGCTTAAGGAAATCCCCTTTGTTTTCGGTGACGCAGAAGACCCTGTTGTCTGCTATGGTTGTTATCAGCCGGGTGATGCAGTGTTTGTCAACATATTTAAGGATGCAGAGAAATATAATTTACTTATATCCCCTGTAAAAATGCTGGATCATCCAGGGGACCATTTTGCAGGAACTGTTCGTGGATGGATGCAGCCCAGTGTACCTCTTCCGGAGTTTTTGGAGGCAATCAGCGCGGTCGGCGTAACCCATCATTCCTGTCTGGTCTATGGTGCAGCCTTGTCGGAACTGGAATTTTTCGGTAACCTTCTTGGACTGCATGTTATAAAAGTTTAGAAATAAATTTATTATAAATGGAGAGAAACGATGAAAACAAAAAAGATTCTTGCAATGATTCTGGTTGTTTCCATGGTGGCTATTCTCTTTGCCGCATGTGCGAACGAGGGTGGCACGGGAGAGTATACCCGTCCTGAGAATGATGGAAACAGCGGCCCCGACGACGATTATCCGTCGGCAAACTATAACAATGAAGACTTTACCTTCCTTGTTATCAAGCATTCCGACACGACAAAGGACTACTACGGCGGTCCTTACATTGATGCAGAAACCTATACAGGAGCTGCCATCAATGACGCAGTGTACGAGAGAAACATGGCTGTAGAAGAGAAGTATAGTGTGAATATTAAAATGCGGGAAGAAATCAACGGTGAGCCTGCAGAGCTGCTTAATAGTTTGTATATGGCCGGAGAGTTTAACTTTGACGTGATTTACGGTTGGGGATATAAACTTGGCAAATGCATTACAGAAAACTACTTCGCAGATTTCAATGATCTTAAAAATGTAGATTTGACCAAAGAATATTGGGCTCCTACAGCTATGGAAGATTTGACCATTGACGGCAAACAGTATCTGAGTATCAATGATATTTCCATGAACAAATTGGAATGGGCAGGCTTTTTGTTCTACAACAAACAGTTGATGGACGACTATAATGTGGAAGCAGATCTGGGCGTCTCCGTATACGATTTGGTTCGGGAAGGCAAATGGACACTGGATACTTATCTGAATATGCTGAGTTCTGTATCCAATGACCTGGACGGTGATGGTTCTATCACAAAAAATGACGTTTTCGGACTGATAGATGGTAACGCTTTGGGAACTTTTGCATCCGGTGCATCCGGCATCTTCAATACGGTTAAAAACGATGATGGTACATATTCCTTGAGTATATATGATGAAAAAGTTTTAAGTATTGCTGAAAAAGTAAACGCTGTTTACAGCAACAGCAAATATGTGAAGGATTATGAGGAACTTTGGGAAGGTGCAGATGCATCCGGCTACAGCGATATGTGGGAATATGCCCGTTCCTTCTTTGTGACAAATCATGCACTTTTCTGTGGCGGCAGCGCATATTTGACCAGCGAATTCAGAGAAATGGAGGCTCCCTACGGCATTCTTCCATATCCGAAATATGATGAAAACCAGGAATCTTATTATAGCGAAGTTTCCAGTTTGGCTTCTATCTTTGCAATTCCCTCCACATACAGAACCGATATGAGTACGGCAGGTCCTGAAAGAACAGGGATGATTCTAGAGTATATGGCTGCAAAATCCAATGAGATTTTGCTTCCGAAGTACTATGAAGAGGTGCTGCATAAACAGCGTCTTGACAGCGAGGATGACCGTGAAATGATGGATATTATCCGTGACTCCGTTCGGTATGAGTTTACGGATATGATGGGAATGGAAAGCTTCGCCGAAACCAAGGATAAGATTTATGAGAAACCCAGCACGGCTGCTTCTACATATACGCGTGCTGAAAAGAAGATGACTAAGGAACTGAATGACTTCTACACAGAAGTACTCACCATGAGTTCAAAAGACAGTTCGGAAGGTTAAATCAAAAAGAGGATGGCAAATTTGCCATCCTCTTTTTGTAGGTTGATACGATACTTTCAATGGGGATATCGGTTCTTGTATTTGAAAAATTATTGATTGTTTGTGATAGAGGGAAGATTTCCCAGATTGTTGTTTTCTGTTTCATCCGGCAAAGACTTTAAATATTCAGTGCCACGGTTTGTGGCGATACCCACACCTTGGATGCCGCCATCCTTTGCCAACTGCACCCCCTCTTCTCGGGAAACGATGCGACCGTCGGAAAGTTTGTAGCCTGTAACACGCCCCTCTTCTTTTACCAAGGCAACGATTTGCTGGGCATTGGAATTCGGCGTGGGAATTTCCTGCAGTGTGTTCAGCGGCAGACTGGATAAACTGTGTTCGTTATTTTCCATAAAAAATCCTTTCTATAAGCTATGCACGTTCTTCCTTTGTAGTATTTGCAGAAGTCCCATGCTTATTCTTTTCCTTTTACCCAGCAGACCCTTCACAGCGTTTTCCCCAGCTGTCCAACAGCTTGTCGCCGCGATAAAATTGAACGATTTCACAATGATTGGTGCATCCACTACAAATATGCGCCTTTGTGACATACTCCATTTGCAACAGCGAAAAGTCAAAAGGCCTTCCATGGGACACCTCTTTTTGGGATAAAATCGCAGTTCCCAGGGCGCCCATCAAGTGGGAATCAGCATCCACATGGATTTCTTCCCCAATTTCCTCTTGGAATGCCGCGAGTACGCCTTTATTTTTGCTTACCCCGCCCTGGAATACAATAGGTGGGGTAATTCGTTTTCCCTTGCCTACATTGTTCAGATAATTTGCCGCTACGGCTCGGCACAGGCCGGCAACCAGATCGACTTTACTGTAGCCGGCCTGTGCTTTATGGATCATATCCGATTCGGCAAATACGGTACACCGGGCGGCAATTTTTGCAGGGGAAGTTGACTGCAGCGCCAGATCTCCCATATCTTCAATAGGAATTTCCAGCCGTTTTGCCTGGGAAGATAAAAAGGCGCCTGTACCGGCCGCGCAAAGAGTATTCATGGCATAGTCTTTTACAATGCCATCCTCAATCAGAATAATTTTTGAATCCTGCCCGCCAATTTCAATAATGGTGCGGACATCTGGATGTCTGGATAAGGTACCTACTGCATGGGCAGTGATCTCATTTTTTACTACATCTGCATGCAGCATAGCGCCAATTAACTTTCTTGCAGAACCGGTAGTACCAATGGAGCAGATTTCAGCATCCGGAGCCTGCCGATGCAGTATGGTGAGCAGGCGTTTGACTGCACCAATAGGATCTCCCTGTGTCCAGAGATATTCCCCTGCAAGAACGGTTCCTGCAGAATCAATAAATACGCCTTTTGTGGAGATGGAACCTATGTCTACTCCCAGGCTGACGGATTTTTTCATTTCTTTGTTTCCTTTTCATTTCAATCATATCCATAAAGGCTTCTAACCTGGTTTCCAATCCCGTTTCACTGGTCTGGGTATCGAAGCTCAAATGCAGGATGGGAATGTTGTAGTCTCTGCTGATTTGTTCCAGCGCTGGCTGGGCATTTAATTCCGGTGTACATCCAAAGGATTTCATATGGATCAGCCCGTCGTAACCAGTTTTGACGTATTGCCTGCTTCCAGCTACACTATCGACTCCGTTGGCTCCTACAGTATATTGCAGATATCCTTTGGAACAACGTAGCGAGCGCGTGTCTCTTTTACCAAACAGCAAAAAGCTGGCGCTCATTTTTCTACTGACCACTATACCTCCTTTGGCAAGCTGCTTTTCCAAAAAGTGATTGCTGTATGGCTCCATTAAAGTATAAAGCTCCCCAATGATTCCAACCCGCAGAGGATCACTGGGCATATGTGTTTCGATTGAGTGATAGTATTTTTTATATTTTTTATAAATTCCCCAGATCTCCGGCGTAGAGCACGTATCTAAAAATTCTTTTAAAAAAGAACTTTTTGCACTTGTAAAATGATTTGGGCTTTTTGCAAATCCAATGCGTTCCCGGAGAAAGTATTCCAGCTGATCCATACAATATAAACGGAGCAGCGTCTGTAGGACCACTCTGGAGAACACGGAAAACGTCAAATCCGGATTGATTTTCTTGCAAGCTTTGTATATGTTTTGCGGACTTGCTTTTTCCCGTGAAAAACAGAGAAAGGTAAAGTCATACCCCAAATCCCGTAAAATTTGTTCCTGTACTTCTCCATAATATCCGTAGCGGCAGCCGAGTCCTGTCTGCAGCAGCACATTGGCCCCTGCTTCCAAGGATTCGATATAGTTTCCCATATTGTATTTAAATGGCGCACACACAAAATCCGGACTGTGCCGGGCTCCCAGTTCTACAGTTTTTTGCGTGAAGGGTGGTGCTGGCATGATTTCCGCCATGGGAAATAAATCCTGCAGCAGCCGGCGAATGGGTATATGATAGTCCCCAAGATGGGGATAACTAATTTTAAGCATAGGGCCTCCGCTTCGTAAGAATATCGGTAAAGCTTTCGATCCGTGTTTCCAATCCTGCTGGGGCTGTGTGTTCATCCAGCAGAATTTGAATCATAGGTACGTCCCGTACCCGCCGCAGCACCAATTCGTTCACCAGGGCATCACTGCCGCAGGGAAACGCAGTTAGCAGAATGACACCGTCCACCTGATTTTTACATAGCTCTATGGCGCCGATCATTTCCTTGTTCAGCGACCAATATAATCCACTGGAGATTTCTTTTGACAAGGCGCGGCAGAGCCTTCGGTTGCACCTGTCTGAAAACAAAGGTATAACGCCCTGTTTTACAATCATTTTTTGCAGCTGTGTACCCATATAGGCATCGTGAATTAGGTATGGCTGCGACGCGATCAGTATTTTTTTGCCGGATGTACGCATCTGCATACTTTGGACACGCAGCAGTTCTTGATCCTGTTGCTGTTGGGCCCGGCAGCCGGCACAATAGGCTTGAAAAGAGACGCTTTTTTCTTTCCCCAGCGCGCGCCCCATTTTTATAAATGCGGCCGCTTCGTTCCCGCGCCATCCTAAATCCAGGTTGTAGCTGATCATGGGAGCGTCGGAAAATGTGTTTTGTACAATATCCGGCAGCCCCCAAAAACGAACACAGTATTCCTCCGCTTTGCTGACTCTGGAAAAACGTGGTACCAGAATCCGGTCACACTTTCCAATCAGAGATTGTACATGCCCCATAAATATTTTTAACGGTAGGCAGTTCTCATCCAATGTTGTTTTTGTTCCCATATCCAGCATTTCCTTGCTGGTGTTGGCGCTGACTTCCACGTCAAAGCCCAGTTCTCGGAAAAAGGTTTCCCACAGTACGCCGTATCGATAATATAACAGTGCCTTGGGCAGTCCGATTTTCATATGCATCACCAAATGGTAGTATGACCAAATTGGGGTAGATTATATCTTCCTTTTCAAAATTTTCCAAAAGATAAAAAAGACCGGGTGAAATTACCCGGTCTCCTTGCTTTCCCTTAATAAATGATTATTTATATGTCCTTTCCCATACGGCATAGAAGATAACAACTTCTCCGGGATATACCGTCCAAGCAATGGATTCAACATTCAGATATACCATTTTTGCCCAGCCAGTAGGTTGCTTTCCTTCTACATACCAACCTGTTTCGTCTTTATTTCTGGGATTATAGTACCGCCAGGTGTTTTCCCCAACATGCTTTACATGCCATCCTTTAAAGGTATACCCCGGTCGTGTGAAGGTGTTCACACGGGTTGGCGTGTACACACCATATGGTACGATGGTATCCGCCATGGATCCGGATCCGCCGTTGGGGTTATACTTGACAGTGAAAGAATTGGATGATGAAGTGGCACCGGCAAGGTAGGTGACCGGATTGACCAGAGCGCCATTTATTTGGATTTCCAGGTGGAGATGAGGCCCGGTAAC
>CANQWE010000011.1 GCA_947627475.1 uncultured Clostridia bacterium
AGCGTTTGCAGGGACTGTTTATCTGTATTTCCTATTGTACACCCAAAGCAGAAACAAAAGTCCAGCGACGCCGAGAAGCATAATCCCAGCGTACATCGCACCGATATGCCGCTGAAATACCACAATCAGCGCAATGCATACGGCAAAAAGCGCCGTCATGAGGATATATCGAATGACCTTCATTTTATGACCATGCCTTTCCCTGCATTTATGGCAGACTTGCAAATACATTGATGGATACGTGTCCCCAAATCTTTTTACGCTTCTTCCGTCTCCATCCATCGAATTTCGCCGGGAGCAAGATCGGCTGTGCGCTCCGCGCCGGCGCCATCCCAAAACTTGGTATGCTGTATTTCCATACTATTGTTTACAAGCGCATACTTGCCGCAGCTGCGGTATCCGTGCACCTCGCAGCAAGGATTTTGGGCATAATATCTGTAGAGATCTTTCTCTCTGCCTGCAGCATAATATATACTACGCAGCAGCAGGCGTGTATTTTGGCTGCTGTAAGGAAGGCCCGCTATATACACCCCTCTGCCTTTTCCAAACGCATGGGCGCCAAGACGCACTTCCTCATGGGAATACTCCAAAATCTCGCAGTCTGGCGTGAGGGCATATCCATTTCTTCTGCATTCGCCAAAATCAATCGGTTCGGTCACATCTTCTGTAATAAAATGGACCTTTACTGGCTTCGTGTAATCCTTATCTTCGTTTATTGTAAAGCCCCGCTCCTGTTCTATCCCAAGTACATCGCTGAGCTGCAGATACCGCCCCTGATAGGGATATGCTGAGGGATCTCCGATACCAATGAATCCGCCGCCGTTCCAAACCCACATCCGCAGCCGTTCCAGCAACGTTTCATTTTTCCAGCAGGCACCGCCGGAAAAAGCCGTTCCGGCATCTCCCGCATTGAGGATCACATCAATCCCTTCGGGGATTCCATTTTCTACAATATCCGAAAAGGCAAGAAACCGTACGTTCACTGCCATCCCGCTGAGGGCTTCCAGCACACCCAGATAGGAGTAGGTCTGCTTATACACCATGCCGTGGGCTGCAATATAGCTTTGCCAGGATCGCAGCTCTCCCCAACTGTTTAGTACAGCTACCGTAAGGGGCGCATATGGACTTTGTCCTTCTATGGTGTCCAAGATTTCACGGAATTCTCCTGCGATATGCTCCACACATTCTACAAACGCAGGAAACTCTGCTGCAAGACTTAAATACCCGCCATATCCAATTCTGGATACGGGGCTACGCAGAATCGCCCTGCGGGCGCCAAGCCAGTTTTCCATAGCCTCCACTTCCGGATGCGCCCCGGGATAAAAGGAATCGGGGAAAAAATAAGGGAGGAAACGTGCCTCTGTATATTTGACATGGGGGATGTCGGCAATCATCCGCAATGTAACGCCACTGTTTACACTGCCCACTACAGCGTCCAGGCCAATTTTTTGAAAGTGTTTTCCGTATGGCTCCGTGCCGATCCAGTTGTCTCCCAAAAACATCATCGCTTCTTTGCCGGCCTCGTGGACCATTTCCACCAGTTGGGCCGCACGCTCACACACAAAGCGCTGGATATATTCTATATAGTCCAAATACTGCTGACGGGGCGGGCGAAAAGAATTGTTGTAGTATCCTTCATCCACAAAGTCCTCTGGTTCCAGCTTATACCCGTATTCCTTTTCAAATCCGATCAGCGCCCCCGGAGATACAGCGGCGCCGTATCCCAGCCAGTCTACATATTTTTCTTTTTTCAGGGTGTTGTAAACCAAAGTAAAATGGTAGAAAAATGTGGTAAAACGTACCACGTCCACCTGGGGATTCTGCGCAAGCCAGTGGGACAGCGCTGTTTTCATATAGGCCCAGGACAACTCTCCATGGGCGTCGAAAGGAATATCCCGTTCTCTGTCCTTCCAGTCGTTGGTAATATAGTTGTACATTTGGGTGGGATCCCAATTGATAAATGCTGGAAAGGATAGGGTATACACATGACCGGGCACAGTTTTTTGAATCGTCACCGTTCCGCTTTCTCTTTTGATAGAAACATATTCATGCGATACCACTGTTCCCCTGGTTCGGTCCCGTACTTCCCAGTTGTGCTCCGGGTCCCAGTCATAATCCGGTTCCAGCTGCTGGTCAAAGTAGCCCTCCATAATGGGAAAAGAAACCTCTGCCCCTACAGCTGTGTGTCGGCAGCTCATCAGGAATATGCGCTGCCGTTCCTCCGGATGTTCTCTTGCAAAGGCATTGTACCCTCTGGCAACAAAATATGTGGCGTATATTTTGGCAGGGCCAAGGGAGGCAGTCTCATCTGTAAGATCTGTGCCGTCGCTGTTTCGAATCGCATCTGCACCCCAGCGTCGGATCAGTTCCTTTGTCTCTCCTGCAAAACCCGCTTGGGTAGGAATGGTAAAACGGCCATATTTTCTCATTGATCCGCTATCCTTTCTTATCAGTCTTTCAGCCCGCCTATATTCATGCCCTGGGTTAGCTTTTTCTGTACCAGAATATACAAAATCAGGGTAGGCAGCATAACAATTACAAGCCCTGCGTACATCTGTCCATACTGTGCTGCTGCGTTCTGCGCTTTCATCAGATTCATCAGTCCAACCGGCAGCGTTTTTGCCCAGTCCTGGGTCATCAGGGTGATGGCGATAATATACTCGTTCCAAAAAGAAAGGAAATTAAACAAAATCACCGTAATAACGGAAGGGCGCGCCATAGGAATCATCACCCGGATCATGGTTTGCATATATCCGCTGCCGTCCACATAGGCGGCCTCTTCATATTCCTTGGGAAGCGTTTGAAAATATCCGGACAAAAGATATATGGTAAATGGAAGTGCAGTGGAAGCATACACCAGTGCCAGCACAAACCGGTTATTTAAAAAGATGGGGGAACCTACCAAATTGCCCGCGTCTACCAGCATCAGGAAAATAGGTACTACAATATAACTGACGTTGATGAAAAGGCCGCCCATAAAGAGGGTACGCATCAGCCGGCGTCCGCCAAACTTATATCTGGCAAGCACGTAAGCTGCCGGCAGTGCTACTATCAAAAGAATTCCCAGTGCCACTGCGGTCACAATTACAGAATTGAGAAAATACTCACCCATGTGGGCTTCCCGCCAGGCCCTGACAAAGTTTTCAAAGTAAAAGCCTGCGGGAAGAGACCAGGGATTCTGATAAAACTCTGCATTTTCCTTCAGGGAAGCAAGAAATACCCATCCTACAGGTATAATGATCGACAAGGCCAAAAGGATCAACACCACATAAATGAAGATCCGGTACAGCTTATCTCCTTTGTTCATAGAAACCTCCGGCTGTAAAAATCATAAGTCCACGCTTTCCCGCCGGGTCACAAGATTGATGATCCCGGACAGGGCAAAGGAAAATAGGAAAACCAGCACACCAATCGCCATACCGTATCCATATGAGGAGTTGGTATACGCCTGCTTGTACATATAGCTGAGGAACACTTCCGTAGAACCATCCGGACCGCCGCTGGTCATAGCCCGTACCAGTAAGAAGCTGATGTTGATAGAACTGATGATAAAAAAGGTGAGCGTTGTGCGGATATTGGTCCAAATCAGGGGAATGGTGATAGAGAAAAACTGCCGCACCCGGCCGGCTCCCTCCAGCGAGGCCGCCTCATACATACTCTCCGGCACAGAGGACATGGACGCCGTATACATAACCATATAATATCCTACTGCCTGCCAAATCATAGCTATAGCAATGCTGTAAATGACAACCTTTTGGTCGCCCAGCCATAGCACCTGTCCTGCATGGCCGCCGGTGAAAAGGGACAACAGCGTATTGAGCAGCCCTCTGCTGGGGTCGTACACAGCGGAAAAAATCGCGGCGATAACTACGGCAGACAAAATATTGGGAATATAAAAAACAACCCGGAAAAATCCCTTGAAACGCAGTTTTTCTCTGGTGAGGATCGCGGCGGTAAGCAGTGCCATAGTCATGGTGACAATGGTAACGATTACAATGAGCAGCACCGTATTTTGAAAGGATTGCCAGAACTTTGCATCGGAAAACAATTTTACAAAGTTATCCAGCCCCACAAACTCCCTATGCTGGGAATATCCACCCCATTTGTACATGGATATAATGAAGATATTCAATGTAGGATAAAGCATAAAAACGCCGAAAAGAATCAGCGCCGGGATTGTACACACAGCAAGAAAAGCACGCCGTCCCTTGTGTTTTCGCATAAATTCAGTCCATCCCTTCCCCCGAGGAATCGGCAGGACGGAAGCCCGTCCTGCCGTTTTATAATTGTGAAGCCTTTACTTCTTCAGCGCATCCCGCAGACTGTCACTGGTTTTTTTAATGGCGTCCTGCCACTCATCTACTGTTTTGTCTCCGGACACAATGCTGTTGATGGTGCCGAACAGCGTATCTGTCATGCTGACGCCTTCAACCGGGTTGGTTGCCGCAAATCCGCCGAGCACCGCTTTGGCACCTGTGTCATAAATACTGTAGAACAGCTTGTTTTCTCCTTCCAGGATTTCGCTGACTCCCTGGACAGGCTGGATGGCGCCGGACTGGGCAAAAATCTTGACCGCCTTGTCTGTATACAAGTATGCGATAAAGTTCTTGGCCTCATCCTTATGCTTTGCATTTTCCGGGACCCAAATCTGTTCAAAATACGTGTAGGAATACCGTTCACTTTCACTGTCAATCGCGGGAAGCGCCATGAATCCCCACTCGAAGCCTTCTGATTTCGGTGCATCTACCATTTCGCCCACAACCCAAGTTCCACTGGGCATAAACAGTGCCTTGTTGTCCAGAATGAGCTGTTGATTTTTCAAATAGTTATCATTGTTGGCGTTTGCTACTGTAGTAGGTTCTGTAAATGAGGCGATTTGCGCAACGATATCCAGTGCTTCTCTGGCGTCTTTACTCTCCCAGACGCCTTCTTCATAGCGCATACATTCGTTGTAGAAGTCCACGCCGCCGGTTTCGCAAAGCAGCGCAAACATTAGAGAATCAAAATAGCCTGCCGTGGGGTAGGTAAACAATGCAATGCCCTCCGCCTTCGCCTTCTGGCCAAGCTCCCACATTTCATCCCAGGTTGTTGGCACCGTCCAGTTTTTTTCTGCAAACAGGCCTGCATTGTAGAACAGGCCGCAAGGGCCATAGAACATGGGCGCCATATACATTTTGTCATCGTCGTACGGGTTGGTGGCGGCTGTTTCGGTGAAACCTTCGATCAGTTTGTCCTTTACGGATCCTTCTTCACCGAATACTTCCTTGTCCAAAATATCCGAGATATCCGCAAGAGAATTTTCCCGAATCATGGTTTCTGTCAGTCCTGCCTCTCTTCCGGTAGCCAGGTGGACTACGTCCGGATAATCCCCGGATTTCATTTTGGAGCCGATCACATCCTCCAGGTTTTTCTCTGCTGTCAGTTCGATCTTTATGTCCGGATGATCGGCCTCATATGCTGCGGTCACATCCTCCCACATCTTTTTCCCGTAGGCAGACTCCAAAACCGCAACCTTCAGCACGGTTTTCCCATCGCTGTCCTTGTCATCGCTTCGTGTACCGCAGGACACAAAAAGCGGGAGAGTCAGTACCAGCGCGCAAAACAATGCAACAAATCGTTTCATATTCCCTATTCCTTTCTTATGGCCGCTGTACCGCAGATAAAATACCGCCCGGCCCTTTTATTGATTTCATCCGTTAGCATTGCCAAGATGGCAAAATCTATACATGTTTTGTACAAATTAGCCGGGGATGGAGGAATTTGGATAAGAAAAGTTTTGAATCTCCCTAATTTATTACGCAAAAAAATGAAGAAACGCCGAAAGCCCATAATACATAAAGTTTATGTAGACTTTCAGCGTTTCTTTCTGCCATGATTTATGTACTTGGATAAATCATGCCCAAAATGTTTGAGAAAATTCATCTTAACTTACAGCATTGCATAATAAGAAATCTCTTTTAATAGCATATTACATCGGTTTCTACTGTATGAATAATATCTTCAGATATATCCTTTGTATGAAGTATATAAGCTGTATTGAATCGGGGATTAAATATTCCCAGTTTTGTTATGCCTATAAATTCTGCTTTTTTAGTGTGCTGTCCCATGATCCAGTACATAAGCACCTGTAATGTATGTTCTTTGGTTGGTTTGGATTTTTTTGATACTTTGAAATCCCATAATGTATCGTATCAGCCGTAAGAAAATCTCCGTCACCAGCACTTACCGTTTTCGTATAGCCTGTCGGTTTAAAATCGAATCCATCTTTCACTATAGGGCCATATTTATTCCAAAAGGCCACGCTTCTTTCCACCATTACGCAAATATTCTGGATTGTATCAGTATCAGGATTGATTTCGTTAGCTGTTTTAGCTTTTCGCGCTTGCGCAGGGTTTCTATACCAAACATCAAAAGTAACCATTTTACATGCATGAATAATAGATTTGTCGTCAAGGCCCTTAATGTTATGAAGATATTTTCCCGCTTCATGCATTCGATGTGTATTTTCAGAGCCACGCAATGATATAGCATATGCCTCTTGGAGTTTGGTTCCCATTGCGTAACGTGTTAGGTAATCAACTGCCATACCAATTATGGAGGCATGAACATTCTCTTCTTCATGCAGAACCTTTCCATCATCTATTTCTTGCGTCTCAAATTGTGAAGGCTTTATATATCCTCCCCGGGGTTGCTGAATCTGTTTAATTCTTGCAGTAACGGTAGGCATAATATCACTCCTTTTTATCTTTTTGTCATCATATTATCTACCATTTGGCGGTATTCTTTTTCGTCCTTCGCTTTTTCTCATCCCTGGCTTTTTGCTCCTCTACACCCGGTTTTGGCGGCAAACCCGCTGTATGGTCTGCAATTCTGGTTATTTGGATAACGATTTCAGCGGCGGCGTACACAAAAGCCCAAGCCAGCCACGCCCAAAAAATTTGTGCGGCTGCAGACATTAGTGTTTGCAACCAACCCTGCATTCGCATCAAATACAGTATATAAAGTGTAAAAAACACCTCCACAATAATAAAAATTTCAAATACTACTGTACTTACCTTCTGTAATTTTTTACCGATGTTTTTAAACATAACCTTCCTCCTATTTTGTATTGCATTGTCCGCTGGGTTCTACGCTTGCTTCTGAAAATGTCTCCTCAAGTCCCCCCAAATAAAAAAGTGCGCAGCCGAAGCCGCACACCGAAAAATGCACAGCTCCGCTGCTGCCACACAAGTTTTTCTACATACAGTATAGGTATGCGAAAATAGAGCATGCGTTTTTACTGTACGTATGTAACACTCTGTAGAAATGATTTACTTGTGTGGTAAGATCCGTATATACCTAATGAACAAAACAAACTTTTGCGGGAGGGGATGGAATTATGAGCATTTCTTCCCTACAGCAAGGTAAAATGTAGAACAAAAAACAGAAGTGCTTTCGCACTTCTGTTTTTTCATTATATTCACCCGTTCAGCTGCGCTTCCACCAGGCGATCTACCACTGTAGGATTGGCTCTGCCACCGGAAGCAGCCATAACCTTTCCTACGATCGCCTTGGCAGCAGCTTTCTTTCCCTTTTGATAGTCTGCCACAGATTTGGGATTTTGCTGGATGGCTTCCTGCACCCATTTTAAAATGATCGCTTCGTCATTTACCTGGGCAAGGCCTTCCCGCTCCACCTTCTCTGCCACATCGAAGTCTGTTTCCCACAACTCCTTAATCAGTTTTTTCACCGTTGCAGAGTTGATTACACCCTCTCCGGACAAGGTAGCCAGCGCCGCCATGCGCTGGGGATGGATTTTGCACACATCGTCTTCCCCGTCTGCAAGGCGCATCACTTCGGACAGCAGCATATTTGCCACAAGCTTGGGATACCGGGTCTCCTCTGCGGCCTTTTCAAAATAATCCGCCATTGCCATATCTGTGGTAAGTACTTCCCCGTCATAAGCAGACAAACCGTACTTTTCCATATATTCTTTTTTACGCTGATCCGGCAAGCGTGGGATCTGGGCCTGCAGCTGCGCGATCTTCTCGTCCGTCAAACGAATCGGCGGCAAATCCGGATCGGGGAAGTACCGGTAATCGTTTGCATTTTCCTTGGTACGCATGGAATAGGTTTTCCCGGTAGACGCATCAAACCGGCGGGTCTCCTGTACAATTTTTTCTCCCGCCTCTATGGCCTCCACCTGCCGTCTGTATTCGTATTCGATGGCCTTGCCGATAAACTGGAAAGAGTTCAAATTTTTCATTTCTGTACGGGTACCAAACGCCTCCGTGCCCTTTTTCCGTACAGACAAATTTACGTCACACCGCAGGGATCCCTCGTTCATCTTGCAGTCGGACACACCGGTGTACAGGATAATTGCCCGCAGCTTCTGCAGATATGCCTTTGCTTCCTCTGCGCTGCGGATATCCGGTTCACTGACAATTTCGATCAGCGGCACGCCGCAGCGGTTGCAGTCGATCATCGTTCCCCTATCGTCATCGTGCATCAGCTTGCCGGCGTCTTCCTCGATATGGATCCGGGTAATGCCGATCCGCTTTGTTCCGTTCCCGGTCTCGATATCCAGCCATCCGTGCTCACACAGGGGAAGATCGTACTGGGAAATCTGATATGCTTTGGGCAGATCGGGATAAAAATAGTTTTTCCGGTCCTGCTTGGAAAACCGGGCGATGGTGCAGTTGGTGGCAAGTCCCGCCTTCACCGCATAATTTACCACTTGACCGTTGAGCACCGGAAGCGTTCCCGGCAGGCCTAGGCACACCGGGCAGGTTTGGGTATTGGGCGCCGCGCCGAAGGTAGTGGGGCAGGAGCAGAAAATCTTTGTTTTGGTCTTCAATTCCACATGGACTTCCAGTCCGATCACCATTTCATAATCTTTGATCATCTGCATACTTTATTTTCCCCCTTTCCCATTTTCAAAAGCATATCCTACACGGTACAGCATTGCCTCAGAAAAAGCAGGTCCGATCAGCTGCATGCCTACCGGCATACCGCCCTCCCCTGTCCCGCAAGGCATAGACAGCGCCGGAAGCCCGGCAATATTCACCGGTACGCTGTAGGCGTCTCCCAGGTACATTTCCAAAGGATCGCTGGTTTTCTCACCGATCTTGTAGGCAACGGTAGGCGCAACCGGAGAAAGGATACAGTCACATTTTTCAAAGGCCGTGTCAAAGTCTGCCCGTACCAGGCTGCGCACCTGCAGGGCTTTTTTATAATACGCATCGTAGTAGCCGGAAGACAGAGCAAAGGTGCCCAGCATGATCCGCCGCTTCACCTCCGCGCCAAACCCCTCGCTGCGGCTGTTCTGATACAGACTATCCATGTCGGAAAACTCCGCCGCCCGGTATCCGTACCGTACCCCGTCAAACCGAGCCAGGTTGGAGGAGGCCTCTGCGGAAGAAATCACATAATAGGCGGACAGGGCATGATCCAAGGATGGCATTTTCACCTGCACGAGAGCAGCGCCCATACCTTCTAAGGTATCCGCCGCAGCCAGCACCGCTTCTTTTACATCTGCAGAAATACCATTTCCAAAAAATTCTTCCGGCAGGCCGATTCGCATCCCGGAAACGCCGCCCTGGATTCCGGCGAGATAATCCTCCACCCCTCTGTCCGCGGAGGTTGCATCCCGCTTATCGTGGCCGGCAATAGCGGTCAGCACCAGCGCATTGTCCCGCACGTCCCGGGTAAGGGGGCCGATTTGGTCCAGGGAAGAAGCAAAAGCAACCAGTCCATAGCGGGATACCCGTCCGTAAGTAGGTTTCATTCCCACTACCCCACAGAATGCGGCAGGCTGACGAATTGATCCGCCCGTATCGCTTCCCAGGGTATAAGCAGCCTCTCCAGCGGCAACAGCCGCTGCAGATCCGCCGGAAGAACCGCCCGGCACCCGACTTGTATCACAGGGATTCCTCGTGATCCCCATGGCGGAGTTTTCTGTGGTGGACCCCATAGCAAACTCGTCCATGTTCAGCTTGCCCAGCAGTACATAGCCCGCATCCTGCAACTGCTGGATCACATGGGCATCGTAAGGCGGCACGTAATCGGCTAGCATTTTGGAAGCACAGGTAGTAGCAATGCCTTTTGTACACATATTGTCTTTGATCCCAGCCGGAATCCCGGTAAGCGCCGAACCCGCACCGGCTGCGATCCGCCCATCTGCGGCCTGGGCCAGCTCCAACGCGTATTCCGCGTTTGTAGAAATATAAGCGTGGATGTCCTGCTCCCGCTGGTTAATCACATCCAGATACGCCTGCGTCAGTTCCACTGCGCTATATTCTTTTTTTGCTAACGACTGGGCGTGTGCCCACACACTTCTATTGATCCATTCTTTCATATTGTATTAGCCCTCCACAACACGGGGAACGGTGATATATCCCTCGTCCTTGGTTTTTGCCGCCGCCAGCAGTGATTCTCTGTCAAAGGGATGATCTACTGTGTCCGGCCGGAATACGTTTTCCATGGGAACGATATGCTCCGCTGCTGCCGTACCGGCCGTATCCACCTGGGACAGCTGGTCTGCAAAAGCGATGATATTTTTCATATCGGCCTGCAGTCCCTGCATCTCTTCCTGAGAAAAAGCAAGACGTGCAAGGCTCGCGACTGCAGGCACGTCGATTTCCGGTGTCTTTTCCTTTTTTTCCAAGACGCCTTCGCTTCCTTCCCAAAGCTTATCCAGTCCAAGCACAGCAAGCTGCTCGGGATCTACAGGAGTAGGCGCGTCTGTCATAGGACAGGAAGCGTCTTTGATTTTCGGGAACGCAATCACATCCCGCAGGGAGTCTGCCCCAAGCAGCAGCATCACCAATCGATCCAGTCCGAAGGCAAAACCGCCATGGGGGGGAGTTCCATACTGGAAGGCGTTTACCATGAAACCAAACCGGTTCTCGATCTCTTCCCCGGAGAAGCCCAGGGCCGCAAACATTTTCTCCTGCACATCTTGTCTGTGGATTCGAATAGATCCGCTGCCAAGCTCGATCCCGTTGAGCACCACATCATACGCCTGGGCACGCACTCTGCCCGGATCGGTAAACAGATACTGTACGTCCTCCGGATAGGGCATAGTGAAGGGATGATGGGTAGATACAAATCGTTTTTCTTCTTCGGAATATTCAAACTGTGGAAAATCTGTTACGAACAGGAAAGAAAACTTCTCTTTATCCCGCAGCCCCAGTATATCAGCCACGTCCAAACGCAGATTCCCCAGCGTGCGGCGAACAGTAGCAAGGGTGTCCGCCGAAAACAGCACAAAGTCTCCGGGAACGGCACCCATACGATCCAACAGCGCACGCATTTCTTCTTCAGTAAAATATTTTGTAAGAATAGAATATATTTCCCCATCCGGACGAACGGCGATCCAGGCCATTCCCTTAGCTCCGTAAGAAAGGGCATTTTCTGTAAGGGTTTCGATCTGGGTTCTGGTAAAGTTTGCACATCCCTTGGCGTTGATAGCACGCACTACACCGCCTTTGTCACATACAGAGCGGAACACGCTAAAAGAGCATCCTGCAGCCAGATCGGTAACGTCTATAATAGGAAGCTGGAACCGCAGGTCCGGTTTGTCGCTGCCGTACCGGTCCATAGCTTCATGCCAGGTAAGGCGTGGGAAAGGATCTGAAATATCCTGTCCTGTATACACTTTGAAAATGTGTTTAAACATTTTTTCCAGATGTACCAGAATATCTTCCTGGTCTACAAAGGACATTTCCATGTCCACCTGGGTAAATTCCGGCTGCCGGTCTGCACGCAGGTCCTCATCCCGAAAGCAGCGGGCTACTTGATAATATTTATCGATGCCACCTACCATCAGCAGCTGTTTGTAGATCTGAGGAGACTGAGGCAGTGCATAAAAGGATCCCTGATGGACACGGCTGGGCACCAGATAGTCCCTGGCGCCTTCCGGCGTGGACTTACACAGCATCGGCGTTTCCACGCAAATAAAGCCCTGGCTGTCCAAATAGTCCTGACTGGCCTTTTGCACCAGATGTCTGGCACGCAGATTTTTCAGCATAGCAGGGCTACGCAGGTCCAGATACCGGTACCGAAGCCGCAGGTCCTCCCGCACGCTGATATTGTCGTCCATGGAAAAGGGGAGCTGCTGTGCCTGGGACAAAAGCTCCAGAGAATCAGCATACAGCTCTACCGTACCTGTAGCAATACGGGGATTGTAGGTGTCCTCACTGCGCCGCCGAATCAGCCCAGACACGGCGATCACCGACTGACTGCGCAGTCCGTCCGCCGTTTTAAAGGCATCCCCATCCAGAGCGGATGCGTCAAACACCACCTGCAGGATTCCTTCTCTGTCCTTTAAATCTACAAAAACGACACCGCCCATATCCCGCTTTGTCTGAACCCATCCGCAGCAAGTCTGACGAGTTCCCATTTGTGCTTCCCGCACCAGGCCGCAATACATGGTTCTTTTCATTTTATACTCCTGCTCCTCTTTCCTTTTGTTACAAAAATGCTGCAGAGATAAAAAAATCCTTCGCCCCTGCAAAAACAGGGACGAAGGATAAATTCCTCCGCGGTACCACCCATATAGATTCTCAAAGAATCCGCTCAAAGATACGTGTATATCCTGCAGCTGTAACGTGCCGCTCACGTCCGCGCCTACTTGTTGACCCTTTCAGGCGGAGGCTCCAAGCTGTTCTTCCCCGAAGCATTCGTACCGCGCTTCCACCATCCGCGGCTCTCTTGGACTGCAAACTTCGGCTACTCGTCTCTTCCCAGCCTTTTATTAATATAAGTTAGTATAGCATGATTTTCAAGGGTTGTCAATAGGCAATCCTTTTCACTATACCATGAGTTTTGGTTCATGCACCCAATAGAAAGCGTACGCAATATTTTCAAAAATATACATATTTGTCCGGATCTGTCAAAACAAATGCAGGATGGAAAGTACCCGTAGCAGACTACCTCTCCGGCGGTAACGCCACCCCCCAGCGTCTTGCAAATAAGCCGCCAAAAGGGGGGCTTTACTAAGCCAAGTCCCCTCTGACGAGGTGGGTGGACACCGTAGACAAGACGGAAGGAGAAATATTTACAGACTTCCCGTCCCGCATTTACTGTGACAGAGTCATTTGTTTGGTGGAACCACCCCAAGACTGGGAAACAAAAGCGGCCCCGGAAAAATTCCAAGACCGCTTTTGTTTTATATTAGGAGAAAACGAGAAACCAGTTGTCACGGATTATCATTTTGTGAAAATGCAATATCACTGTCCGGGGTATATTCATAACAGGTAACCTCTACATCCATCATTTCTCCGCCGCGATAAACGGTAAAGGTGAGTACATCTCCTACTGCATGCCCTTCGATTGCTTCTTCTACATCTTTTGCAGATGTGATTTCTGTTTCGTCTACGGCAATGATCCGGTCACCTACCTTCAGCGCGCTGTCATTGTATCCTTCTACCACACGCATCACATATACACCGGTAGCTTGAGATCCAAAATAGCGATGGGCCGTGTAAGAATCTGTTACATCAAGCAAACTGATGCCCACAAAAGTTTTTCCTGTTACATAGCCATTGGCCTGCAGTTCTCCGATCACATGCTCTGCATCGTTTACGGGTATAGCAAATCCAAGGCCTTCGATTTCTGTTCCGGTAGACTTGGCGTTGACGATACCTACCAGTTCGCCTTTCATATTGAACAGACCGCCGCCAGAGTTGCCGGGGTTAATGGCCGCATCGATCTGAATCAGGGTCATCACGGTGTTATCCACTGTAATTTCCCGGTCAGTAGCGGATACGATCCCACTGGTGGCAGTTCCGCCAAGCTCACCCAGGGGATTGCCTACTGCCATCACCTGGTCGCCCACCTGCAGGGCGGCGCTGTCTCCAAAGACTGCATGCTCCAAATCCTCAGCGTCGATTTTCAGCAGTGCAATATCGGAATCCGCATCCCGTCCGACCAGCTGCGCCTCATATTCAGTGCCGTCTGTAAGCCTCACCTTGATAGTATCCGCCACTTTATTTTCCGACACAATTACATGATTGTTGGTTACAATATAGCCATCTTCGCTGACAATCACACCACTGCCGGCACCGCTGCTTACATATTGAAAATTTCCATAAGAGCTAAGAAAATCCGTTGTAATTTCCACAACGCTGTTTTTGACCATTTCATAGACTTGTGCTTGCGTTAACGGGTCTTTAATCTCATTGCCTTCTGCGTCTGCAATCACTGCCGTTTTATATATTACAAGGGGATCCTTTTGTGATGCGCCGCTCCCCGTGTTAGTAGGTTCGCCTGCCAAAGCAATACCGAAGTATGCGCCGCCAAGCCCCATTCCGAAGGAAAGCAGGAGACATGCTGCGACAATCAGCGCAATGCCGGCTCCCGATTTCTTTTTGCGCTCTTTTTTCTTTTTCGGCGCTTTTTCATTCGGGCCTCCTGGCGTAGGCGCATAGGGCGGACGATAACGGTACTCACCGGATTCCTTTTTCTGAAAAAATGCAGGATTAAATGTAGGATCGCTATGGTCTGTCACATTTCCAAGAGGCGTGTACTGGGTATAGGATTGTTGTCGACTGGTATCCGTGCTGCCTGCTCCGTTCTGCTGGGGTTCATGCTGCATCTGCTGCGGCGTTGGCCAATGATTCCAGGATGCAGGCTCCCCTGTTTGCTGCGGGTCCTGGGCATCTTGCACGTGCATCGGCTCCCCAGTGCCGGACTGGCCGGCAAACGCTTCCGTATGATTTGCCGGATCTCTGGGCGGCACATTGTGTACCTCTCTGTTTTCCTCGGATTCAGGCTGCATATTGTCATTTCTGTATTCTTCCATGTTTATCACCATACCTTTCAGGCATTTATTTCGTCTTTGCTTTTCTTGATGGTGTTATTATATTTCCCCAATGTGATGGTTTTTTGAAGACAAAAGGAAAAATACTTGAAAACAAATGGAAAAGTACAGAAAGAATTTATGAAGCTTTTTTCTGTGCTGTTATAATAAATCCGTCCACGTTATTGCCGGATACCGTATACGTACAGCCCGCTGGAATCTTACATTGTGTATCTCCCTTTTCGGCTTCTACATAGTAAATTAGGATTCCATTGTCAAAAGTCTCTTCCGGTCCCAGCGGTGCACTGGTACCTGCTTCTTGATTATACAGCAGCCGCGTACCCTCATATGTGTAGGATTTCAAAAAATCGATGTACTCCTCCAGGCAGAGATCCCGCTCTTCCATAATTCGGGCGTGAGGTGTGCCTACATACCGATAATGCCAGGACTCATAATTGATGCCGGTAATGTACACCTTCTCCTCCGGGTATCGAAGGATGAAGCCGTAGTCCTCGCAGTTTTCCCGAAACCAGGCGCACGGCTCATAGCTTTCCACGTAATAGGTTCCTTCTCCAGGAACGTACACGTTCAAATCCATAGCCAGCCCTGTGTGATGTTCGCTGTATCCGGGATTGGCCACATATGCCTTTGCATACTCTTCTCCGTTGGTAGCTGCATAATCGGCATACAGATCCACCTGTTCCTGATAGCTGCGGTAACCGCTGTTTACCTGCATGCTGGAAAATCCTGTGGCTGCGAAATACGCTTCTGTCAATATGTTGAACTTTTCAATGGTGCTGCTGCGCAGCTTGGACGTATTGTCCCGGACATAATATTTATCATTTTTCAGGGTGGTCACCGGTGTGATCTCTGCTTCTGCCTCCGCAGGGAAGGTGTACGGATAGGCATAATTTACTAAGATAAGCTCTCCCGTGTGTATATCTTCTTCCGATAGGGTGAGAATCTGTTCCAGATTTTCTTTTCCGGCTGCATTTTCCCCTTGGGCGTTTTCTGTGGTCTCCAACCCAGAGGAGAGTAGATCTTGATCCGGTTTGTTTCGACCACTGACGAGCAGATAAATGCAAACGCCAAAAACAACGGCAAAAATCAACGTAATCAGTATGACTCCCGGATTGGGCGGCCTGCGGCGACGACGACGGTATCTGCTTACCGGGCGGCGACGGCGTTCATGTCCCGCCTCTTCCGGCGTATAGGTTCGTTTGACATCCTGCTGGGGATAAAATCCACCGTTGGAATTGCCTTTCCAGTTATCGTTCATAAAATCTACCCCCAATATCACGTTGTCCCTCTGCCTTTCGGCAGAGGGACCTTTTAATTATTCTTCTGTTTCCAGGGCATCTTTTCTGGACAGATTCAATCTGCCTCTTTCATCTACACCCAGGAATTTGACGCGCATCTTGTCGCCTACATTGCATACGTCTTCTACCTTCTCGGTACGCTTATTATCCAGCTTGGAAATGTGTACAAGGCCCTCTTTTCCAGGTGCAAATTCTACAAAAGCACCGATGGGGATGATTCTTGTAACAACGCCCTCATAAATGGCGCCAGCTTCCGGCTCAAATACGATACCGTCGATGATTTTCTTTGCTTCATCGATGCTGGACTGATCCACAGCGGAAATAAAAATACTGCCATCGTCTTCAATATCGATCTTAGCGCCGGTGTCGGCTACAATCTTCTGAATCACCTTGCCGCCGGTACCGATGACTTCCCGAATTTTGTCCACATCAATCTTCATGGAAAGCATTTTGGGTGCAAACTCTGACACCTGCTTTCTGGGTTCAGGAATCGCCTTCAAAAGGATTTCGTCGATAATATAGTCCCTTCCCTTGTGGGTTACTTCAAAGGCCTCCCGGATAATTTCGGGAGTCAGACCGTCTATTTTAATGTCCATCTGAATCGACGTAATTCCCTTGTGTGTTCCGGCTACCTTAAAGTCCATATCACCGTAGAAGTCTTCCAGGCCCTGGATGTCAATCATAGTCATAAAGTCATCGCTGTCTTCTGCTGTAATTAGACCGCAGGAAATACCTGCAACCGGTGCGCTAATCGGCACACCCGCATCCATCAGCGCCAGTGTGGAGCCACAGACAGAACCTTGAGAAGTAGAACCGTTGGAAGATACAACCTCAGATACCAGACGAATCGCATAGGGAAATTCTTCTACAGAAGGAAGTACCGGTACAAGAGAGCGTTCAGCCAGCGCACCATGACCAATCTCACGGCGTCCGGGGCTTCTTGCAGATTTTGCTTCTCCTACAGAATAGCCCGGGAAGTTGTAATGGTGCATATACCGCTTGCTGTCCTCTGCCCAGATGCCGTCCAGCACCTGCGCATCGCTGATGGGCCCCAAAGTGGCCAAGGTCATAACCTGGGTTTGTCCTCTGGTAAAGAGACCGGACCCGTGTACCCGCTTGAAAAGACCAACCTCTGCGCTCAGCGGACGGATCTCGTCCATCCGTCTGCCGTCCACACGCTTCTTATCCACCAGCAGCCAGCGGCGAACAATCTTTTTCTGAATCTTGTAAATCAGCTCCGGATAAATCACCGGCAGATCCGGATACTTTTCCAAAAACGCATCCATAATCTTATCCTGGATGGGTTCCATACGCTCATCCCGGATATTCTTGTCGTCTGTATCCAGCGCCTGCATCACATCCTCTTCCACGTAAGCGAAAATTTCTTCAAACATGTCGTGATCCAGCTCACCGGACGGATAGGAGAATTTCTCCTTACCCACTTCGGAAACGATATTCCGGATAAATACAAGCAGCTGCTTGATCACAGCATGGGCCAGCATGATCGCGTTAAACATGTCGTCGTCAGACACTTCTTTTGCGCCGGCTTCGATCATTACAACCTTTTCCTGTGAAGCAGACACTGTCAAATCCAAAATACTGGTTTCGTCCTGCTTTTGGGTGGGGTTAATCATCAGCTTTCCATCTGGCGTCATGCCTACAAAAACAGCGCCGATCGGACCGTTCCAGGGAATATCGGAAATAGCCAGGGCTATGGAAGCACCGATCATTGCGGCAATTTCCGGTGCAGCGTCATGATCCACCGCAAGAACGGTAAGCGTTACGTTTACATCGTTTCGCAGATCCTTGGGGAACAGAGGACGAATAGACCTGTCGATCACGCGGGATGTGAGGATCGCCTTTTCTCCGGGTCTTCCTTCCCGCTTCAAAAATCCACCGGGGATTTTTCCCACGGAATACATTCTTTCTTCAAAGTCTACAGAAAGCGGGAGGAAATCGATTCCCTCTCTGGGGCGAGCAGATGCGGTGGCACAGGCAAGCACTGCAGTGTCGCCATAGCGTACCACGCAGGAACCGTTTGCCAGTCCTGCAATTTTGCCGGTTTCTACCACAAGGGGTCTGCCGGCCAGTTCGAATGCAAAAGTTTTGTACTTTTCAAACATTTTTGTACCTCCATGTTTGTTTTGCTTCTCCGGAGGTTTAGCACTTAAATATATGCCGCCGTCCGCGGCCCATATTTAACTGCTAATCCACTCGAAGAAACGATAATTTAATATACCCCACAAATGCTTTGCATCTGCGGGGCTTTCGTGAAGGCTGCGGCATCGCCGCAGCCATAACACATCACAGGGAAAGCTGCCGCCGGAAAAATTACTTTCTCAGGCCGAGCTTTTCTACAATTGCACGGTAGCGGTTGATATCTTTTTTCTGCAAATAACCCAACAGGTTGCGACGATGTCCAACCATCTTCAGCATACCTCTGCGGGAGTGGAAGTCCTTTTGATTGACCTTCAGATGCTCAGTAAGGGTCTTGATTCTGTGGGTCAGAATAGCGATCTGTACCTCAGGAGAACCTGTATCGCCCTCATGCATCTTGTACTCTTCGATGATTTTGTTCTTTTCTTCCTTTGTGATCATTGTTTCACCTCATAAAAGTATTTGCAGTCGCATTTCTCAGGCAGCGGCAGGTGAAAGAACCTCTGAAAGGCTTTGCATCCACTGTCCGGGAAACCGACATTGCCGGGTGTTATTATAGCACATTTCTATAGCATTGTAAAGCTATTTGATAAATTTTTTCTTTTTTGCAATTTTTTTAGAAACCAAGTTGCGCCATAGAGCAATACTGCCGGCAATCACTAGCATGCCTCCAAACAATTTACGCACAAGCGCCGGATCCACCGCATTGGCGGCAGCAGCGCCGAAATATGCCGCCACCATTCCAAAGGCGGAGGTAAAGAAAAGAATGCCAAAGGGAATATGCCGCTTGGTCATATGCACAAATAAAGCGGCGGCAGATGCAAAAATAAAGAAAAATAAATTCAGTCCCTGCGCGCTGATCTGATCCACATTCCGTATCAACGTAAGGTAAATGACCAATAGTCCCCCGCCGCCGATCCCCATACCGGACAATGCGCCAAGCAGCACAGCGGCAATAAAGTCGATGATTACCATATAACTCCTCCATGCAAGCATTTCTTCCTTTATCTTGCATCAAAGAGCGCTTCAATATGCAGCAGAGCCGTGAGAAAACTGACTGCTGTACAGATGATGATAAAATCCTTTTGCCGCAAGCAACGCCTCATGGCTTCCCTGTTCCACAATTTTCCCGTCCCGCATGACCAAAATCACATCCGCATCCCGAATGGTGGACAGCCGATGGGCTACGATAAAGGATGTTCTGCCCTCCATCATTTTTGCAAAGGCATCTTGAATCTTCATTTCCGTTCTCGTATCGATGGAGCTGGTGGCTTCATCTAAAATGAGCATAGGGGGAAGACTGAGCATAATTCTGGAAATACACAAAAGCTGGCGCTGTCCCTGGGACAGGCTGCTCCCCTCTCCGATCATTGTATCATATCCCTGAGGCAAGCGTCGGATAAAGCTGTCTGCATGACTGGCTTTGGCAGCCGCCACAATCTCTTCTTCTTTGGCATCCGGACGTCCAAAAGCGATGTTTTCCCGTACCGTCCCGCTACACAGCCATGTGTCCTGCAGCACCATACCAAAGTTTTCCCGCAGGCTGTGCCGGGTGACATCCCGAATGTCGGCGCCGTCCACACAAATGTGCCCGCCGTCTACATCATAAAAACGCATGAGCAAATTGATCAGTGTGGTTTTTCCACAGCCTGTTGGTCCTACAATGGCGATCCGCTGTCCGGCCTTCACCTGCAAACACAGGTTTTCTATTAACGTTTTGCTTTTATCGTATGAAAAGCTTACCGATTCCAGCGTAACATTTCCCTGAACCTGCTGCAGGATCGTCGCGCCTTCCTTCGGCTGCTCCGGCTCATCCAGCAGTTCAAATACACGGCTGGCACAAGCCATAGCATTCTGCAGTTCTGTGACCACACCGGTGATTTCATTGAAAGGCTTTGCATACTGCACCGCATAGGAAAGCAGACAGGACAGGGAACCGATGGTCATCGCACCGGATATTGCAGACAGAGCACCTAAAAATACCGCCACTGCGTATACCGTATTGCTGATCAGTCGGGTAGTAGGATTCACCAGCGCAGAAAAGAACAGCGCCCGTACAGAACTCACCTGCAGTTCGTCATTGATCTGGTCGAACTGCTTTTGATTTTCCTCTTCTCGATGAAAAGCATCCACGATTTTCTGATGTTCGATCATTTCCTCCACAAAGCCGGTCTGTACGCCCCGCACTTCCGACTGGACTCGAAACATATGGTAGGTTCTTGTAGCAATAAACCGGGCCACCAGCAAAGACAGAGGCGTGAGCAAAATGACCGCAGCGGCAGTCTGCCAGTGAATGCTGATCATAAAGCCTACTGTCCCCAGTATGGTGATGACACCGGTAAACAGCTGGGTGAATCCCATAAGCAGGCCGTCGCAGAACTGATCCACATCGGTGATCACCCGGCTCACTGTATCTCCCTGGGGATGCGCGTCCAAATAGGAGAAGGGCAGCTTTTGCATTTTGGCAATCGCCGCATTTCGAATATCCTGGGCCACGCTGTAGGTGATACGGTTATTGACTACATTCATCAGCCATTGCACCAATGCTGTGATCGCCGCAACAATGCCTGCCCAAAGCAGGATGGGAAGAAGGGCGTCAAATTGCACCGCACCCGCTTCTGTGATGGTATCGATGGCATCCCCAAACAGCACCGGCAAATACAGGATCAGCGCCACACTAACAGCGGCCAGAAATACCGTTAGGAAAAAGAGCCATTTGTATTTTCCGATATACTGCAATACCCTGGAAAGGGTTCCCTTATTTTTTGTCTTTTTCACGCGCTCTCCTCCTGGCTGCCGAACTGAGAGCGGTATATCTCCTGATATACCTGGCAGGATTCCAGCAGCTCTTCATGGGTTCCCTTGCCGGCAATGGTTCCGTCATCCAGTACGAGGATTTGGTCGGCATGCATTACAGAGGATGCCCGCTGGGATACAATAAAAACAAGGGGGCTTGGCGAAAGCGCACCGATTGCGGCACGCAAAGCCGCTTCCGTAGCATGGTCCAGCGCAGAGGCGCTGTCGTCCAAAATCAGAATTTTCGGAGCGCGCACCAATGCGCGGGCAATGGTCAGACGCTGGCGCTGTCCGCCGGAAAAGTTTCGTCCCCCCTGCTCTACCACAGCGTCCAGCCCACCTTTATCCCGTACTACCTGATCGGCTTGGGCAACCTCCAGCGCCTTCCAGATCGTTTCATCATCCGCCGCAGGGTCGCCCCATAGCATATTGTCCCGGATCGTACCGGAAAACAACACCGCTTTTTGCGGCACCACCGCGATCTGCCTAAGCAGCTGTGCCCTGTCCCAGGCTGCAGTGGCAGTGCCGTTAACGTACACCTGCCCCTCCGTGGGAAGATAAAAACCAGGAATCAAATGCATCAGACTGGTTTTGCCGCTGCCGGTCCCTCCGATCACGCCCACAGTCTCTCCCAGCGCCGCAGAAAAGGAAATATGAGACAAACTGTCCTCTCCCGCTCCACTGTACCGCAGTGCCGCGTCCTCGAAGTGGACGCCGCTTTCATCCATACCTACAGAACTGCCCCCCGTAAGCGCCGGGCGATCCGGCTGTACCGCAAGGGTTTCTTCTACACGGGCCGCGCTAGCAAAGGATTTTGTAATCATAATGACCAGATTGGCCATTTTCACCAGCTCCACCAAAATCTGCGACATATAATTATACAGTGCGAGTACCGCGCCGGTAGTAATAATGCCCCCATTCACCTGTCCTGCCCCCACCCAAAGAAGGGCGATGATCCCCAAATTGATCACCACATAGGTGAGGGGATTCATCAGGGCAGAGATTCTGCCCACTGCTTTCTGCATAATCAGAAGGGCCTTGTTTTTTTCTTCAAAGCTTTTTTTCTCCCGGTTTTCCGCGCAGAAAGCCCGGATCACTCTGGCGCCTCCCAAATTTTCCCGGGTAGCTCCAAGCACGCCTTCCAGTCTGCGCTGTACCTTTTCATAGAGAGGAATGCTGGCAAGGATAATAGCAAACACCACGATACATAATGCTGGAATGACCACTACAAACGTCATGGCAGAATGGGGGTCTACCACAAAAGCCATTACGGCCGCTCCAAACACAATAAAAGGGGAGCGCAAAAACAGACGCAGCATCATATTGACCCCGTTTTGTACCGTATTGATGTCACTGGTCATACGCGTAATCAAAGAGGAGGTTCCAAGGGTATCCAACTGGGAATAGGAAAACTGCTGCACTCGTTCAAATAATGCATGGCGCAGTTTTGTGGCAAATCCCACGGCTGCCACAGCAGAAAAATACTGGGCCGTCACAGAAAAAGCAAGTCCCGCCAAAGCAAGCCCTACAAGCAGCAGGCACTGGAGCAGCACAGACTTCCAGTTTCCCTGGCGAATACCGTTGTCTATAATGTTGGCCACTACAAGGGGAACCGCCAGTTCAAACACTGCTTCAACCAGTTTAAAAAGCGGACCAAGTATCGTCTCTTTTTCATATCCTTTTAAATATTTCAGTAGTTTTCTCATATTCTACCCTGAACCTATGCAAAATCGATTGGATGCAGTGCGAAAAGGCGCCCGCGTTCACAAGTATCGCTCTATTTTTCATTATAACCTTTCCCATTTTATAAGTCAATGATCGTCTCCTCTTGCAAATAGAGAAATTTTGCAGTATCATATCCCTATGAATATACAATATACACTGATTCGGACAAACCGGAAATCCATCGGTATTCGGATCAGCGACACGGGTGAAGTGATCGTGCGCGCACCACGGCGCACACCGGTGCAGGAAATTGAAGCAATTCTGCACCGTCATACAAAATGGATCGAAAAAAATCAGCAGCGCGCAGCAGCCCGGCAGGCACAGCTAAACAATCTGGATAGGGAGCAGACGGAGCAGCTGCGCCAGCTGGCAAAAGTTTTTCTTGCAAAAAAGACAGAATATTTTGCTGCCCTTATGGGACTGACCTACAAAAAAATTACCATCACCAGCGCCAAAAAGCGGCTGGGATCCTGCAGCACCAGCGGCAGCATCTGCTATTCCCTGTATTTGCTTCTATATCCGGACGCAGCTGTAGATTACGTAGTGGTGCATGAGCTGGCACATCTGGTGCAGCCAAACCATTCGGAAAAGTTCTACCAGGTAATCCAGCGTTATCTCCCGGATTGGCAGGCACGCCGGGCGCTCCTACAGCCGGCGTATATGCGCAATCCCCTGGAAGCCGAAGAATAACATAAGGAAATATAAAAAATTTTTTGTTTCTGTGCGGTCCAAATAGGATTGGCAAAACCACCATCTGTAAGGAAATCGTCCAGCTGGTGCCACATAGTGCATATGTGGACCCAGACGCATGTAGAATCATGCATCTGTTTCTCTTAAACGTATTGTTTTTTACGGCCTGCACGGCAGACGGCAGAGATCGGCGCGTATCACACGTGCGATGTATCCAGAACCGTGTACGATGCCGCTCCTCATCTTAAAATTGATATTACCCTTTTGTCTGTATCGGATGCATCAAGAGCTATATTAAGTTTGGCAGGTTTTAAAGCCTTCCTATAATTTTCTTTTTTATTGGAGAGACAAAATGATCATTTGGATTAATGGTGCTTTTGGATCCGGAAAATCTACCGTAGCAGAAGCAATTCATAGGAATATTCCTCGTTCCTTCATTTACGACCCGGAACAGCTCAGATACTTTTTCTGGCATGTTTTTCCCGACGAACGAAAAAGGAAAGAAAACTTCCAGCATATAAAAATGTGGCGAAAAGCAAACAATCCTTGACAGATTGGTGCAGCGCGCGGAGAAGCAACCGACGGCTGGACCGCGCAGCATATCGAACGATGTCTGCGTACGTTCCATTCAGAAATACCAAATAAAAAAATCATAACTGATTGCAAAAGTGTTGATGAAATTGCCAATGAAATTGTTGACGCGTCCGGTCTTCTTTCGCAACAAATATGTACAACATTTGAACAGTGCCATCTTCCCCAATAGGGGAAACGACTTTTTACCATTATTGCGAAAATATATTTCCAGTACCTAAAAATGTTATTTTCTCGTTCCCCAAAAGAGGCGCCCCCTGTGGCGCCTCCTTTTTTTATTCGTCTATTTCTCTTTCAGTACGCCGGGCCTCTATCTGGGCACGGATCATCATATCCTTCACCTTCATAAGCCGAGTCTGGGCACCCCGCTCGTTTTCATCCAGCTTCATAGAAATCATTTTAACCCCTGCCTCATACTGAGGAATCATAATATACTCCAGGGCGTTGACTCTTCGGCGGGTCTTTTCGATCTCGTCACACAAAAGTGTGGCTGTTTTTTCCAGCTGCGCCAGCCGGACCAGCTGGGTGGACGCTGCACAAATTTGTTCCACCGCCTCATCCAGCGCACTGGAGGTAAAGGCGTACCCGTATCCGGCACCGCCGGTATCCGCGGCCTTGGCCGCATGATACTGAAACTGCGGTACATACACGCTCATGATATTTTTTTGCGTCACCGAAAGCTCTCCCTGGACACCCGGCAGCATCAGCGCTTCCGTCATCATCCGTGGGTCCATCAGCGCAGCGGCCGATGCAAAGCTGGAATACACACTTCCCAGCTGCCGGCACAAATGTTCCCGCAGGGCTTTTGCTTCCCGCACCACATCTAAAAACTGGCGCATCAGCTCGTCCCGCTTGTCTTTGAGAAGCTTGTGCCCCCGCCTGGCCGTGACCAGTCTGGCTTTCAGTTTTTTCAGTTCCATCCTGGTGGGGTTCACTTTGATCTCCGCCATATATGCTGCCGCTCCCTTCTCCGACCGCTTTATTCTTCAACCGGCCAGTATTTATCCAAAAGTTGGGGTTTTATTCGCTTCATTTCGCTTCTTGGAAGAATCCGCAAAAGCGACCAGCCCAAATCCAGCGTTTCTTCTATTGTTCTGGTTTCATAAAAACCTTGGTTGATATACTGCTTTTCGAATTCGTCGGAAAACTTCGCGTACAGCCGCTCCACCGGCGTCAGCGCCGCTTCTCCAAGCACCACCATCAGCTCTTTTGCATCTTTTCCCCTGGCATAGCTGAAAAACAGCTGGTTCATTGTGTCCGCGTGATCCTCTCTGGTTTTTCCGGGGCCGATTCCCTTATCTTTAAGACGGGACAGAGAAGGAAGCACATCTACAGGCGGCAAATACCCCTTGCGGTACATCTCCCTGGACAAAATGATCTGCCCCTCTGTGATATATCCCGTAAGGTCTGGAATCGGGTGGGTTTTGTCGTCTTCCGGCATGGTCAAAATGGGGATCATGGTAATCGATCCCTCACTGCCCATTTTCCGTCCCGCCCGCTCATACATCGTGGCAAGGTCTGTATATAAATATCCCGGATAGCCTCGTCGTCCCGGTACCTCCTTGCGGGCAGCAGACACTTCCCGCAGGGCCTCTGCATAGTTGGTAATGTCGGTGATGATCACCAGCACGTGCATGTCACAGGTATATGCAAGATATTCCGCCGCAGTCAGCGCCATTCTGGGCGCAGTGATCCGCTCAATGGCCGGGTCGGAAGCCAGATTGATAAAAAGTACCGTACGATCCAGCGCCCCGGTTTTCTTGAAATCAGAAATAAAAAAATCCGCTTCTTCAAAGGTGATACCCACCGCGGCAAAAACCACGGCAAATTTGGAATCGTCCGTTACCCCTCCGGTACGCACCTTCGCCTGGCGAGTGATTTGTGCCGCCAGATTTGCATGGGGTAGTCCCGATCCGGAAAAGATGGGCAGTTTCTGCCCCCGCACCAGAGTGTTCAACCCATCAATGGTGGAAATCCCCGTCTGAATAAACTCAGACGGATACCGGCGTGCTGCCGGATTAATGGGTGTGCCGTTCACATCCGGTGTGGCCTCGGGCAAAATCTTCGGGCCGCCGTCAATGGGTTCTCCCATGCCGGAGAACACCCGCCCCAGCATATCCCGAGAAACAGGCAGCTGCACGCCATGTCCCAAAAAGCGGACTTTTGATTCTGCCAAATTGATGCCAGCTGCGTTTTCAAACAGCTGAACCAGTACGTTAGAGCCGTCGATTTCCAATACCCGGCACCGGCGCACTTCGCCTCCTGGCAGCTCGATCTCGCCCAACTCGTCATATTTTACTCCATCGACTTTTTTTACCAGCATCAACGGACCGGCAACTTCCTCAATGGTTTTATATTCACGGATCATTCCTCGTCGCTCCCTTCCCCGCTCTGTACAAGCGTATCCATTTGCCGATCGATTTCCGTCCGGATCCGGGCATACGCCTCTTCAAACTGATCAGAGTCGACGGCCTTTGCACGACCGATCTGCTCCCGCACCGGCAGCTCGGAGATTTTTTGAATATCCGCTCCCTGCTCAATGGCCCAGGCAGCACGCTCTCCAAAATACAAAATCAACGAGGCAAGTGCATACTGCTGCTGCATTGGCGTATAAGAATCCGTATCGGAAAAGGCGTTTTGCTGAAGGTAATCCTCCCGAATGCTTTGAGCCAATTCCAATGTCAGCCGGTCCTGGGGAGATAGGGCGTCCATACCCACCAGCTTCACAATTTCCTCCAGTTCCGACTCCGCCTGCAGCAGTCGGGAAATTTCGCCGGACTGGGCTGTCCAATTGTGGTGAATATTTTCTGAAAACCACGCTTCCAGCCTGTCTTTATACAGAGAATAAGAACTAAGCCAGTTGATTGCCGGGAAATGACGCCGGTATGCAAGGCTGGCATCCAGTCCCCAAAACACCTTTACGATGCGCAGCGTCGCCTGGGAAACCGGCTCGGAAATGTCCCCGCCCTGCGGAGATACTGCCCCAATGGCAGATAGAGATCCTCTACGCCCATCGCTGCCGATACACACCACGTCTCCTGCCCGTTCATAAAACTGAGATAAACGGGAGGTGAGATATGCCGGATACCCCTCGTCCCCGGGCATTTCCTCCAGACGTCCGGACATCTCCCGCAGTGCCTCCGCCCAACGGGAGGTGGAATCTGCGATTACCGCTACAGAATATCCCATATCCCGGAAATATTCTGCAATGGTAATACCGGTATAGATCGATGCCTCTCTGGCTGCCACCGGCATGTCGGAGGTGTTTGCAATAAGCACCGTACGCTTCATCAAAGACTCACCGCTTCTGGGGTCGATAATTTCCGGGAACTCGCCCAGAACGTCTGTCATTTCATTGCCCCGCTCCCCGCAGCCGATGTATACCACCAGATCCACATTGCTCCATTTTGCAAGCTGATGCTGCACTACGGTTTTTCCACTGCCAAACGGTCCCGGAACGCAGGCAGTTCCCCCTTTCGCAATGGGAAAAAGCGTATCGATAATACGCTGGCCTGTCACCATCGGTTCTCTCGGCGGTAATTTTTTCAGATACGGCCGTGCACGGCGCACTGGCCACTGCTGCATCAATGTAAGAGGGCGTATTCCGCTTTCCGTTTCCAAAATACCGATCTGGTCCGTCACAGTATATTCCCCGGAAAAGAGTTCCTGGACAGTGCCGTCCCCTCCGATGGGAACCATGATTTTGTGGCGGATCACTTCCGTCTCATCTACATAGCCAAGTACGTCCCCCGCGGTTACCCTTGTTCCCGCTTTTACCTGGGCGTGGAACTTCCATTTTTTCTCCCGGTCCAGGGAAGGAACGGAGACGCCCCGGGTAATATTGGAGCCGTACAACTCCCGCATTTTTTCTAAAGGTCGCTGTATCCCGTCATAAATATTGGTAACGATTCCCGGCCCAAGTTCAACGGACAGCGGGGCCCCGGTAGACACCACGCACTCTCCTCTGCCCAGCCCCGCCGTTTCCTCATATACCTGAATGGAAGCACGGTCCCCATGCATTTCTATAATTTCACCGATCAGCTGGTGCGCACCTACATGGACTACGTCAAACATGTTGGCATCCCGCATTCCCTCTGCAATGACCAGAGGACCGGATATTTTTACGATTTTCCCTTCTGCCATACGTATGACCTCTGTTTCTTAGTCTTTAAAAATGATGTCGGCCCCTACGGCCCGTTCCACCGCCCGCTTCAGCTGGGCTGTGCCATAGCCGCTGTCCATATCCGGCAGGGTAACGATCGCCGGCAGCGTATCCTTCGACAGCCGTGCGATTTCCGCTTCGATTTCTCCTGCCAGCGCTGCTGTAATATAGAGGATCGCACAGTCCTCCCCCTTTGCCTTTTTTAAAGCCGTCAGCGCCTCGCGTCCACTTTGGGCATCATAAACAGTAAAGCCTGCCGCCATAAAAGCGAGCACCTGGTCCCTGGGACCAATTACACCGATTTTATACATTAACCTCACGCAGCCTTTCCCGGATTTTGTCTGTATCGGCGCCGGCTCCAAAGCGTGCGGCAATGATCCGTCCATTGGTCAGCTCTGCCTCGCGGATCAGCAAATACCGAACGATCACCTCCGGCCCAAAAGGCTTGAACCGGTATGACTGACAAGCCTGCAACACGGATTCGTCAAAAATCTTCTCTATTTCAAACAGACTTGCTGCAGAGACCGCACGCCGCACCGCATCCTTGACAAAGCAATCTCCCAATCGCATCTCCATCTGATCGATCCCTGCAAGGCCCCCTTCTTCTGCAAGCAAAACAGAAAGAGCGACCTGTCCGCCGGGAACGAATGCACGGGATAAAAGAGCGCGTGCCGCTTCCATAGAAAGGCCGCCGGCACCAATACGCAGGCAGGCCAAAATATTGGCAAAGTCCGCCCGCATACAAACGATTTGCATAATCAGCGGCACACCGCCGGCCGCCGCCTTTTCTGCCATATCTGCAAAACACGCCCGATCCAGGAGTAAATCGATACAGCGCACTTCTCCTGTTTTGCTGTACTCCTGACGTGCTGTCTGAGCGGCTGCAGCCATAGCTGGGGGCAAAGCCGGCAAAACATCCTTTTGCAGATAATCCTGCATCTGCCGGGCAGGCACTGTGCCGCAGGTATAAAAATCGTTATAGGACAAATTCTGCACCGTACATTTGATAGCAAGTTTTATATTGGTGCAGTCGTATTTATATAGGAGCGGATAAAATACCAAAAAATCCGGCACTGCGCCGCGCACCTTTTCTACTGCATCTTCAAAAGCCGCGTCAAAAACCAGCTTTTCCTCTGCCGGTAGAGATATGCGAAACAGCTCCGCTACAGTCTGATACAGCTGCTCGGCTGAGGATGCCTCCAGCATCCGCAACGTGCGCACAGCCGGATTTCCTATCCCCTCCCCAGCCCGCAGAAAGGAGGAAGAAAACAGGTATTCTTTTTCAGAAGTCATAGCTGCCATTCCTTTCTTGGGTGCTTTTCACGGTTAATCGCTCTCCTGAGACTGGAACAAAATATCCGCCACTGCAAACTCTATTTTTCCCTGAATGCTGCCGACTACAGCTTCCACTGAGCAGTTGGATTCGATATCGCCATACCGCAAAATCAGTCCGCCGCGGATAGGTGCCGCATCCCTAGCAAGCGTAAAATCGATCTTCCCATATGCAGGCGAAATCCGCTTCAAAAAAGTTTTCGCTGCACGGATCACAAGGGGGCCCATTTCCTGATCTGCTTCACACAGCACCACTTCAAAATCTGTGCAGCCGGCCTCTTCTTCTCCGTACAATTCCTGCAGACGCTGTACCGCCTCCAGCCGTTCTGCAGCAGCGTCAGCCAGCAGGTGGGCCAAAAACACACAGGTATCTTCCCGGGACAAATCATATAAGTACTGCTCTGCCTGGGCAAAAGCCTTTTCCAGCATCCCTACTTTAGCGGCAAGCAGAATTTCCCGTTTTTTCATGTCGGCTGTAGAAGCCGCCCGTGCCACAGCAGCCTTCTGGTCCCGCTGGGCTCTGACCCGGGCAGCTTCCACCACTCCATCAGCACGCTGTACAGACTCTTTTTCGATCTGCTTACATTCCCGCTGGGCCGCGGCCAGTACGCCTTCTGCTTCATCCCGGGCCTGGGAAAGGATTTTATCTAAAATCTTATCTAAATTATGCATCCCTCATCCATGCCTTTCTTTGTTCCTTTTGATGCAAAGATGCCTTACGGATTGAAGAAGAGTACAGGAAGCATGGATACAAGAAGGGCAAAAATTGCATAGGTCTCTACCAGGGCGGCAGAGGTAATGGCTTTTACCACCTGACCGTCCCTGCGGGACACAAGGCCGATCCCTGCGGCAGCAACCCGTCCCTGGGCAATACCGGAGAAATACCCCACGATGGCTATGGGAAGAGACGCAGCCAACAAATACATACCCTGAGCAAAGTCGAGCGTGATCTCTCCCCCGAACAAACCGATTTTCATTAAAATTAGAAATGCAGTAACCAAGCCGTAAATCCCCTGTGTACCGGGAAGCGCCTGCAAAAGCAGGGCTTGTCCGAACTTGGATGGATCATCCGCCAGCATGCCGGATGCCGCTTCCCCCACGATGCCGACTCCTTTCGCACTGCCGATGCAGGCAAAGGTAGCGGCCAGGGCAGCACCCAAAAGCGCCAGGTTTTGGCCGGTAAAAATCGCTGTTAAAAATTCTGTGAATGTCATGGTCCCTCTCCTTATTTTATATTCTTTTATTTTAAATGGACATATTTGCTTTTGAGCTCCATCGGAGTAAAAGCCCGCCCACCGGATTCATAAAACTTGCCGAAAAATTCAATATACTGCAGTCGGCTGGTATGGACATATGTGCCCAAAATATTGACCAGAAAGTTAATCACATGACCCAGCAGGAACACAATAACAAACAGGATGATCCCACCTACCGTGGGGCCTCCCATGGTGCTGAGCAGGTTCATTACGCTGGCGATTACGGCGGAAGCAAGACTCAGCGCCAGTATTCTGGAATAGGACAGCAGGTCCGACAGATATCCTACGATATCATATAGACTCATAATGCCTTTCAGCACTTTCATTATGCCGTTTTTCTCATGACGCCCTTGGGTGCAGATCAGCATCACAGCTCCCAGGATCGCCAGGATCAGTCCCACCGTAGGCTGCAGAAAATACACGCCGATGCCGGCAAACAGAATCAGCCAGCTGCCCACATCAGCAATGGCGTCAAACACGTGCCCGTCCCGCACCAAAATAATGAATTTTATAATAAACGCAGTCACCATGTGCACCGCGCCTACCCCAAGGGAAAGCACCAGCATCATGATGGGCTCTTCTACCATATCAAACCAAACAGCCAGGACAGGCGGATCTTCCCTGCCACCAAATCCTTCCATTAGAGCGACAGGTAAGTCTCCGAAATAGCCGCCGAACATAATGCCCCCAATGATGCAGGACACCCCGCAGATGGCAAACATTTTGAAAAACTGCCGCATGCCTTCTGACGGATGCAGCAGCTTCAGAGCTGCAAGACAACCGATCACCAGTATAGCGCCGTATCCCACATCGGCAAACATAAGTCCAAAGATAATGGTATAAAAAACAGACATAATCGCCGTAGGGTCAAAGCGACCGTATTTTGGCAGCGCATACATAGAAAGAACCGATTCAAAGTTTCTTGCCACTGGGCGATTGGCAAGCAGAACAGGAACGTCCTCATCCTCGCCGGGATCCGTAAAGCAGTACGCAGCGCCATACTTTTCCAGCAGCGCTTGCGTTTTATTCTTTTCCCGGGAAGGAACCCATCCGCTGATAAGCACGGTCTTCTCAGTTTCTATCGTGCGGCTTTTGGCATACAGCCTGTCCTGCCTGGTGAGAAAAACATCATATAGCGTCTGAATGTCCTGCAGCCGGGCACCGGCCATTTCCTTTGCAGCCTGTTTCAGTTTCTCCAATTCCTGGCGGCTTTTCCGGATTTGCTGCATACACTGGTCCGCAGCCCCTGCGGAAAAGCCCTTTTCGGCAGATGCCTGCACCGGACAAACTGCAAACCCGCCTGCTGCAAGGACTTTTCTTGCGCTGTTAAAGTCCTCCTTATGGGCGATAAGCAGCAGAGCACGAACCGTTTTATCCGTATATACTTCCCAGGTTTCACAGGCCAAGTCAGCCAGCTTCTCATCAATGGCCGTCATATCCGCATTGATTGGAAGTGTGCCGCAAAGATAGCGGGTACAGGCTGTCCGTCCCCCAGGCAAGGCAATTTTTTCTCCCAGCCAGGGCTGATAGGCACTATATTCCCCTTCCAATTGAACGATTTTTCCTTCTACCTGGGCAATTTGTGCAGCCAATGCATTGGCTGCTTTCACCTCGTCCATGACAATCGTATCCAATCCGCTGTCAAAATCGTCGATAGACGCTTCCATAGGCGGATCGAACAGGGAATGCTTTCCTGTATCATATGCTGTCAAAAATTCCATTGCGCGTCTGGCCGCGGCAATTTGGGAGAGCAGCTCCCCCATCTCTTTGGATATATCTGCAGTCTGTGCCAAAGTACCTTCTATCTGAGCATTGATAAAAGTATTTTCAGAAATTTCCACACACTGCAGCTTTTGCAACGCGGCGATGAGCCGCTGTGTATCCTTTTCCAGCGCAACGACAGACAGCTTTTTCATCTGCGCTACTGCCATTTTTTAAATATCTCCCCAATAATTTTGTTGACAGCTGCCTTCATATTTTCATCAGCTGCTGCAACCAGCCTCGTTGCCTGCATGCGTGCCTCATCCCGGTCTGCATCGATACGTGCGTCAGACAGCTTCTTGTTTTCCTCTTCAGCCCGCGCGGCGATTTGACGCGCTTGCAGCTGTGCCTTCTCCATTCTTCCAGATGCTGCAGCCCGGGCAGCAGCGATGGATTCAGCCGCCTGACGTGCGGCGTCCGCTGTGATTTCCCGTGCCTGCGCCTCTGCAGTTGTTATTTTCTCCATTACTTCATTTGTCACAGCACACCATCCTTTTTCTTTTTTGTAGCACCACAGCCAAATAGCCAATCCTCTGGGTCTGCACACAGTATATCAATGAAAGCCAGATATAAAAATAGGCAATACCCATATTCTGCCATAAAAATAGACAGCTTGGTCAAATTTGTCTAACATCACGCAAGGGCGCAGGTATCCTGATCTGTGACGCAGCCTAGGTAAAATGTCCGCAAAATTTATTTTCATAAATAATCCCGACTTTGGATTACGCGACAGCTTGTGGCGGCAAAGCGGACACCAAAAAATCATTTTTCTAACTCTGTGACTACTATACCACAGAATTTGGGAATATGCAACAAATTTAGCAGAATTTATCTTGATTTCACATGCAATTTATATAAATTATTTAACCCGCACCGTTGTTTTGGTTTTTTTACGCTTTCGTATTTTGGGATGTGTATCTTGCTGCAAATCCAGCACACCCTCTCTCCACTTGTGCTCTATACGCGCGCTGCCCACGGACCGGCCGCGAATCCGCAGTCGCAGATAGATCTCCACATCAAACCCGTCCATTGTTTCAGCGATCCGATAGTCCACATAATATTTCCCGCCTGCGGGAAATGTATCTGCGTGACAATATTCCAGCACGCAGTCTTTCATATATTCATAAAAAGCGGTCATTCGCTGGGCGTCACCCCGTTCCCGCTTACTGTTTTTATTTTTATCTATGTCCTCTCCCGGGACAAAGGCGGGATAACGCATGATAGCGCCCGCTTCCACACATTGTTTTGATTCTGTCCTCATAGCAACGACCATGCCTTTCTTTGAATTTGTGACAGTTTCGAGATACCGAAACACGCCCTGTTCATATGCAAGGCACAAATTGGGTCTGAAAGCAGCAAAAGTTTATTTTTGTCATCCTTCATTTTCTGGCCTTACCTCCACCGGTATTAAAACACTCCTTTTTATTTTATGCGGTTTTGTCCTCTGAGATGCTTAAATCCGGCAAATAAGGTATGGTGGATATTGGAATCCTGTTTTGTTGGATAAGTCGTCAATGGTTTATATAGGATTTTTTCTATACGCTAAGATGGTACATATCCTTCCTATGCCGCAAACTGGGGCATTTCGCTCACGAAATGCAAAGGGATGTCAGCTTTCGCCGACTGGGAAGAGATCGACTTTGCACCGTCCCCCGCAAGGAGAAAGTCTCTGCTTCCCGAAGCAGGGGAACGGATGGTACTTTTCTCCAAAGCGAGAAAACCCAAAAATGTTTTTTGCGGATCGCACAGCGATCCGTAGGGCAAAGCCGGATCCCCGGCTTTGCGATCGCGTTTGTCTCGTGCAGACTGAAAGTCTGTCCTTGAATTGCTCGACTACGGTGCTGTTACAGCCCCTGCAATGTCTTGCTTTGCCGATCCACTTCATGCAAAGTCTGTACAGACTTCACAATCCCCCTCTTTAGAGGAAAGCTTTTTTCGTTTCTGCAAACTGCATTTGTCTCGTTTTATACAGACGATATCTCTCTGCTTTCCATCTATTCTGCAGCTGCTGCAAATTCAGCGCATACCGAAAAGTTTGCTTTGCATGGATTTGCAAAGGGGAAGGGATCGAAAAGGGAAGGGGGATCCCCCTTCCCTTTTCTGTGTTTTTGGTTCCTTTTGTCACAGTACAAAAGGAACGTCCTTTTCTCTTTCCTTTGGAAAAGGAGCAGTTTCTTCCCTTTATTTTGAATAAAGAAACAGGTCCTTTCCTGCTTTCCGAGGCAGAAATCTTCATGCTGCTTTTCCCACGCCGAAAAGCAAATGATCCTTTTGCTGGGTGTGGCAAAATCAGTTTTCCCTCCCCTGGGGGAGATAAAAAAAGAGGGGCATAGCCCCTCTTTTCATACATTCATGCAAGAAATTTCCCGGACAAAGTCCGCCACCAGCTCCAATTGAGACTCCTTGTTGTCCCGCAGCCAAGCGGCCCGGTATCCCACAAGCCACTCCTCAAACTGAGACAGAATTTTTTCACCATCCAAGTATCCGTCCACCTTGTTGATCCGCAGGCATACCTGGTTCATCAACTGAATTGCCCGGCAAGCCAGCAGCAAATCCACAAACCGGTCGTCTGTCTCAGACACGGACCGGATCGTATCCATCACGCCGTCCAGCATTTTAATATTTTCAATAGCCTTTTCTGCATCCAACCGCAGTTCTGTCTTTCTGCCTTCCGCCGTATTCGCGCTGAACCAATACATAAATTCCATCCAGTCACAGGTCCGCTCACACCTGCCCATGGTACGAATAATTTCAATCATATTCACTTCGTCGGAATCATACAGAAGAGAGCTTGCCGCCTGCTCAAATGCAGGTGTCAGCTTGCCATCTGCATTCCATCCCTTTTCTGCACCGATTACAATGCCATACAGAGAGCAATTGAAGGAACAAATATTTCCAAAATCTCCCCAGTTGGTATTCAACACACCCAGTGCGCCGTATTTTGCACCGTACTCCACCAATTTTGTGATGTTTCCTTCCGAGCGGTCGATTTCCTCTACGAAACGGTTCCAGCTGGAAGTGCCGGGGCATACGATCTGTTTCAGATTCGCATCTGCAAATGCCTTCACCTTGCCCTCGTCCGGATCCTTTTCGTAGGTCCAGTTAAGCATAATGGTGTCTGCCGGGATCTCACGCAATTTATCCGGCTGTTCCAGGGCAATATCGCCCCACATCATAACGGTCTTGCCTCTGGACTTTACGTGCGCAATGATCTTGGACAGAAATTTAAAGTATTCTTCTCCTGCATCCTTGCCGGCGTTGCGTCCCCGGCACAAATCAAAGGTTTCATCACAGCAGATATTGAATCGGTTGGACCGGCACAAGGGGATAAACTGATCGATCAGGCTTTTTATCAGCTCAATACTTTCCGGATTGGATACATCAATGGTATGGTGGGCCATCTTTTCAATCCAATATACCTGCGTGGGCGTATAGTCCGCCAGCTCACACAAATGCCGGTATTTCTCGCTCTGCAGCAGATTGTACAGATGTCCAAAGGTAGCAAGGGACGGCACCAGCTCGATAAAGTTGTCATAACAGTAGTCATCCAGCGCCATTATTTCCTCTGCAGTCAGCACATCCTTTGCGGTCATGATGCCATCGTATTCTACAAACTCATAGGCATCCTCCACATACAGTTGGAGATGGTTGATTTTATAATATGCCAGCATGTCTGTAATGTGGCAAAGCTGCTTCAAGGTGGGTACGCGGCCTCTGGTCACGTCGTGATACAGTCCCCGCTCCGGGAAATCCGGCTTATCCTGGATATTGCAGCAGGGGATCGCATCGCCGTATTCATGGATGATCTGGCGCAGGGTCTGTACGCCGTAATATGCTCCCTGAGCGCCCTGACCCTTTATTTCAATTCCGTTTTCCAGCACAGACAAGGTATATCCTTCACCACTCTCTCCGTGGGATATATATATTCCCCCTTCTGTACGGCCGCATCCACAGACTTTCAGCCGCATCGGCATACCGGTGAGCTCTTCAATTTCATTTTTCAATGTGGCAGCAATTTTTGTAATACGCCGGTCACTTCCCTCCGCAATGCGCAGATCCCGGAGAGCAGACAAAGAGAGCGTTCCTTTTTTTTCCTCAATACTTGCAGGTGTTGGTATGATTTTCATAGGTTCATGCCTTTCTTTCATTTGCTTAATACAAGTTAAATCATTATAGCCTGCCTCTATTCGCTTTGCAAGGCTTTTTTTCAAAAAATTGTATTTTTTTCAAAATCACACGCGAATCTGGGAAATATCGTATAAAGCAGCCTGGCTGTACTTTGCTTCATAGATTTCAGAAAGCTCTTGCAATTTTTCATCCAGAGCCTGCTGCTGCATGTCCGCAAGCACCCGAGTCTGCCACTGAGGATCCCCGTCTGCAAGCATGCGGAGAATATACGTTCCTTCCGAAACGGTTATAGATGTAATGTCCCCTTTCTGCCGGGCCTCGTCAAAAATCCAGTTTTCCAAATCTGCTTCCAAGCGGCCCCGCTCCAAATTCAGGGAGGTGTCTCCACCATATTCCTGCATCAAGGCTTGAAAGGCTCCATCCGGATCAGTTGCGCTGGCTTCTTTCCACTGCTCCAATACCGTTTGTGCTTTCGCTTTTGCGGTATCTGGGCCGTCCTTTTCAGAAGCAAAGAGGATAAACTCCAAATTTTTCACCGCGGTGTTGTCCCGATAAACTACTTGCCCCATCGGTTCCCCTACTGCCGGTAAAAGCATGTATACCGTTGTTGTTCCATCCTCTTCTTCTGTATAGGTATCATAAGCGGTTCGGCTCTTATCAAAAGCCCACTGTGAAACCGCCGTATCCTCTACATATTGGACGCGGCGCCTATATGCATTCTCTATCTTGATTTTTAAATCCTGTTCAGAAAGCTCCGGCGTCTCCTCCAGCAGCTGTGCACGCAGCAGTTCTACAAAGGCATCTTCATTTTCTGCATCTGCAAATTTTTTCGCCTGTTCTGTTGGAACGACAGCATAAATCAACCCAACCATGCTGTAATTCGTGCTATTTTGTGCGAAATGGTCTTCCAGATCTTCTATCGTATACGACTGCTTTTCTTCCAACTTTTCAGTATACTGGGCTGCCAGCATCTGCATGCGAAGACATTTTCGGATTGTAGTTTCATTGACGGATTCCCCGAACAATTTATGCAGATAATAGGCCGTAGAAGTATTGTTTTCCACCGCTGCGGTATCATAGCGGGACAAGGTATCCTCAATCCTTTGCTGGTTTTCCTGGGAAAGCTCCATTTCTTCTGCAAACGCTGCTTCATTCAAGTAAAGCAGCTGCTGCACCTGTTTCAGAGACTGTGCAATCAGATAATCAAACCAACTGTGCGTGTCGGAATACTTTTGTTCCGTAAGGGATTTTTCAGTGTCCAGGTTTAGCTGCTCCAGCTGGTCAGCATAATTTGTGACAAAAGCTCTGTAATAGGAATTAAAAAAATACTCCATCATAGACTGGGTAACAATAAAGTTTTCTGTAGTCACCGCGACGGTACTGTTTATCTCCGCCTCGTCTGCCGGAGATTCCTTTTTTGAATCTGCACATCCAGTCAGCAGAGAAACTGTGAGCATTACACCCAACAGTATCGCAGGAATTTTTCGGATTTTCATTTTATTATGCGCGTGCCTTTCTTTATTTTTGCGGAGTTTTTCCCGTCCTCTGACGCAACGCCAAAGCCCCTTGCGTAATGACAGCCGCCGAATCGAAGAGAAAGTGGAACTTGAGCTATCTTCATGAGGGAAAAGTTTCTGCTTTCCGAAGCGAAGGAACAATGATGCATCTTTCCAAAGGGGAAATAGCAGGTTGCTACGCTGGTACACGTATCCAAAAGCGCTTTTTGTACGGACTTTCCTATTGGCCCTCCAGATGCTGCACAGCCTTGCTTTGCCTGTTTTTGCTCTACTCAAAAAGCCTGTACAAACTTTGTATGCCTCTCAATGTTTTGACAGAGAGAAAAAATGCCCGTAGCCCTGCAAAATTTTTCTGCCGGAATTCCCACACAAACAGAATTCCCCAAATAAAGAATAAGGGAATCAGGCAGCCTGATTCCCTTTCTCTTGCAGCTTTTTCTATGCCTTATGCAAGCTTGACTTCCTGTACCATAGAAACACCCTTGGATTTAAAGGTCACTGTCGTTTCCTCGGCCATTGCTTCGTACTCTTCGCTATACTGGGTATTTTTTAAAGCATTGTCTGCATTAAACTGCCACTTCACATCACCCTCCCCGGAGAAATACAGGATATAATATCCATCGTTTTCTACAAATACCAAATTTGTATCTCCAGGCTGGCGAGCCGCGTCAAATACCCATTCGTCTACCGTTTCAGAAAGGGCATTATAATCTGCATTTTCGATAAGGCCGCCTTCGTATTTTCCATCACCGTATTTGTCGTGAGAAGCCAGCTCTGCAAATGCTTCCTCTGTTCCCTTATCTTCATATTCTGCAAGGATTGCTTCTGCAGTAGTCTTTGCCGTTTCCTGATCGTTATCGGACTCGCTCAGCTTCACAGGGATATAGCGGTAATTTTTCAGGTTGTAGGTGTCTCTGTACATGCAAGCATAGTCTAAATCAGAATCTTCTTTGGCAGGCAAAATCATGTATACGGTTATATCATGATGATCTTCATGATCATGCTCGTCTGTAAATACATCATATGGAGCACGCTGCGTATCATATGCCCACTTGGTAAAATCGGAATCCCCGGATTTTGTTTTTCCCTCTGTGAGGCATTTGTCTACTAAGCTGTCAATATCGATTGAGTCAGCTTCCAACGCCTCTTCATCCATGCCTGCGTAGACAACGTCTGTCAGGTAAGACCGAACATATGCGTAAAATTCATCCGCATTTTTGGTGGCAGCCAGTTCTTCTGCATAGGTCCGTACCACAGCCAGCGCTTCCTCAGCGGCTGCGTCTGTATCTTCGGCAGAGGTTGTATCTTCCGCTGCAGTTGTATCCTCTCCGGAAGCAGTCGTATCCTCCTCTTCCTCCTCTTCCTCCTCTGCAGGCTCAAAGGTATAGGAAAGATAGTCGACTTTCAGAAAAGTACTATTGTTTTCGTCAAAATACGTATTCCAGTCTTCTTCATCAAATTCGTACTGTGCCATGAGATGATCGTGATAGAGCTCCGCCATAAACGAGAGTTCCAGACATTTTTCAACATCCTGTTTCGTCACACTTGCGCCATATACATTTTTGATGTAATATTGGGTTGTTACATTATAATTTGCAGCATAGGTATCAAAATTACCCAAAAGTTCTGCAATTTCATCTTTATCTGCATCGCTGAGTTCCAGACCCAGGTCATACGCACCTTCTGCAAGAACCAGAGTCTCCTGGACCTCCTGCTTTGTTGCCTTCATAATGTAATCAAACCATGTTTCGTTATCTGTATACTTCTGTTCGCTCAGCGCCTTGGAAGTATCCAGGCCCATATACTGGGAAAAGCCTCCGTTTACATAGGTTTGATAAGTAGCATTGAAGAAATAGGTCATCATGGCAGCGGTCACTTCATAGTGTTCGCTTTCTGCCGCAACAGTGTTTCTCTGGATCATACCGCTGCTATAAATTCCATATGCAGAGAGAACGCCCAAAACGATCACGATCGCCAGCACGAAAGCGACGATGGTGACCACTTTTTTTGCTTTACCCTCTTTCTTTTTTTTGTAGCTTTTGGAAGAACCAGTCGCCAGAATGTCTCCCGCGCCGCTCTTCTGCTGTCCTTTGCCCATTTATTTGTCCGCCTTTCTTTTCTTCGTCAAGGAACTTGACCATAGGGAAGTTTTAACACAATTTTATGGAAAATCCCTTCTAATTTCAAGATTATATCATATTGCCTGCCTTTTTTCCACCCCTCAATAGATTTTTTTGTGAAATTTCCTAAAAAATTTTTTCCGCGAAAATCTGCTTGACAATTTTTACAGGATATGCTATTATATATAAGTCAACAAAATATCAAAGTTTTTGCGCCCTTAGCTCAGCGGATAGAGTGCCCGGCTACGAACCGGTAGGCCAGAGGTTCAAATCCTCTAGGGCGCGCCAAACAGTCCTCTTCCATATATGTGGAGGGGGACTTGTTTTTTCTACCTACCAGTTTCCCCTTGTAAAAGGAAAACGCACTTACTTCTTTCTTCCAAGGCCCCTTGTGGGGGTTGCGTAGCAACTCCTAGGGCGGTGCGCCGTAGGCGACGGGGGATTGTTTGGATATATGCTTATTTTGCAAAAAACATTCCCGGCATAGCCGGGAATGTTTCCGTTTTCATTCTTAACTTACAGGGGACAAACATTTACAGCTCGCAGCTTCTCGCTGTTCTTGGGATCGGGCTCAGTATCAAATGTAACCTTCTGCCCTTCTGTCAGAGTTCTGAAACCGTCTGTCTGAATCGCAGAGAAATGTACGAATACATCGTCTCCGCCTTCATCGTTGGAAATAAATCCATAACCCTTGTCTGCATGGAACCATTTTACTGTACCTTTATTCATCGGGTACCTCCAAAAAAATATAAATTGTACCCACATAAATACAAAAGCTCACAGGTACGCGCAAATCAAAACAAACTTGACCTGACATACATGTGAGAACAGAGCAATTATTTTGAATACGGGAATATTATAGCATGGCGGATATTTTTTGTCAAGGTATTTTGAAAATATTTTTTATATATTGATCCCTTTTCCAATATATGTTAAAATATCTGCACTGTAAAAGAGGAGACAGATTTTAATTATGAAATACTGTGAAGAATGCATCCCTATAAACGGAATTCGGCAATATTTTCTCCACTGTCCCGCACCTGGGGCAGATACCGTTTTGTTGTATCTGCATGGCGGCCCCGGATTTTCTGCAGCCTACCGAGCCTATCTGCTGGATCCTCCTCTGTCTTCCTGCTCGCTGGTATTTTATGATCAGCGAGGCAGTGGAAAAACGCTATTAAAAAATAAATCCGCTGTGCCCACGTTTTCTCTTCTGCTGGAGGATCTCCACTGCACCATCCGGTATTTAAAGGAAAAATATGCAACCGATAAAATTCTGCTTTTGGGGCACTCCTGGGGCAGTGTGCTAGGATCAGAATATGTGCTCCGGTATCCAGACGTTGTTTCCGCTTATATTGGTATGGGTCAGGTTGTCAATATGAAAAAAGGAGAGGCAGCCACATTAGAGGAGCTGCAGCGACGTATGCAGGAAAAACGGTCAAAACCTGTCCACAAAAGACGCCCTTCTCTTCTTTTGCAATATCGGTACGGTATGTATCCTTCCATTTTTTCTTCTATAAAAAGCGTGTGGAAAAGCCCTGTTTTTTCCTGCAGGGACCTTCCCTCCCTTGTGCGCGCAATCTTTGTGAACAAGGAACTGGACCGTTTTTTGTGGGAATATGACGCAGAGAAAAGCACTGTATATTCTGTGCCTGTATATTATATTTTGGGAAAAGAAGACTGGCAGGTCCCCAGCATCCTTGCAGCCCGCTTTTTTGAGGTCATCCAGGCGCCAAAGAAAAATTTGTTTTGGATACCTGATGCCGGGCATTCCACAGATATAGACAATCCAAAAGCTTTTTGGAGCGCGATTGAAGAAATTAATCGGCAGATTTTCAGTTAATATTCTGTTGATTTATATTTACATAAAATCTATTTTTATATAAAGTATCGTTAATATTGGCGTGTTATACTTTACTACACTGGAAAGGTTAACATGACGCGGCAACACGAGGTAAAACATCATGCTGAAATTATTGAAACAACTGAAAAAAGGGGAATGGCTGCAAGTGTTTTGCGGTCTTATTTTTATTTGTTTTCAGGTTTGGCTGGATCTGAAGCTTCCGGATTACATGTCTGAAATCACTACCCTGGTGCAAACGCCGGACAGCGCAATGTCCAGTATCTGGGCCGCGGGCGGCAAAATGCTGCTGTGTGCCCTGGGCAGTCTGGCCGCGGCAGTGGTCGTAGGGTTCTTTGCTGCAAGACTGGCTGCCTCTCTTTCCTGCCGGCTGCGGGATCAGATTTACAAAAAAGTAGAGTCCTTTTCCATGGAGGAGATCGGAAATTTCTCTATCTCCAGTCTGATTACCCGTTCTACCAACGATATTACACAGATTCAGATGATCGTCGCCATGGGTATGCAGGTGGTGATCAAAGCGCCGATCATGGCGGTTTGGGCCATTCTGAAAATATCCGGCAAAAGCTGGCAATGGTCTGCAGCTACCGGCTGCGCTGTATTTGTGCTGGTACTAATCGTATCCATTCTCATGGTGTTTGCACTGCCGAAATTTAAGGCCATTCAAAAAATGACCGACCATTTGAACCTGGTCACCAGAGAAAATCTCACCGGCGTGCGCGTAATCCGAGCTTACAACGCGGAAAGCTATCAGGAAGAAAAATTTGCGCAGGCCAATGAGCAGCTAACCCGTACGCATCTGTTCACCGGTCGGCTCATGGCGATTATGATGCCCGGTATGACCTTGGTCATGAACGGTCTTTCCCTGTCCATTTAC
>CANQWE010000012.1 GCA_947627475.1 uncultured Clostridia bacterium
AACCATGCCTCCTGCTCCATATGCAGTGAAATCCATTGTAAGTACCAATTTGGCTGCCCAAATCTGCCACAAAAACGGCGTGCAGATGTATGAAGTCCTAACTGGATTTAAGTATATTGGGGAAATCGTAAAAGAGCAGCTTGAAATAGGTGGCAGTACTTTTTTGCTCGGTTTTGAAGAAAGCTACGGCTATCTCAAGGGGACCTATACGAGAGACAAAGACGCCGTAGTTACTTCCCTGCTGATCTGTGAAATGGCCGCTTACTACAAATCCCAGGGGAAAACCCTGTGTGATGCACTGGAAGATGTTTATAAAAAATATGGATATTATCTGGAGCGAACGCTGGATTTCTACTTTGATATGCCCGGTGGTCAGGAACGGATCACCGCCATGATGGAAGATCTGCGTGAGAACCCGCCTTCCTCTCTTGCTAAAGATTCTGTGCGGACGCTGCGGGATTATCTTGCCGGCACGATTCTGGACATAGAAACAAAAAAAACACATGCAACCAATCTCCCCACCTCAGATATACTTTATTTTTCAACAGAACACTGTGACACGATCATTCGCCCATCCGGCACGGAACCCAAACTAAAAATTTATCTTTTGGCCAGAGGCGGCAGCAAGGAAGCCTGTAACAGTATTCTGGAAGCTTATGAGGCTTCTATCCGCGCTGTAATGAATATTTAATCTGTATCCTTATTCTTGCATTTTTCGGTGAAATATGCTATGATTATTTTAAAAAGTAATTGTAATGATAAAGATACGGGAGAAACAGATATGAACGCCAATCAACCGCCGGTTTTTCGAAAATCCATGCATGGTTACAACAAAGAAGATGTGAATACGTATATCTCCCATATGAGCCGCATGTTCTTCGAAAAGGAAAAGGAATATCAGGCAAGTATTTCTTCCTGCAGCGCCAAAATTCAGGAAGACGGCAGAACCATTCAAAAGCTGGAAGAGGATCTTGCAGCAGCCTCTGCCGCTGCGGCAGAGGCCTTGCAGCTTCGTGAGCAGCTGCAAAGCGCCACCGCGCAGCTAAATGCACTGCAGACGGAGATCCAGCAAAAAGAAGCTGCGGTTACCTGTGATGATCCTATTTCCATGATCCGTAATATGGCCGCATCTTACGGCGCACAAAACGATGCTGTTAGCGATGAAATCAGCATCCGTGCTGGCAAAATCATGGTGGCTGCACAAAGCGCCGCGGAGACAATTGTACAAAAGGCCCAGGAAGAAGCAGACGCCATTATCCGCGGCGCCAACGACCGCAAAGAGCGTATTTTCCACAATATTACCGCAACTGCAGATACAGTGATGACCGATATCAGCGCCTATATGAAAACTGCTGTAGACAAATGTTTTCAGGAAATCTACGGCAAAGACGCAAATGATAAATCAGAATGATAGAAATTTATACAAATGAGATAAAAGCCGCTGCCCCCACCCTTTCCGCTGGGGAGCAAATTCTGCTCAGCGGTACGGTATACACCTCCAGAGACGCCGCGCACAAACGGATTTTTACCCTGCTGGAAAAAGGAGAACCGCTGCCTTACGCCATGGAAGGTGCAGTGGTTTACTACGCAGGACCGACCCCTGCCAAGGAAGGTATGGTTATCGGCTCCTGCGGCCCCACTACCTCCTCGCGCATGGATAAATATGCGCCGGCAATGTTGGATATGGGACTGGCTGCTATGATCGGAAAAGGTCCAAGAAGTACAGCGGTAATAAACGCAATACAGCGCAACGGTGCCCTTTACTTATGCGCCATTGGTGGAGCAGGGGCGCTGGCATGCAAACATATAACGGAGTGCAGCGTCGTTGCTTTTGCGGATCTGGGCTGTGAATCTGTTAAGGCACTGACGTTTCGCAAATTTCCTCTTTTTGTTGGAATCGACTCTATGGCCCGTTCAATTTTTCAGGTTTCATAAAGGGATCTTTGAAAAGGAGGGGACTGACCACTCTATGAACGATTGGTTTTATCAAAATCTTGGGCGGAAAATCAGGGAGCAGCGCAAAGGCAGGGGACTGACCCAGCAGGCACTGTGCGGATCTGATTTAAACAGAAGCATGCTCAGTCAAATTGAAAACGGAATTGCTCGGCCATCTATAGATACGCTTCTGTTTTTGTGCAAAAAACTTGGGATTCCCCTTTCCTATCTTATGTGCGAAAGCAAAAAAGAAGAAATTCAGTACAAGCGGATGCAGACCATAGAAGAAATACGCAATTTGTACGGCAGTGGTCAGTACAGAAAATGCACTATTTTATGCCGGACTGAAATGGAAGGAGACGAGGAAATCGCCTACATTCTGTCTCAGTGTGAGGTTATGCTGGCAGGGGAATGTCTGCAGCGTTCTGCTCTGTTCAGCGCAGAGGCACACATTACGGCTGCTGAAATTGCAGCGCAGGATACCTCTTATGGACTCGCGGAGGTCCGCAATCGCTGCAAATTTTTTCGTATGCTGATGCATGCCGTACAAAATCAGCAAATGCCCCCAGTGGATACTATATTGAAATTTGCTGCATTTGCAGATTCTTCCTTTGTACTATATTTGACGCTTCTCTCCCATATGGAGCAAAACAAAAATGTCGTTTCCGTCTCCCTGGCTGCACAGCTGCCTGAAGAAGTCTATCGAAATTACCTTATGGCCCGTATTAAAATGGAACAAGAAAGATTTGCAGATGCCTATCCGCTTTTACGGTCTGTATGTCAGCATTCTCCTGGCTTTTTTACAGAGTTTTTTTCCCTACGGGATATGGAATTCTGCTGTCTAAAAACTGAAAACTATAAAGAAGCATATGAATTTGCGAAAAAGCGTCTGTCTCTCGTCAATCGGTATGAAAAATAAAGCTTTTGTACACAAAAAAGCACAAATCTTGTTTGTGCTTTTTTGTTATTTTTTTCGAATTCCTCTTGCATAAAAGGAACTTTTCATTTATAATAAATTAAAATGGGGTGAAATGGGAATTATCGCTCATATTTTACAAATGACAGAAATTCTGTCAAAAATTTGACCCTTTTAGAATAGAAATAATATGAGAATTATATTTCAAACGCCTGCTTTTACCACATCAATTTACAAATTTATAGATATCCGGAGGACAGCGAATGGATAAGAAAAACTTAGACGCGATTCGGGCCGCTTTAAAATCGGCCGGAGTCAAAACTGCTGCCGCCCTGCGAAGTCTCCTTGCAGAAACGGACGCTTTTGCCAGCGCTCCCGCTGAGAGCCTCACAGCACGCGGAAGAATTACCGCCTTATTTGATGAAGGCACTTTTATGGAAAGCGGCGCATATGTGCGCAGACGTGCAAGCGAACTGGATGCAGATGCGCGGGACGCTTTTGAAGGTGTCATTTGCGGATGGGGTTCTGTTGCAGGACGACTGGTATATGCTTTCAGCCAGGACTACTGCAGAACAAAAGGCGCCATCAGTGAGGCACACAGCAAAAAGATTGCAGAAATCTATCGCCTGGCGATAGAAAACGGTGCGCCGATTATCGGCATTTTCGATTCAGCTGGGGCACTTATGCCGGAAGGTGTGCGTGCACTGGCCGGATATAGTACGCTGATGCAGTGTGCCGCGGCTGCTTCCGGTGTTATCCCACAAATCGCCGTAATCCCCGGGACTTGTGCCGGCAGTGCCGCAGTCGTTGCCGGCATGTTTGACTTTTTGATCATTTCCGATACAAAAGGAAGCGTCAGCTTTAACGCGCCTTTCGTGATAGGTGACAGCGCGGCCGGTAAATCAGCGTTTGTTGCCAAGAGCGGTCTTGCTGCCCTAACTGGAAACGGAGATGGAGACTGCATCGCAAAAGCTAAGCTGCTGCTCTCCTATCTTCCAATGAACAATCAGGAAGGCACCCTAACAGTGAGCGCAAGAGACGATTTGAACCGGCTTGTAGACCTGTCCGGTTATACAAGCACCGAGAACGCAGAAGATCTGATTGGCGCCATTTCCGACAATGGATCCTTCTTGGAGCTTTATGCCGCATACGGCAAGGAAATCGTCACAGGGCTGATTACACTGGGTGGTACAGTTGTAGGGGTGGTTGCAAACCAAAAATGCGTGAACGATGGCATCCTCACAGCTGCTGCCGCCAGAAAGGCATCCAGAATGGTGACTTTCTGTGACAGCTTCCACATTCCTGTTGTAACATTGCTTAATTCCAAAGGGCCCGATGTTTCCATTGAAGCAGAAGCTTCTACCTATGCCAGCGAGCTGGCAAAGCTTGCGTTTGCATACTCCAGCGCGAAAACACCGCTTATTACGGTCATCGTCGGAGAGGCATATGGGGCAGTTTTCTCCCTCATGGGTGCAAAAGCTCTGGGTGCAGATATAGTACTTGCTTTGGAAAGCGCTAAGGTTGGCGTAATGCCTGCATCTACCGCCGTTGCTTTCTTGTGGAATGACCAGATTAGCGAAGAAGTTTCCAGACAAGACTTGGAAAAGCAGTGGGATGAAACCGTAGGTTCTCCTGTAGCTGCTGCGTCAGCAGGAGAAATCGATGATATTATCGATGCGGCAGAATTGCGTCAGCGCATTGGCGGTGCTGTAATGATGCTTTCTGCCAAAAGTAAAAAGGCGCCTGCCAGACGCCATTTGAACATGCCCCTTTGAACGGAGGCGTAAATGATGAATATTGCAAATTACAGATCCCTTTTGGATGCCGCAACATCTATGCCTATGGGTGAACGGCTCCTGTACGGCTTGCAGGTCTTTATCATTGGAATGTGTACTGTGTTTGTTGTGCTGGCCATTCTTTGGGGTGTCATGGCATTGTTTAAATTGTTTTTTTACAGTATTCCCAATAAATCGAAGGATCCGCAAAAAAACAACGTCAATGTAAAAAAGGTAGAAAATGTACCGCCATTGGAGGAAATTCCTCTGGCAGCACCAATTTCAAATGACACCCAACTAATCGCCGTGATCACCGCGGCCATTGCTGCATATAACGAATCCTGCGGCAATGCACTTCCCTTCCGCGTGGTTTCCTACAGACGTACGGCAGGAGCCGGCGGATGGAACGGCACGTCTGACGACACAACCATATAATATTTGGAGGAAATAAATATGAAAAAATATACCATTACCGTAAACGGTACCGCATACGAAGTTTTGGTTGAAGAAGGCGCTGCCGGCAGTGCTGCCCCCGCTCCTGCGGCTCCTGTAAGTGCCCCCGCCCCCGCGGCAACTGCTCCTGCGGCTGCGCCGGCAGCGGCGCCTGCTGCCCCCGCCGGAGCACAAGGTGGGATACAGGTAAAAGCCCCCATGCCGGGTACCATTTTTTAAATGAATGTAAATGTAGGGGATAAAATTGAACCCAATGGCCTTGTCTGCATTTTGGAAGCCATGAAGATGGAAAACGAAATCTTCAGCGAAAATGGTGGTACCGTTGCCAGCATTAACGCACCTGCCGGCGCTTCCGTACAGACTGGAGATATCATCATTACTCTTAACTAAATGGAAAATGCTTTTGAAAGGATACATGTATTATGCTTGAAGCCATCCAAAATTTTATAAGCAGTACAGGTATTGCAAAGCTTTTTCAGGATGGAAACTGGAAATGTCTGATCATGTTTGTGATCGCCGGCGTTTTAATTTATTTGGCGATTGCTAAGCAGTTTGAGCCTCTTCTCCTGCTTCCTATTTCCATCGGTATGGTTCTCACCAATCTTCCCGGCGTGACCTTGTTTCATTTGGATTTCTTTATTGCAGAAGAAATCAACTTCGGACAAATTCTCCACGACGGCGGTTTGCTGGACCTGCTCTACCTTGGCGTAAAGCTTGGAATATACCCTTCGCTTATATTTATCGGTATCGGTGCTATGACCGATTTTACCCCCCTTATTTCCAACCCGAAAAGTTTTCTGATCGGTGCAGGCGCGCAGCTTGGCGTATTTGTTGCCTTTTTCCTGGCCCTAGGATCCGGATTCTTTACCCCACAGGAAGCCGCCGCAATTGGTATCATCGGCGGTGCAGACGGCCCTACTGCAATTTTAGTAACAAAAATTCTCGCGCCAGCCCTTCTTGGCGCTATCGCCATTGCGGCGTATAGTTACATGGCCCTCATTCCTATGATTCAGCCTCCCTTCATGAAGCTGTTGACCACAGATAAAGAGCGCAGAATTCGTATGAGCGCACTGCGTCCCGTATCACAGCTGGAAAAGATTTTGTTTCCCATTGTGGTAACGGCCGTTGTTGGCTTTGTGGTTCCGGATGCTGTTCCGCTGGTGGGATGCCTCATGTTCGGAAACCTCCTGAATGTCTGCGGCGTTACAGACCGGCTGTCCAAAACCGCACAGAATGAATTGATTAATATTGTTACCATCTTCCTGGGGCTCACAGTAGGTGCTACAGCCAGCGCTGACAACTTCCTGAAGATCCAGACGCTGCTGATTATCGTTTGCGGCTTGGTTGCCTTCATGATCTCTACTGTCGGTGGTCTTATCACCGCAAAAATCATGAATGTGCTTTCCGGCGGAAAAATCAATCCGCTGATTGGTTCTGCCGGCGTATCAGCCGTTCCAATGGCAGCTCGTGTATCCCAAAAAGTCGGGCAGGAATACGATCCGTCCAACTTCCTGCTTATGCACGCCATGGGACCGAATGTTGCCGGTGTTATCGGGTCTGCTGTGGCAGCAGGTGTGTTTCTGTCTTGGAACTGGTGACATATATTTATTTTATAAAGAAAGGCTTAGCACAATATGGCTAAAGTAAAAATTACTGAAACGGTGCTGCGTGACTCGCATCAGTCTCTTTTTGCAACACGCATGTCCACCGATGAAATGCTCCCAATTCTGGGTGAGCTGGATAAAGTCGGCTACCATTCCCTGGAAGCTTGGGGCGGGGCCACTTTTGATTCCTGCCTTCGGTTTTTAAATGAGGATCCCTGGGAACGGCTTCGTAAAATCAGAAATGGTGTAAAAAATACCAAACTGCAAATGTTGTTTCGTGGGCAGAACATTCTTGGATATCGGCATTACTCCGACGACGTGGTGGAATACTTCGTACAGAAATCCATTGCAAACGGAATTGATATCCTACGTATTTTTGACGCACTCAATGATGCCCGTAATCTAAAAACTGCCATTGATGCTACAAAAAAAGAAGGCGGACATGTGCAGGCGGCGATCAGCTACACTACCAGTCCCTATCACACCAACGAGTCCTTTGCACAGTATGCCAAGCAGCTGGAAGAAATGGGTGCGGACTCGATTTGTATCAAAGACATGGCTGGTTTGCTTAAGCCTTACAGCGCATTTGAATTGGTGAAAACACTGAAAGAAACCGTTTCTATTCCAATTCAGCTTCATACCCATTATACCTCCGGTCTTGCTTCCATGACTGTTTTAAAGGCCATAGAAGCAGGAGTAGACGTAGTAGACACTGCTATCTCCCCGCTGGCTATGGGCACTTCACAGCCACCTACAGAGCCTCTGGTAGCTACACTGGCAGGTACAGAATACGACACTGGCATCGATCTAAAGCAGTTGGATATCATTTGCAAATACTTTACGCCCATCCGGGAAAAATATCTGGAATCCGGTTTACTGGATCCTAAGGTTTTAAAGGTAGATGTAAACGCACTGCTCTATCAGGTTCCCGGCGGAATGCTGTCCAACCTTGTGTCCCAGCTGAAACAGGCCGGTCAGTCTGAAAAGCTGGATGAAGTATTGGCAGAAGTACCCCGGGTACGTGAAGACGCCGGCTATCCTCCGTTGGTTACCCCTTCTTCCCAAATCGTGGGAACACAGGCTGTGTTGAATGTAATCGGGGGGGAGCGGTATAAAATGGTTTCCAAAGAATTTAAAGGGTTGATTCGTGGGGAGTACGGTAAGTGCCCTGCCCCCATTTCCGATGAATTTCGCCATAAAATTATTGGCGATGAGGAACCCATCACCTGCCGACCTGCTGACAAGCTGGAACCGGAATTGGATACGCTCCGTAAAAAATGTGCCCAGTATATGGAGCAGGATGAGGACGTTTTGTCCTATGCCTTGTTCGAGCAGGTTGCAACAAAGTTTTTCGAATATAGAAAAGCAAAAAAATACGGAATTGATATGGAGCATGCCGATAAGGAAGCGCAGGTTCATCCCGTTTAATCAGGTTCATCCCGTTTTATAAAGAAAAAAGCGCACATACATGCGCTTTTTTCTTTTAAAACCGTCTGATTTACGCTGCCGATCTTAATGGCAGCAGTCACCTGTACCAAGTACAAAAGATTCACAATCTGTACACTGGATAACTGTGGGATTCGACTCGTGTGTGCCTACCTGGATCTTATCCAGCACGCAGTAACCACTTTGAGAGTTGTTTGCGCACTGTTCAACAGAGCAGGCAATGCAGTGATTTGCCTTTTTTTCCATTTGTCATGCCTCGGTTTCTTCAATTGGAATCAAAACTGATTCCGTAGTTATTGTATCCGCAGGATTAGAAAACATGCACCTTGGCGTAAGTGTAAAATTTAGAAAAATTTATTTATTTTGCATATTCTTATTTTTCCGGAACAATACTGATGTTGAAATAAATAAACAGGAGGCAAAAGATATGACGTCAAAAGAGCTTTTATATGTAGAAGACGCACTCGGTCACGAGCAGTATTTTCAAACCGCATGTAAGGAATGCGCAGCTCAAATTCAGGATGCTCAGCTGAAAACCTGTGTTGAGCAGATGGCACAGAAGCATCAGCAGATTTTCCAGAGTTTTTACAGCTTACTTGGATAATGTAAGAAAGGCAGGAATGATAATGGACGACAAAAATCTTATGGAAAATATTCTCCTTTTGGAGAAAGGCGTTTGCGACTTGTATATGCATGGAACATTGGAATCTTCCACCGCTAATATTCATCAGGCATTCAGCACCGCTCTCCAGGATTCCCTCACCATGCAGGATACCCTTTACAGCACAATGGCAGCAAAGGGCTGGTATCCGTCTGAGCAAGCAGACCAAAACAAAATCAGTGCTGTAAAACAAAAATTCAGCACACAGTAAAAAAAGAGTCCCAGCATAGGCCAAGTACCCGTAAGGATACTTGGCCAGTTTTATTCGCCTGCGGCGAGTGATATTTGCTTTGCAAGTTTAAGGACAAAAATTATCAATAAAACCTTTAGGTTCTAATATCACTTTGCCGTTAGACAAAATATAACTGTGAGACTTGTCTCACAATATCACTTAAGTCTAATCGTATGTTTTCAATGGTATGTTGAAAAATTCGGGGAAGTGTTTATTATCGAAATATGTTATAATAAACAAAATCGGCGAAATTTGCAAGGTGTATAATGAAAAATACATAAAACGGAGTGAAAAAATGTCAATAATCAAACTGATTGTTAGCAAACATAAATTGGACAAGGTGAAAGAATCTTTTAAGGAAAGTGTTGCAGCAGTAAAAAAGAAACAGTTCTCAATAAGACAGCAGATAAGGTTATTCACAAAGTCAACACAGAGAATGTGTTAATTGTCTAATTCTGTAAGCACAATGGCTAAAACATTGCTGGGTGTTTCTGGTGCGACAGCTGTCGGCGGCAAGAATCAATATTTAATCACTACCAAGGAAGAAACGGAAGTGTTTGTATCTGATTGGAAACAAAGCTTTTGACTGATAGAAATATATTAACGGTATATGACACAAACAATGGCAAAGAAAAATCGGCACCGTCAAACAATGGCTCATATCTGGTGGTATACTCTTATTTGAAAAAGAAGCCAAGATATGTACGGTTACATTGGAGAATGAAAAGTTGTACTACTTAAAGAAATGCGTTTCATTTGGAGATTTACAAATTGAGGCTTTTGAGGGAAGAATAGAGATTAAAATTAAATCTAATGGCAATTACTCAATATATTATAAGGAAAAGAAAATTGCCGAGTTACACGAACTGCCGATAAAACTAAAGGATGGTTTTGTGGATAGATATGCGCTGTAATGTAAAGAAGAAAAAGATAAGCAAGTAGCCGTAATGATAGCTATCGCCTTAGGTACCGTTAATGAGTAGGAATTTTGATTTATGAACTAAACGACGGTAACACTATTCAATAATCTTTTGAGGCGATAAAAGGGTTTACGGTTCTTCTAACAAGTGAGAAAAGTGATGTACATCTTCCCTGCTTGTTAAAAGCATAAGTCAAAAGGCTGTGTAGAAATTCTACACAGCCTTTTGTCCTTAAAAGTACAACCCTTAGCCAGGACTCATTTTTTATAAAACTACACATACATAACACATGCAGCATTTTATATGCCAATTATTTTTTTCTTGCTCTGACATACACAACAATAGAGCTTACCACATCTACGCAGAAAATAAATTGCAGGATTCCATTGATTACCGCAAATGCATCCGTTGCCCTTCCCTCTGCATGTGCACGGATCACCGCAGCCACTCCAATGAGTCCCGTCAATAAGATCGCCGCAGCATCATATAAAATAAAAAAAATAGAAAATACATATGTAAAAATACTTATAAAAAATAAAACGCCTAAAACAAATATCGCAAGATAAGCCGGGATCTGTATTAATTTTACCACCATATTGGCTAGGGCGATCCCTTTTGCATTCCATTTTTGCACCATACTCAGTGAAACGAAAACAGCGTTGCAGATGAAAGCAACGAGAAAAAGTAAGAAAAGCACGCCGATCAAGAAAAGGGGCGTGAGAGTTTCAGAAAATAAGCAGTACAGCGAAATGAGTAGTACGTACGGAAAAATACCGGCGGGTATCAATAGATAGTATTTCATATATAGCCTTCCTTAATATTGTTTTTTCTCATTGCTCTATTGTAAAATTAGAAAAAGGACAGCTGTTCTGCCGGGCGTTCCCGCCGTACGGCAGTTTCCTTTACAACAGAAGCAGGAAGGTCCTGCAAAAAACAAGATAGCTCTGGACTTGTAGTAAGAAGCAGCTCCTCGCGGGCGCGCGTCATACCCACATAAAACAGACGCCGCTCCTCTTCCATATCCGTCGTTCTTCCCTTGGATTCCAAAGGGAGCGTTCCTTCTTTTACACCAGCTAAAAATACCGCGGGGAATTCCAAGCCTTTAGAGCCGTGCAAAGTCATAAGCTGTACTGCTCCTGATTCCCAGCCTTTACCTGCAGCACGACACAAATCTGCCTCCTGGCCTAAAATCAGGATGTTCCATAACTCCTGAAAGCTGGTATGAAAAACTGCCGTATTTCTAAGAGACTCCAGCGCAGGGGATTTTCCGTACTCCTCCTCCCAGCGGGCAATCAGTTTCCAAGGCTTCTCCTTTTTTACCATCGGAAGCCATGTATGTACTGTCTCTAGCCATGGCTTTAAAATTTCGTTTTTAGAAACAATCTCCGCAAAGTCCGCTGGATCAAATTCCCGTTGCTTTTCGCATATTTTTCGGATCTGCAAAATCAAATCACCGGGACATTTCCACAGCAGGCGAAGTGCTGTTTCCATGGAAATGCCCTCATCCGGCGCTTGCAAAGCACGCAAGAATGCCAGAGTTCCCCGCACTTCATCTGTTTCTAAAAATGTATCCCGACCGCTGATAACACAAGGAATATCGTCATGCTGCAAGCATTTTTCCACAAGCTGCAGCTGACGATGTGTCCGGCAAAGTACCGCAATATCGGAAAAAGAACGGATGGTTCGCTCCTGTCTGCCTTTCTGCGCTTCCAACATATCAATGCCGCCGGTCATAATTCCGATCTCCTTGGCAATAAAAATCCCTTCAGAAAAGTCATCCTTAGCCTGTACAAGGCGCACCTGCACGCCGGAGGGACGGTTAGGGGAAAGCGCGCGTGAACTCCCTGGATTTTTTTCAATTACAGGAAGCGCTGCTTTCAGAACCTCCGGCGTGGAACGGTAATTTTCCACAAGACGAATGGTTTGCAGGGCAGGATAATCCTCCAATAATCGACCAAAGCAGTTGCCATTTGCCCCCCGGAAACCATATATGGACTGGTCTGGATCCCCAATAACAAAAAGGCTCTTTCCTTCCCTGCTCCAGTGCCTGACAAGGGCATACTGCACATCATTGATATCCTGAAATTCATCCACCAGCAGATAGGTAAAGTTTCTGCTGTCCGATAGATCCTGCTTCAATGCTGCTACAAGTAAGTCGTCAAAATCCAGCAGATTCTGCTCCTGCAGCCGGCTGCAGTACGCATCAAACAAGTCCTTGTCTACTCCGGCCTCGTCTGGATCCAGACCGTTTTTAACGCGGGAAACCGCCTGCAGAAATCCCGCAGCGCTTCCCTTTTTCCCGGTACGATCCAATAATTCAGCGGCAATCGTAAGTGCATCCACCTGACTGATGAGATGGACATCTTCCAACCGATTTAGACAGATGGCGTGAAAGGTTCCGATGGTCATTCGGGCTACTGCACGCTTCCCTCCCAGCCGGTTTTCCAGCCGATGCCGCATTTCTGCAGCAGCTTTATTTGTAAAGGTGACAGCGGTGATTTTTTCTGGTCGCACGCCCAATTCTTCAACCAAATAGGCGATCCGCGCGACCAGGGTCTTTGTTTTTCCTGTTCCGGGTCCAGCGACGACTGCAACTACTCGCTGGTTGGCGGTAACTGCTTCTTTTTGTGCAGGGTTAAGTACTTCCTCCTGCACTACTGTAGGAATAGATGTAGGTGAGGCGGAAGACGATTTTTTCTTATTCTGGACCGGCTGCCGCTTTTTTGACTTCTGCGGCATTCCAGTATCGGCAAAGGAAATTTGTCCATTCAGCTTTTCTCTCTCCCCAGGAGTAAGAAGCGAAATGGTACCATATTCTCCATCAAACCCGGCTTTTCTGTCCACCTTGCCCACACGCAGACGGCGTATGCCCTCAGCCACACAGGGGCCAGCTACGCTTTCTATATCTGCGATAGGAGTTTGACGTAAAATATAAAATTCCGGACCCAAGATGTCAAGCATCTTTTCATATAGCTCCATGGTTTTTTTGCCCGTTGGCGCGCCTCCCTGAGAAGCTGCAATAACCTCCGGCAAAGGCGCGAGACTTTCAAAAGGCTTGGCCTGATCGGGACGGAAGCCCGCAGGACGGTCGGCCAGTTCCTCCACCCGATGCTCTACACCTATAGTCAGTTTTTTGCCGCACACCGGACAGAGGCCGTTATGCGCGGCCGCCTCAGCTGGCGTAAAGCAAATGTCACAGTTACGATGGCCATCCAAATGATATTTCCCTTCCTCTGGAAAAAATTCTACTGTTCCTTCGAAACCCTGTCCCGTTCGGATAGCACGGACCAGGGCACTATAGGAGAGATCGGTATCCAGCAAATTGGCCTCACGTCCCAGTTTGGCAGGAGAATGGGCATCAGAGTTGGATACCAAAGTAAGTCCCTGCAGTGCAGATACCCGCCAATTCATAGGCGGATCAGAAGATAATCCGGTTTCCACAGCGTGAATGTTGGGCGTCATATCGTCAAAACAAGCTTTTATCGTATCGAACCCGGAAAAGGCACCGAACATGGAAAAATGGGGCGTCCAGATATGTGCTGGAATAAATTCTGCGTCCGGACAGACATCCATTGTCAGTTCCAAAAGATCCCTGCTGTCCATTCCCAGAATCGGCCGTCCATCTGAATGAATATTGCCTACCGCTTCCAGTCTGGCTGACAACTCGTCTGCGGCCTCCAGGCTGGGAAGCAGAATCAGATTGTGAACCTTACGGGTCTTGCCGTCCCGCTTGTAAATGGAACTGATTTCTCCCGTAACCATAAAACGGGGCGCCTCTCCAGGCATTGCTTCAGGAAGACACAGCGCATCCCGCAGCTTATATAGCCCTTCTTCTGCCATGACCAGTTGCTCACGCAACTCAGCCCGCCAAGCGGGATGCGTAAAATCGCCGGTTCCGATCAGTCCGATTCCCTTACGCCGGGCCCACCAATCCAGATGAGGAGCATCGCAGTCCTTACTGGTAGCACGGGAAAACCGGGAGTGAATGTGTAAATCGGCAATATACATACTGACACCTTCCGTCTGCTAAAATTGATTCTATTATATTATAATACAGTTTTTACTTTACTGCAAGCTTTTTGCTTTCTGCTGACGAGGAATGGAACATTTAATAGATAATAGTAAAACTACTGTAACAAGTTATGCAGAACTCTTTTATAGTCATCCATAAACATCTTATAAAATTGATACGGAGTTGTTTCCTCATATTTTCTTTTTTTTATTCCACTGGATTCTATACTGTAAATCGTTGCGTTTGGATAGGATAATAATACAGGTGAGTGGGTAGCGATAATGAACTGAGAATTTGCAAGTACAAGTTCATGGAGACGAAGCAAAAAAGACAATTGTCTATCCCCTGACAGGGCAGCTTCCGGTTCATCCAAAATATAAAGGCCATTTCCTCTGAATCGTTCGTTCATTAAGCACAAAAAGGATTCACCGTGTGATTGTTCATGAAGAGACTTTCCACCATAAGATGCAATAATTTTAGGAGCGGCCGCTGGGATGGAATCCATCGCTTCAATTTGCGTAGCCACATTATAAAAGCTTTCCGCTCTGAGAAAAAATCCGTCCTTTGGTTTTTTATAGGTTTTCGTTAAAAGCAAACTTTCAAACAAATTTGAAGAAGAATTTCTTGTGGAAAAATTGTAGTTTATAGAACCACCTTCTGCATTAAATCCATAAGCAATGGCAATTGCTTCAATCAATGTAGATTTTCCAGAACCATTTTCTCCAACAAAAAATGTTACATTACCATCAAGTTTTATTGTATCCAGTGTACGCAACACATCCAGATTAAACGGATACTGCGTACAATCTTTTGGTTTTTTATAATGAACTTCTGCAATATATCCTGTTGTTTTCAATATCAGCACCACCTTATCAGCAGATTTTCACTTCTTCATAAAAAGGATCCTATGAAATCCTTGAGAAAATAAAAATAAAATCGACAAGTTTTTTGTCGATTTCTGCCTGATTACTATAAAAAAAGATATTTTTACGTTTTGGGCAGAGAGATTTGAATCCTCGTTATTATTTTATTTCTTTGACGTACAACCTGTCTTTCCCGTTACCGTAATTAACAATATTCTTGACATAGCGATATCCATACTTCTCATACAAACCTACATGTTCCGACGGAATATATGTTCTGTCAAATCCATTTTTCTTTGCATAAGCATTTGCAAAATCGATCAGCTTTTCACTGATCCTGTGTCCACGATAATCCTCCGCCACAAAGATACCTGATATCCATGGATATATTTCAAGCAACGAATAATAGTCTGTCTTCATGACAAAAAGCATTCCCACAATTTGCTCATTCACGATTGCCGCAAATGGCGTTTCCCAATCAGTAAGCGCCCACGCCCGGAAAATTCCTGACATATGTTCTTTTACATCTACCCATGAGAAATTCTCAACAAAACAGATCAGTTTATTCGCCAAGTCCGTTTCTTTGTCTACTTTTTTATCTCCAATGCATCCATACGGAAATCATTTTTTACAAATCCAAAGTGCCGTTCGACTTTCCCGGCAGTTTCATCGACTGTACTTTTAGGGGTTCTCTCAATCCAATAAAAGCTACTATTTTTGATATCTTTACGTCTTTTCTCGTTAAGGATTTTCAAGGTTGTATTACATATCGCTTTTGCTTTTTCAGCATCAGTCGCACTGTTTATAAATTCGATAAAATCCAGATGATCAGGGCGATTACAGTAATCATCAACTAAATTCAAAGGCTCTTTTATTAAAAAACGATTCTTGATGATTCCGTGAATTTTTCAGCTTCTTCCACCGTCAAATGGCAGTCACACAATACAATCTGATTTTGTGAAAGACGAATTAAATCAAGCAACACAAAATCCAATTGTTCTCTTGTGTTATCAATCAGCCATTTTTTATATTCCTCTACAGTACGCCCAAAAAACTCATCCGCATCTTTAAAGATTTTATTCATCGACGGTTGAAAAACAGAATTTGAAAGTTTTTGATGATTTTCAAACTGTTCATCAATATCATAAACGAATAAATTATGCCGCTTAAACAACTCTCGTGAAATAGTTGTCTTCCCACCGCAAGGCGTTCCGGATATAAAATAAACATTTTTTTAATGCTCTTTAATTACATTGTCTTAAAATATCATTGTACAATCTCCTCTAATTAAATAGTTTTTATCTTTCACTTGTGCATAAAACTATTTAATACAGTTCCATGCACTTTAGATATTTCTTAACTTTAAGAAAGTTACCATATTTTTCACCTCCGAACTTTAAATTTCCTATTCTATCATATCAAGTTCAGCTATTACAACATTATTTTATAAAAATATAAACTTATTTATGAAATTCCCAAGCATTCAAAGATTAATCGTATTTATCCATACCTAAGTTCATAATTTAATGCAATCCGGGTATATACTATAAAAAGCGACAAATTCCGTTATCTTCGAAATTTGTCGCTTTTTGGTGCGGATAAGAGGACTTGAACCTCCACCGAGTTGCCCCGACTAGAACCTGAATCTAGCGCGTCTGCCAATTCCGCCATATCCGCATATGTAATTTTGCACTGCGACCTGCTGATGGTGCGAGAGACGGGACTTGAACCCGTACGGTAAAACCACACGCCCCTCAAACGTGCGCGTCTGCCAGTTCCGCCACTCTCGCGTATCCAATCCAGCACGCTTGCATCACGTCGCCTGCAGGCAATAGTATACTAAAAAATCTCACCTTTGTCAATATGTTTTTTTTAAATTTCTTGATTTTTTATAAAAAACAGTATGCAGCCACCAAGCGGCGTGCACACTGTTTTTATAAAATTCAACGCTTATCGCATAAAATATGCGTCTCTCTGGGCACCAACAGAAATCAACCACATTTTCTGTTCGATTTTTTCTTCAATATATTCAATATATTTTTTTGCGTTTGCTGGAAGCTCCTGAAAGGAACGACAGCTGCTGATATCCTCGCACCAGCCGTCTAAATATTCATACACAGGCTGGGACCCATCCAAGACTTCTCCTACAGGAAATTGATGCAGCAACTGCCCATGATATAAATAAGCAGTGCAAACCGGGATCTTTTTCATATAGGAAAGCACATCCAATTTCGTAAGCGCCAGTTTATCACTTCCCTGTGCACGAATTCCATATTTGGACGCCACTACGTCAAAAGCGCCTACACGTCTGGGCCTGCCGGTGGCGGCGCCAAATTCCCCTCCCGCTGTACGCAGATCCTGTGCCTCCTTGCCATCCATCTCCACCGTAAAGGGCCCAGCTCCAACACATGTGGAATATGCTTTCATAATTCCAACAACTGTATCCAGTTTCAGGCCGGGAACGCCAGCACCAATTGGCGCATAGGCGGCAATGGTATTTGAGGAAGAAGTAAAGGGGTAAATACCATAGTCTATATCCCGCAGCGCGCCCAGCTGAGCTTCAAACATGATTCGCTTTCCTTCCTGATTTGCCTGAAAGAGATATGCGCCTGTATCACAAATATACTCTCGGAATTCTTCCCCATACATACGCAAATATTCTATGGCAGCTTGTAAATCCATACCCGGTTTGCCGTAAGCTTTTTCAATGATTAAATTTTTATAGGCAAGAATGTCGGGGAGCGTTTTCTGTAAATACTTGGAATGGAGCAAATCTCCGGTACGCACTGCTTTTTTTGCATATTTATCGCTGTAAACCGGCGCAATTCCCCGCCGTGTGGACCCATAACTGTTTTTACCCAGCCGTTCTTCTTCATAACAGTCCAGGGCTACATGATACGGCATGGTAACAACAGCCCTGTTGCTGATTTTTAAATTGTCGGGCCCCACATGGATCCCTTTTTCCCGAAGGCGCTGTATTTCATTATGTAAATGCTGCAGGTCAATTGCCATTCCATTGCCCATTACACATACAACATTTTCCCGTAGAATACCGGATGGCAGCAAATTTAAAATAAATTCGCCTTTTTCATTGATTACCGTGTGTCCGGCATTGTTACCACCCTGATATCGAACAACAATATCCTGGTCCTTGCTGAGAAGATCCACGATTCTTCCTTTTCCCTCATCACCCCAGTTAATTCCAACGACCGCAGTCAGCATAAAAATTCCGTTTCCTTTCCCTTCGTCGGCAAAATAAAAATTGCCGCAATCTCTGTTCCTGCTTGACTTTTTACTTTTTTATTATAGTCGCGCTGCAAAATTTTGTCAATAAAAACTGGGTAAGATTTGCAGTTACCGTTAATTTTGCAATTCATATTGAGGTCCCGGCGGTGCACATTAATTATGGATGTGTAAACAGTCAAAAAAAGCAAAGGCGGATTTATATAAATGAAAATCAGGAAACAAAATAAAATCATTGCAGCACTGCTTGCTGTAATGATTCTTTTCGCTCCGCTATGCGTCCATGCAAATGGAGCGGAGGATATTACACAAGTATATCTTGGAGGTATGCCCTTTGGGGTTAAATTTTATACAGGTACGCTGATTGTCAGCGGTATTAGTGAAGTAGACAGCGCAGAAGGAAGCAAGCTTCCCGCGGGGGATGCAGGTATTCAGGAGAACGATATTATTTTGAAGGTTAATGGAAAGGAAATGGATACAGCTGAAGATGTAGCAAAAGCGGTAGAAGACAGCAATGGAGAACCGATTTCCTTCACCTGCCGCAGAGGAAATGAAGAATTTGAGGTTTCTATCACTCCCGTCTTGTCTGAAAGTACAAACAAATACCGTATCGGTATTTGGATGAAGGATAGTACGGCTGGCATTGGTACAGTGACATATGTAATTTCTGATACAGGCGGATTTGGCGGCCTGGGTCATGGAATTTGCAGCAGCGATGGAAATTTACTCAAAATTGAACGCGGTATTGTAACGGACATTTCTATTTCCGGAATTAATAAGGGAGCGCCCGGCGCTCCGGGAGAACTGCACGGATTCTTTTCCTCCGGAAAAACCGGGACCGTGACCAGCAATACAGAATGCGGTGTTTTCGGCGTATTTTCTGATATATCCCACCTAAAAGAAACAGGTACGCTGATTGATATAGGAAAAAAAGACAAAATCCACGATGGAGAAGCTGTAATCCGCTGTACGCTGGATGATAATACCATAGAAGAATACACAGCCCAAATTATCATTCCAGAAAACAGCGATGCACAGACGAAAAACTTTACAATAAAAATCACTGATCCGAAGCTGGTAGAAAAAACCGGTGGGATTGTGCAGGGTATGAGCGGCAGTCCTATTATTCAGGATGATCTTCTGGTAGGCGCTGTGACCCATGTTTTGGTCAGCGATTCAACAGAAGGATACGGGATTTATATTGAAAATATGCTGGGAGAAATGCCAGACATTTTAAAATAACAGGTAATATGAGGAAATCCATCCACTGTATAAGCATCCTTTCTGTGGCAATACTTTAAGTATCAAACAGCGAGAGGCGAAATGGATGTATTATAATAAAGTGGAAATTTGCGGAGTAAATACCGCAAAGCTAAAAACGTTGAATGATGAAGAAAAGCATGATTTACTTGTTCGCAGCAAAAACGGCGATGAAAAGGCAAGACAAAAACTGATTGATGGTAATTTGCGGTTGGTACTCAGCATTATCCAGCGCTTTACCAACCGCAGAGAAAATTTAGACGACCTTTTTCAAGTTGGTTGTATCGGTCTCATAAAAGCAATTGATAACTTTAATACGGATCTTTGCGTAAAATTCTCCACTTATGCTGTTCCCATGATTATTGGTGAAGTACGCCGGTATTTGCGGGATAATAATACGATACGGGTCAGCAGATCTGTTAGAGACCTGGCATATCGGGCACTACAAGCCCGAGAACAGCTCCAACGCAGCGACTGCAATGAACCTACTATAGAACAAATTGCGAATGCCTTGGGTGAGGAGCCAGAGGCCATCACCAACGCTATAGAAGCCATTGTGGAACCTATGTCCTTATATGACCCTGTATACAGCGACGGCGGGGATTCGATTTACGTAATGGATCAGCTGAGTGATACCAACAACACCGACGAATCCTGGCTGGAAGACATTGCCCTGAGAGAAGCGCTTAAAACGCTGAACGAACGGGAAAGAGCCATTATTAACATGCGGTTTTATAAAGGAAAAACACAAATTGAAATCGCATCGGAAATCGGCATATCTCAAGCGCAGGTTTCCCGCCTGGAAAAGGGCGCACTGGAAAGAATACGTAAGCAAATGTAAGGTGGTTTCTTTTTATATAAAAACTGCTTTAAAGAACGGCATAGTATAAGCTATGCCGTTTCTTGCTATTCTCTATTATTCTTCATCTATAAGCATCCAATATTCTGACGCTCTTCCAGCTAATTTGTGCCGAATACTTTCATCTCCATTTTTTCCAACAATTCCATCGACCATCTGTGTAACAATATTTCTTTGGTGGGTGGTTGTTCCCACTTCCCGATTGAAATTGGACTGTGTCTTTGTAGGTTGCGAGGATTTAACAATCCAGCGAGAAGCCCATTGGATAAGAAGCGCAGAGGATGTATTGAACAAAGTATCTGAAATACATTTCTCCTCCGATAAACGTGCGCCTTGCCGCAGGATTTCCCGATCCTCGGCATCAAGAAGCTCCATCAGGTCTACCGTTTTTCTTGCAAAAATCCCTTTTTTCAAGTACGCAATTGCCCGCAAGGTAAAGGCTGCTGCCTTATAATGAGACTGCAAAACGTCTGTTCTTTTCTCATGCACTGCATTATGCACGCATCCGTGATATATATTACATGCGCCTATCTTAACAGCCCGTAAAACATCTTCTCTTTTTATACTTTTCAAAATATATTCTAAAGAACCAAAAATAACAGTGGTATCGTTAAAAAATTGAAATAAATCCGATTTTTCCCATTCCTCCAATTCTGCGCACCCGGAAATAAATCCACAGGACTTTTCTCTGTATGGAAGGTTATCTAAAATTTGACTGTATTTTTTTACATCGGTGTAATCCACTGCATCTAAAACCAGGACCATATCTATATCGCTGACAGGCGTAGCCTCTCCCCTGCCCCAGCTTCCTTGCAGGCCGATGAAGCGAATCCGCGTTCTAAATGCCGCCATCACAGCATCTACATACTGATCGACCCAATGATCTATGGAAAAGCGTTCCATACAGCCTCCCTTTTCAGTAAAGTAGCTTTATTATAGCATAAATGCATTGGGAAAGCAACGATATTTGCACGTAGGAGTGGATCTTTTTCATAGAAAAAGCCACCTGATTCTTCAGGTGGCTTTTCTGCTTTACAGTATAATACAAATCAATCCGCCGCTGCCCTCATTGACAATTCTTGACAGTGTGTCTGACAATTTGTCTCTGGACTCCTCGGACAAATGCGCCAGCTTGGTATGGAGTCCGTCATCTACCAGTTGGTACAAGCTTTTTCCGAAAATATTAGACTCCCAAATTTTTTGGGGATCCTCCTCAAATTCGGACATAAGATGCCGGATCAGTTCCTCTGACTGTTCTTCCGATCCTACAATCGGATTAATTTCCGTTTCGATCGTCGCTTTAATCATATGAATGCTGGGAGCAGAAGCTTTCAGCTTCACACCATATGCCCCTGACTGACGAATGATCTCCGGCTCTTCCAATTTGAGTCCTTCTACGCCAGGCAGCACAATACCGTACCCTTCCGTTTCCATTTCTTCGATTGCTTTTGCGTATTTATCCAATTCTCGTTTTGCATCGGATAAAGACAGCATTACAGAAATCAGTTCCTTTTCGTTTCGGACACATATACCGGTAAGATCACAAATGATGTTGTAATACATGGATTGGGGGAAGTTTAAAGATACCGTCGCCACACCTGTCCCAAGGTCAGTTGAAGCAATCTGTGTTGTTGCGCCACCGCTCTCGTAACGGGCTTCAATTTCACTGGAAACCAAATCAGCCAATTTTTCTGCAAATGCTGTCACATCGTTTAAATTTTTAATTTCTTCTATTATATCAGATAGGCTGTTTATTATAACTTCGGTAAGCTTATGTTCCTTCGGCAGGGCAGCAACCCACCCCGGCAGCTGTAAATCAATTTCCCGTATGGGAAATTCGTAAAGTAACATTTCTAATATATGACCAACGTCTTCCGCATCCAATTCCAGACAGTTGATCAGCGCGACCGGGGCGTTATATTTTGCCTCCAGCTCCATGGCAAGGGCCTCTGCCTGGTCAGACTCCGGTCTGGAAGAATTCAGTATAATGGCAAATGGCTTACCAAGCTCCTGCAGTTCCTTGGCAATACGTTCTTCCGCTTGTACATAGTTTTCCCGGGGAATATCTCCAAAGCTGCCGTCGCAGGTGACCAACATACCAACAGTGGAATGGTCGCAAATCACTTTTCGTGTGCCTGACTCTGCTGCCTCTTCAAAAGGAACCGGGTCCTGGGACCAAGGGGTTTTCACCATGCGTACTTCCCCATTTTCCGTTGTACCAAGGACGTCCGGCACAAGATATCCCACGCAGTCGATCATTTTAACCCGCATGGTTGCCCCGTCTCCAAAGGAAACCGGCACCGCTTCGTCCGGTACAAATTTGGGTTCTGTTGTCATGACCGTTTTGCCGCCTGCGCTCTGGGGCAATTCATCCATTGTCCGTTTCCGGTCGTATTCCCCCTTGATATTGGGAACCACAGAAGTTTCCATAAAGCGCTTGATAAAGGTAGATTTTCCACAGCGCACCGGGCCTACAACACCGATATAGATGTCTCCGCCTGTTCTGGTCGCTATATCCTGGTATATGTTTGTACTTGTCATACGATTCCTCCGCTCAAAACTCTTTGTACATAGTATGAGAGGCGGACGGGTTTTATGACACCGATAAAAAAATTATCCCCCGGTAAAACCAAGGGATAATCGACATATTATGCTTCTTCTGTAGTTTCTGCAGTTGTGTTGGAAGGAATTTCACCAGTAGTATCTGCGCTGGGATCCGTAGTATCCGCGTCAGCAGCAGTCGTGTCACGCCTGCCCTGACTACCCTCCGTCCAAGTAAAGACAATTTCGTCATTATCGTAAATCTTGGTTACGCTCTGGCGTCCTTCAGAGGAGTCTTCTCCATTAATGGTACATTTCCAATACTGATAGTATCCTCTTTCTGCATCGGAAGAGTCATCCTGCTTGAGACCAAATACCTCGCCAATGGAAGCACCGTCAGAAGTCAATTTATAGGCCACTTCATATTCCTGGAGTGCTTCTTCTACAGCCTGCAGCACAGTGGGAGGATTGTCTTTTGTGCCTTCTACCTTTATTTCGCCTTTGGAAAAGCGAACATCCTCATCTCCGCCCTCTTCTTCGGCAGGGATGACAAACTTCAGCGAAACATTGTTTGCCACAACTTTTCCGCTGGAGCAGCTTGCAAAAATCGGCAGAACCAATACCACTGCAAGCAACATACAAAGAATTTTACATTTTTTCATGATAAACCTCCAATGTATTTCCTATGTTCAGTATAGCCCACGGCGTATAATTTGTCAAGCAATTCGGCAAAATTCAATGATTTGTTACAAATTCTTTCAGTAGAAATGCCTAAAGGGCCGCGCACAGGGAGATAAGTTGAATCAAAAAGATACATTGAAATAGAAGAAACAGCAAGGATGGAAACGCGCCTGGGCAGCAGGTCTTTAGAAACAGCATCATACTCAGGAAAGCAGCTGCAAGGGACGCTGCACACAGCAGCAGTGCCAAAATGGGACTGACAGAAACAAAAATGATCCGATATTCGATAAGTAGTACAAGGCAGATCACAGCAGTGCAGGCAAAAGCCTTCAAACGCAGCTCAAAAAGTCCCCTGCAAAATAAAACCCCAGTCAGCATTAGCCCGGCACAGAAAATACGCAAAATATGTCCCAGCATATACCAAAATGCCCCGGGGAAAAATCCCTTACATACCAATAAGCTGTATAAATTGGTAGTACTGCCGGAAAAAATGCGAAATAAAAATGCTATAAGTAAAAGCGCGCAGGGCGCAAGCAGCATTTTTATAGGATTTTCACGAATTTCCCTTATCCATATACCGGCATCCCGCTTAAAAGTAGAAAACATAAAAATCACCTCATAAATATATATGAGGTGATTTTTCAGATATGCTATACTGCTTAGCCGTGTCCGTAGCAATAACTCGTCGGGACAGTGTCCTTAGTGAAATATCCCTTTTCTCCCCAGCAGCTTTCCGTAGCCAGAAGCCCGGTATATCTGCAGTAGGTACACTCCACAAGCCGGTCAGATACTTCAAAACTTTTCAGCGTTTCTTCCCCGGCGCGCACTCTGGCAAAAATATCCTCATGGAGCATGGTCATCACCTTATCCCAAATCTGTATAGCCGGATTTGTACCAAAGTCGGAGAGCGCCTGATTCATATCATAGCCAACCCAAACGCCGCCAAGATAATACGGTGTATACCCCACAAATGTACGGTCAAAATCCGCTGTGGTAGTACCCGTTTTACCAGCCACATCTACATATTGATCCAACGTAACGGCCGTTCCTGTTCCGCTGGTGACAACGCCCTGCAGCATTTTTGTCATAATGGAAGCAGCTTCCTCACTGATTGCAATTTCATAGTCCGGTTCATTTTCCAAAACCACATTGCCATCGCTGTCCAGCACCTTATACCAGAGTCTGGATTTAGAATATACGCCCTCATTGGGGAACATATCATATCCTGCGGTCAATTCCCACAAAGTAATACCGTAGGAAAACTGTCCAAGAGCCAGAGGGGCCAAATCCTTGTCGCTGACAACCTGTCCACTTCCGGTCGTATAGGATTCGATTACATTATCCATATGGAGGGTATTTTTTAAAAAGTCAAAGGAGTAATCTACAGTAATATCCTCCAGCACACGCACAGCAATGGTATTGACAGAGCGGCGAACCGCATCCTGTATGGTAGTAAGACCGCCATACACATTTGGCAGGTTGCGGGGCCAAGGAACCCCGGCATCTGTCGTTTTCACAGGTACGTCATCATAGATAGAACCCATAGTGATCACTTCCAAATCCACCGCAGGCGCATAGACCGACAGGGGTTTGATACTGGATCCCACAGGACGTTTTGCCTGGGTTGCACGGTCCAGAATCCGGTTTTGCGTTTTCTCTCCGCGCCCCCCCACAAGACCCAATACATCTCCTGTGTAAGGATCCAGAACAATCATAGATGATTCCGGCTGAAGACCGCCGGTTGCGTAAGGGAAATACTGTTCATCGTTTACATAAACTTCCTCCAGTACATCCTGCACCTTAGGATCCATGCAAGTGTATATCTGCAGTCCACCTGTATAGATGGCCAGACTGGCTGTATAACTGGAATAGCCATATTTCTCCATCAGCGCGTCCCGTACATCCGCAATCACCGCGTCCGTATACCAGGAATTGATATGGTCGGTACTATTGGCACCGCTTTCGCCGTCTTCGTCCATATTCAGCACAAGATCTGTCTCTACAGCCTCATCAAACTGAGCCTGATTGATCTTTCCATACTGGTGCATTGTATAAAGCACTGTATTGCGACGGGCGCGGTTGCCATCTTCATACTCTTCTCCGTTTTCGTCCTCATACATCACCACATCGTGCCGCACCGGCTCATATTTGGTGGGATTCTTGACAATGGCCGCGAGAGAAGCACATTCCACAAGGGACAGTTCGCTTACATCCTTGCCGTAATAGGTATTAGCGGCAGCCTGTACACCATAGCAGTTGTTTCCAAGAAAAACGATATTTAAATACATTTCCAGAATTTCTTCCTTGCTCATTTCCTTCTCCAGATTTAGAGCGCGGAAAATCTCCTGTACCTTTCGCTGTATGGAGTTTTCTTTATCCCCCGTCAGATTTTTTACAAGCTGCTGGGTAATGGTGGAGCCGCCAAAATCCCCCGCTCCGAAGAAATAAGTAAGCACCGCCTTACCGGTCCGCAGCCAGTCCACACCATTGTGGTCAAAAAAGCGGTGGTCCTCAATCGAAGTAAAGGCATTGATCAGATCCTCCGGCATTTGCTCATAAGAAACCCAAATACTATTGTCAGAACTGTACAGCCGCTCGCTTTCCAATTCTACAGGGGTTCCGTCCTCACTGATCCGATCGTCTTCTGTTTCAAAATCCATATAATACATACGGGTAGTATTGTCTGATCTGGCGCCTACGAGAAGTGAGGAATCAATATGAGGGTCTACGTAATTTTTAATATAAATACAAAACACGGTTCCCACAATAATGCCGCAAACAGCACCGATTAAAAGAAGTGTCAAAAGGGTATTCATAACATATGTCAACACACGCAGAGAAACCTTCCCCACCGTTTTCCAAACATCACGGGTACCTTTATTGGATGGCGGCATTCCCTCCTGCAGCGGCGCGTCTATAGGCGCGTCCTGCGGCAAATGATTATCAGCCATACGATTCTCGCTCCCTTCCCGTTGAATCCTTTTTATTAAATCCCGTATACAAGCCTTACTATTTTTTCTATGGTATACCAAAAAGTATACAATTTATTTATGAACGTGTTGTGAAATTTGGAAAATATACGCTTATTTTACTACTACAGCAGTATCTCCTAAAATATCACGTAATTCTCTTAAAGTAAAATCATTCACTAACGCACCGAAATTTATACCGCGAAACGCAGTTTTTGCCTCTTCGTCGTAAAAAGTAACCGGTATATTTCCAGGAAAAATACTTAAAAACGCAGACGCCCGCCGAAATGCTGCCGAATTTTGAGAAGGCACCTTAATATACAGCTTCTGCGTATGCTCCGGCGCGGCGCGGTCCGGTGTCTTCTCTTTTGTTTCTTTCTGTGTAAACAAAGGAGTTCCCCCTCCGTTTTTTTCCAAAGCCATAACGCTGTTTACGAGAATTTTCGGTTCCTCTTCCTCCCGAACAGAAATCGTTCCCCGCACTGCAATAATACTCCCTGTAGTCAACAAGTACGAATGAGCAGCCAGCGGACCAGGAAAAAGGATCAACTCAATTTCACCGGTAAGATCCTCCAAGGTAATAAAAGCCATGGCTTCGCCGCTGCGGGTGTTTTTATTGGTGCGGGATAGAATTACTCCTGCCAGAACCACCGTGTCCTTCTCCCTGTATTGCGGTTCCCCTTCGGCGTCCTGAGAAAAAGCATTGATGATTCCTGCCGCATCGGCGCATTGCAAGGCATCCATATGATCGGTATAGTCGTCCAGAATGTGACCTGAAAGATACATACCGCTGCTTTCCCGTTCCAAGTGCAGCTTTTCTGCTGTAGATAATTCAGGAATATCCGGAAATGCCGTTTTAGGCGCCACTGCCTCTCCCATGGGAACAGCAGAAAACAAATCCAGCTGTCCTTCCAAACCTGGAGAGGTACCGCGCTCCAACAAAGGCACATATACCGCAAGCATCTGGCTTCTTTTAGGACCAAGGGAGTCCAGTGCCCCGGATTTAATCAAAGCCTCCATCTGCCGTTTGTTGATCCCCAGCTCCTTACTTCTCTCCAGAAAATCATCAAAGTCCTGGAAGAGACCGTCTCTCTCCCGCTCTGCAATCATTGTGTCGATAAAACTGCGTCCTATATTTTTTAGAGCACAGAGGCCAAATCGGATGCCCCCTTCCTCTGCATGAAAATCCGTCATACTGGCGTTGACATCCGGTGGAAGTACGGCAATCCCCCGACGCCTGCATTCGCTGATATATTCTGCGATTTTCCCTTGACTTCCCTGCACAGATGTGAGGAGAGCACAGTTGAATTCCTTCAAATAGTGAGCCTTTAAATATGCAGTCTGATAGGATACTTTGGCATAGGCCGCCGCGTGGCTTTTGTTAAACGCGTAATTTGCAAAAGCTGCGATATCGTCAAATAGCTTTTCCGCTTTTTCTCCCGGAACACCTCGCTCCGTAGCTCCGTGGACAAAAGCCTCTTTTTCGCTGAGAAGCACGTCCGTTTTCTTTTTGGATATGGCCCTTCGCACAATATCTGCATGTCCAAGGGAATAGCCTGCCACATCCTGAAAGATGCGCATTACCTGTTCCTGATACACAATACATCCATAGGTGGTGGCAAGAATGGATTCCAGCTGAGGAATCAGCATCTCCGGCTTTTTACCATGACGGGCTTCAATATACCGGGGAATGGAATCCATTGGGCCGGGACGATATAAGGCAATGGCGGCGATAATATCGTCGATATTTTCCGGCGCCAGCTGCGTGAGCATCTGACGCATACCGCCGGATTCCAGCTGAAAAACCCCATCCGTATTTCCCTTGGAAAGCATGGAATACACGGCCCTGTCATCCAGTGGAATCGTAGCCATGGAAAAGCCAGGAATCCGGCGAGCAATTTCCTTTTCCGCCGCAGCAATAATAGTCAGATACCGTAGGGCCAAAAAGTCAAACTTTAAAAGGCCCAGCTCCGCTACCGTATCCATATTGTACTGGGTCACACATACGCCGTTGTTGACTGCAAGGGGTACGTACTGTGTAAGAGGATTTTGTGTAATTACTACCCCGGCCGCATGGGTGGAAGCATGGCGCGGCATTCCCTCCAGGGCACGGCCCACATCGATGAGCCTCCGCACCTTTGGGTCGCTCTCATACATTTGGGAAAGCTCCTTGCCTTCCAGGGCCCGCTCCAGCGTCATGTTCAGTGTATGCGGAATCTGTCTGGCAACAACATCCACTTCCCCATATGGCATTCCGAGAGCTCGGCCTACGTCCCGCACGACAGCACGTGCCGCCATGGTTCCAAAGGTAATGATTTGGGCTACATGATCTTCCCCATACTTATCTCGGACATACTGTATGACCTCATCCCTTCTATCATAGCAGAAATCGATGTCGAAGTCGGGCATACTGACCCGTTCGGGATTCAAAAAACGCTCAAACAACAAATCAAACCGAAGGGGGTCCACATCAGTAATGCCAACCAGATAGGCGACAAGGCTTCCGGCGCCGCTGCCCCTTCCCGGGCCCACAGGAATTCCCTGCCTCTTTGCCCAGTCCACAAAATCCCATACGATGAGATAATACTCACTATACCCCATTCCATCGATAATGGGAAGCTCGTATTCCAACCGCTGCAAATAGGACTCCCGTGATAGTTTTTTTAGATCGATAGTGCCATTCTGCCTGCGGCGTTCCAATCCCTGCAAAGCAAGTTTTTTTAAATATACACCCGGCTGTTCCCCATCGGGGCAGGAATAGGAGGGGAAATAGGTTTTGTCAAACTGAAAATCCAGCTGACACATATCTGCAATCTTGGCCGTATTGGAAAGGGCTTCGGGATGATCGGCAAACAGCCGTTCCATTTCCCAAGTCTCCTTATAATAAAATTCATCTGTTTCAAAGCCTATGGGCCGGCCGTCCTCAATGCAGCTGTTGGTTTGGATGCACATAAGGATCGCCTGGGCATCACTATCGCCGCGGCGCAGATAGTGGACGTCGTTGGTGGCGACGAGGCCGATCCCCAGCTGCCCACTCATTTTAAACAGCGCTTCGTTGACAATCTTCTGCTCTGCCAGTCCATGATCCTGTACTTCTAAATAAAACCGATCTGGGCCAAACAGCTCCCGCATCTCCGCGGCATAGGCCGCCGCATCGTCATAATTGCCGGAAGAAATTAACCGGGGAATGCGTCCTCCCAGGCACGCAGACAAGGCGATGAGACCGTCACTGTGCCCCCGAAGCAAATCCATATCGATCCGCGGCTTCGAATAAAATCCGGTTTGAAAAGACTCGGATACCATATAAATCAGATTTTTATATCCTGTTTCATTTTCACAGAGCAGCACCAAATGCTCCGGAGCGTGATCCCTGCCAAACTCCCTGTCAAAACGGGATCCGGACGCTACGTATACCTCACAGCCAATGATTGGCTTGACTCCCTCCTTGATACACGCCTTGTAGAAATCTACTACGCCATACATGACGCCATGATCTGTAATAGCACATGCCGTGTGGCCGGCGGCACGTACCATTCCCGGAATATCCGCGATGCGGCAGGCGCCGTCTAAGAGGCTGTATTCGCTGTGTAAGTGCAGGTGCACAAAATCTGCCATAACCGCATCCTCCTTTATTTCTTGTCTGCCAGTCCCTGATAAAACTGCAAAATTTTGTCCAGTCTGTGTTTTACCCCAGACTTGGATATAGGGGGGCTGTGCAGCTGTCCCAATTCCGTCATAGAAGACTGGGGATTTTCACATCGCAGCTTCGCCGTTTCCCGCAGTTCTTTTGGGAGGCGAATTTCCTGACCCTTTTGAAACATTTCTTCGATCACATCGGTATACTGCCGGGCAGCGGCCAGGGATTTTGTAATATTTGCCATATCGCAGTTCATCTGTCGGTTTGCGTTGCCCCGTACCTCCCGCACAATTTTTGCATTCATCAGATCGAATGCAGCATGGGTAGCTCCAGTGCGGGCAAGAAAATCTTCGATTTCCCCGCTGTTTTTTAAATACAGCAAATATCGTTCCCCGCGCCGGCCCGGCCTCATACGGATTCCGCCGCCTGACAAGATCTTTGCAGCAACCTTTTGCTCCTTTTCCGTTTCAAAGGAAAGCTCCAAATGATACTGCTTGTCCGGATCTGTTACTGATCCAAAGACAACAAAAAGTCCCGCTGTAAAGCTTGCAAAACATGCATCGCACCGAAAGTGCCCCGGTACCGCCAAAAGCTTTTCTGCGCGTACGCACGCGTCGTAAATATTTGCCAGGGCCAGCGCATCCTGCCGGATGCGCTGGCAACATTTTTTTTTAGGAAACGTATGAAGAATCGCTTCCTTGGTATTTTTGCTGTAACTTTCTGCCATTATGCCAAATAAATCATTTCACATTCGATTTCTACACCAAACTTCTGCAGAACTTCCTGACGAATTACATCAATCAGCCGCAGCACATCCTCTGCTGTAGCGCCGCCCTTATTGATAATAAAGCCGGCATGCTTTTCCGATACCTGGGCGCCGCCGATGCTTCTGCCCTTGAGCCCGCATTCCTCGATCATTTGTCCTGTATATCTTCCGGGATACCGTTTGAACACACTGCCCGCCGACGGATATTCCAGGGGCTGCTTGCATTTGCGCCGCTGCATAAAATCTTCCATCCTGCTGCGAATTTTCCTCTGATCCCCAGGCTGCAGCAAAAATGACGCGGACAAAATGATCCACTTTTTGTGCGTTCGATAAATACTGTTTCGATAGTCAAAGGCATGGTCTGCACCGGCAAGAGTGGAAAGGCCGCCGCCTTCCATATCATAATAGGTGCTGCAGAACAAAATATCTGCCGTCTGGCCGCCGTATGCGCCTGCATTCATAAATACTGCGCCAGCTGCAGAACCAGGAATCCCATATAAAAATTCCATTCCGGCAAGGCACTTATCTCTCGCTGCTGCCGCTGCTGCCGTTACGCCAGCACCTGCGGCACAGGTTACCATATTTTCTGCTATAGAGACATCCGTCATGGCTTCTGTTGAAAGAATCACGCCAGGATACCCCGCATCAGCAACCAACAGATTGCTTCCCTTACCGATTATCGTTAGCGGCACTTCGGCTTCCTGAAGCAGCTGTGCTGCCGCTGTGAGCGCTTCTGCGCTGCTAGGTCGGACATACAGCCCGGCAGGCCCGCCGATGCGAAAGGTTGTGTGGGCGGACATAGGTTCATTTTCCAAATAGGGAATGTCCATTTCGTCCAGCCTTTTTCGTATGCTTGCAACAGAATTCATAGGGCCTCCGATTTATAATATGCTTAGTAGCTGCGGCAGGGAATGAACCGTCCATGTAGGAGACTCGCTCCCGCAGCCTTTTCTTCCGGGATCAAAATAGCAGCTGTCCAGCCCCGCACCTCTGGCGCCGGCTATATCAGAAGACAGTGAATCTCCAATCACCAGATATGCCTCTCTGCGATCGTCTCCAATATCCGCAAGAACCTTGTCAAAGAAGATTCGCTCCGGCTTTGCGCAGCCCATATCGTGGGAAATATAGATCTTCTGAAAATAGACAACGAGCGGCGTTCGTGCCATTCGTTTCTTCTGCACCCAGGCAGTGGCGTTTGTCACAATATATAATGCATACTTCTTTGCCAGTGCAGACACCGTCTCCATCGCTCCGTCGATCAGCTTTCCCTGCTCTGCCATATGCCCCAGAAAAACCTCGGCCACTGCCTCTGCCCCGGTGGAATTCAGCGAATATCCAAGAGCCTCATAAAGTTTCACAAAGCGCTCCGTCCGCAGGCGTTCCCGGGTGGTTTCTCCACGCTCCAGCCGTTTCCACTCCTGATCGTTGATGGTATGATACAAATGAAATATTTCATCATTATATCCCAGAGGAGTATGGATCAGCGTGCTGCGCAGCGCCTCCCGCTCCGCATGGTCAAAATCCAGAAGCGTATTGTCTGCGTCAAATAATAGATATTGATACATGGCGTGATTTATGCCTTTATAAATCGATGGAACGTCTTTTTGCCTTTCTTGACAATCAATCCGCCCTCTGGGATCTCGTCTGCCTGTACGCAAGCAGCAAATCCCTCCGCCTTTACATCGCCTACAAAAATGCCGCCGCCGGAAATCAGACGTTTGGCCTCCGCTTTGGAAGGCGCCAGCTTGGCCTTAACCAGCATATCGGACACGAGAATCGTCCCGTCCGAAAAATCAGCATCGGTAAGTGTAGTCGTAGGCATGTTTTCTGCCATACCGCCTGCGGCAAATACCGCTTTTGCCGCCTCCAACGCCTTGTCCGCCTCTTCTTTTCCATGGATCAGGCTGGTTACTTCCCATGCCAGGCGCTCTTTTGCAGTGTTCAGCTGGGCGCCTTCCAGCTTTTCATATCCGGCAATTTCAGAAAGCTCCATAAAGGTTAGCATTTTCATGCAGCTGATTACATCCGCATCGTCGATATTTCTCCAGTACTGGAAAAATTCATAAGGCGATACCTTTTTCGGATCCAACCACAAAGCGCCTTTCTCGGTTTTACCCATTTTTTTGCCTTCACTGGTGAGCAGCAGCTTAAAGGTAAGACCAAAGGCTTCTTTACCGGTTTTGCGCCGGATGAGCTCCACGCCGGCAATAATATTGGACCACTGGTCGTCGCCGCCTGTTTCCAGGATACATCCATAATCCTGATTCAGCCGGTAGAAGTCGTAAGCCTGCATGATCATGTAGTTAAATTCCAGGAAAGTAAGGCCTGTTTCCATTCTGGACTTGTAGCACTCCGCTCCAAGCATTCTATTTACAGTAAAATGGGGTCCTACCTCCCGAAGAAAATCTATATAATTCTGATCCAGTAGCCAATCTCCGTTGTTTACAAAGATCGCTTTCCCTTCGCTGGTATCTATGAATTTGCCCATTTGTTTTTTAAAGTTTTCAATATTTGCAGCAATCTCTTCTTTTGTCATCATACGGCGCATATCGTTTTTGCCGGAAGGATCGCCTACCATTGCCGTACCGCCGCCAAAAATCGCGATGGGACGATGTCCCGCCCGCTGCATATGAGCCATCACCTTCATCTGAATAAAATGGCCGATATGCAGACTGTCTGCAGTCGGATCAAACCCAATATAAAAGGTAATTTTATGATTGTCCAGTAAATCCTGGACCCGCTGTGGATCTGTCACCTGGGCAAGCATGCCTCTATCTACAAATTCCTGATACAAACGCATTTTTCTTATATGGCACCGCTTTCGGCTGTGCCTGCTCCTCTCTTTATTGTCATATATTTTTCAGCAGTTCTCTGGCTGCTGTATATTGGTTTTCTGTTACTTCTATGCCGCCGATGATCCGGGCCAGCTCCGCTACCCGTTCTTCTTTGGCAAGAAGGCGGACACCGCTTTGCGCTCTGCCGTCCACTTCCTTTTTCTCAATCAAGAGATGCTGATGAGCGTGGGCTGCAACCTGGGCAGAATGGGTCACGCAAATCACTTGGGCGCCACGGGACAAATCCCGAAGTTTAATACCGATCCGCTCTGCAGTACCCCCGGAAACACCGGTATCGATCTCGTCAAAAATCACCGTTCCCGCTCCAGCCTTTTTTGCCTGGGCGCTTTTGAGTGCCAGCATGATTCTGGACATTTCTCCACCGGAGGCTGTTTTTGACAGGGACTGAGGCACGTCTCCGGGATTTGTCACCACTGTGAAATCTACTTCATCCGTTCCAAGAGAAGTAAACCTCTCCTTTCCGTTTTCACGCAGCGGACGGACTTCCACGTAAAACCGTACTTTTGGCATATCCAAAAATCGCAGGGTATCCATCACCTCGTCCCCCAGGCGTACCGCTGCTTCTCTGCGATGAGCGCTGAGGGCATCAGCCGCTTCCTTTCCCTTTTTGACAAGGTGCTTATACTCTCCTTCCAGCTCCTCCAGCCGGCTTTCTCCCATTTCAATGTCGGACAGCTTCTTTGCGGCTTTTTCCCGAAAAGAGAGAACCTCCTCCAGATTGCCGCCATATTTCTTCTTCAAACGGGACAAAAGGCTCAGACGGCTTTCAATGCGATCAAGCTGCCGATCTGGATCTTCCCCGTCCAGTTCGTCCAGACCGATGACATCTCTGGCACGCTCCGCAATGTCGATCAGTTCGATTCGATATTCCATCAGCTGGGCCGCCGCTTCACTTGCGCCATCCATAATACCGTCCAGCTGTCCAAGGGCAGCTGCGGCCCGTTCCAGCAGATACGCGGCAGAAGCGCCTTTGTCGGAAGGAGCTAAGGCCCTGTGGACAAGATTTACATTTTTGGCGATCTGTTCCCTATCCCGCAACTTTTGCCGCAGCTTTTCCAGCTTTTCCTCTTCCTCTGCATCGGCAATACGCGCTTTGTCGATTTCAGATATCTGATACTTTAAAATATCGATCATCATGGAGCGTTCTTCCATGGACTGACGCAATTGTGCTATCTCACTGCGTTTTTTTACCATTTCGGAGTAAATCCCACTATAAGCATGTACAAGTATTTGACTTTCTCCGTAATCATCCAGCACCCGCACATACGCATGCGGATCATACAGGGTGGCAGTTTCTTCCTGTCCATGCAGAGCCAAAAGAGCTTCTGTACACCTGCGCAGCTGGGATAGGGGCACGCTTTTCCCGTTAATCTTTGCGCCGCTTCTGCCGTCAGCAGACAGCGTTCTTTTTAGTGTCAGCTCCCCATTCTCATCCGGATAAACATCGATGGCAGATAGTTCTCTGCCCTCCGCTCCGATATCGGAGAAAATCGCTGTCACACAGGCGCTTGTTTCTCCATGGCGAATCAGATCCCGCTGTCCCTTAGCCCCAAGAAGCAGAGAAATACTGTCTATAATAATGGATTTCCCTGCGCCAGTTTCGCCGGTCAGTACTGTAAAACCGCTGCCAAACTCAATGTCCAGCGCTTTTGCAACAGCAATATTTTCAATGGACAGTGCACGCAGCATTTTGCATCTCCTTCACTGTAGTAAAAATGCCTATCATCAAATCATTTATTTTCCTATCATTTTGCGGATATCCGCTGCAACCTGCGCTGCATCGGAGCCGCTGCGGACGGCCAAAAATAGGGTATCATCCCCGGCCACGCAGCCCAAAACAGAAGGCATATGCATCGCATCCAATCCTGCAGCAACCGCCTGCGCCATTCCGGGATATGTTTTTACTACAACCAGGTTCATGGCATAATCCGCGCTGATAATGGAGGCAGCCAGGGTATGACTGTATGCAAACTGTCCACCCGCGCTACTGTGCGGTTTTTGCACAATATATTTATATCGTCCGTGGTCTGTCATGATCTTTTGCAGTTTCATTTCCCGAATATCTCTGGAAACAGTAGCCTGAGTCACATTAAATCCCTCCCGTTGAAGCGCGTCGATCAGCTCCTCCTGGGTCTCGATTTCCCCCGTTTCTATAATTTCCAGTATTTTGTTTTGTCGCTTTGTTTTCATACAAATCAATCTCCATTTTTACGCCATATACAGTATATCATTGTCAGCTTCCTGACAGCTTGGAATTCAAAACCTCAACAAAATTCTTCTTCCCAGGCCAGACCAGCGGCACAGTATATGCACTTTTTGCAATACGGATCACATCGCCGTCCAAAATTTCCATTACTTCCTTTCCATCTACAGACAAATAAATGGAATTGTTTCTGCAGCGCATGTTTCGAATTTCCAAAACAGCAGAGTCCCCATATATGATTGGTCTGCTGTTTAAATTGTGACAGCAAATCGGCGTTGCGCAAATACAGGACAGCATAGGATCCAGAACCGGACCGCCAGCGGACATGGAATAGGCGCTGGAGCCAGTGGGTGTGGCGATCACGATCCCATCCGAGCGTAGAGACTGAGAAAACTGTCCGTTGCAATACATGTCAAAATAAAGCAGTCTTGGGATAGGTCCATTGGAAAGCACCACGTCGTTCAGCGCAGGATGGGTGGACGTCATAGCCTTCTCCTTCCGGATTACAGCTACATCCAGCATCATACGACGCTGAATTTCGAAATCTCCCCGGATCACCTGCAAAAGGCTATCTGTATCTGCCGCTTCAATACCTGCCATATACCCTACATGCCCAAAATTCACGCCGACAATGGGGATATGCATACTGGCAGTGACTCTGGAAACATTGATAATAGTTCCGTCTCCCCCCAGCACCACAAGCAAATCTGCTCCCGCATAGGCCTGCAAATCCGCGCCGATTTCCGGTAGGGGTACAATTTCCGCCACCGGTCCCCAACTGCAGATTTTGTCCCGCAAATCCTCAACCATACCCTTGGGTATATGCTTCTTTGGATTTGGCAAGAGAAGTATCTTTTTCATTGCCGGCAAACCTCCGAAATTCTTTGTTCATCTATCTGGGCCCCCTCTGCTCGCCTGCAGTAAAGAAGAAACTCCCGGTTTCCGTCTCCGCCAAGGACAGGAGAGGAAATCAGCCCAGTGGGCGCAAATTTCAAAGCTGCAGTACACTTTACCACTTCCCGCACCGCATCCCTGCGGACTTTCCAGTCCTTTACAATACCGTTTTTGGACAGGCCGCTGCGGCCGCACTCAAACTGCGGCTTGATCAGACTGATTAATATCCCGTTTTGCTTTATAAGGGGCACAAGAGCTGGAAGGATCAGCTTTTGGGAGATAAATGAGACGTCCATCACACAGATGTCACAGGGTTCTCCAATATCTGCAGCCTGCAATGTGCGGGCGTTGCACTGCTCCATGCTGATAACTCGCCTATCTCCTGCAAGAGCAGGATCTAATTGTCCGACACCGCTGTCCACCGCATATACCCTGCGTGCCCCCCGCCGGAGAAGGCAGTCAGTAAAACCGCCGCTGGAAGCGCCAATATCCAAACAGCACATACCCTCCGGGTCGATCTGAAACGCGTCCAATGCTGCTTCCAGCTTTACGCCCCCACGGCTGACGTATGAATATGGGGTACCTGTCACCTCTACCAGCTGGTCACCGTCCACTTCATAGGCAGGCTTTTGCACTACCTGCTCTCCCACTTTTACAAATCCGCCCGTGATCAGCGTTTTTGCAAAGCTCCTGCTTTTTGCAAGCCCCTTCTCCGTCAAATATTGATCCAGTCTCATTTTTTTCGGTGGAGCAAATACATAGGCAGCTGACAAATGCAGCTGCTGTTCTCATAATCTGCAAACAACTTTGCAGCCTCTCTGCTAAGGCGCTGAGCCTCGGCAAGGGCCTCTTCTTCCGATAAAAAATTTAAAACGGTACATTTCCCGTTTTTCGCATCACTTCCGATGGGCTTGCCAAGCATCTCTGCCGTACTGTTCACATCCAGCAAGTCATCGACAATTTGGAAAGCCAGGCCTACATTTTGCGCATATGTTCGAAGCTTTTCCTCTGTAATTGGATCTGGCGTGCCCTTCGCTGCATAATATCCGAGAAGACACGCTGCTTCCATCAAAGCCCCTGTTTTCAACCGGTGCAGCGTTTTCAAGGCATCAAAATTCTGTACATTCATTGCCAGGTCTATCTGCTGACCGGCGCACATACCAAGGGCTCCCGCACACCGGGAAAGTGCCCGCACAGCAAGAGAATTGGCTGCATAGGACGCTTCTGTCCCGTGGCTGCCGATGCAATAAAAGGCTTGGGTCAATAGGGCGTCTCCTGCGAGAAGCGCCACTGTCTCTCCAAATTTTTTATGGCAGGAGGGCAGACCCCTGCGCATATCGTCGTTGTCCATACAGGGCAAGTCGTCATGCACCAAGGAATAGCCATGCACCATTTCCATGGCGCAGGCATAATCTGCCGCGCCCTCCGGCGTGCCGCCGAACATACAGCAAAATTCTATGGTAAGAAAAGCCCGAATACGTTTGCCGCCTCCAAGAACTGCATACTGCATAGCCTGTGTCATGGGACTTTCCATAGTGAGTATGTCCCCGCAGAGCTGCCGTTCCAACGCTGCTTCTATAAAAGCGGCATGGGAGGAAAGTCTTTTTTCCAAATTTGTCATAGAATGCTCCTCAAGGCGCCGGTGCGTCGAAAGGTTTTTCCACCATAGCACCGCCCTCTTCTGTTAAGATCTGGATTCGCTGCTGTGCCCCGTCCAATTTTCCGTTGCAAAGACGCACCAGGGCAACGCCTTCTTCAAAAAGGGCCAGAGAATCATCCAGTGCTGCTGTACCGCTTTCCAGTGAACCGACAATCTCCTCAAGTCTTGCAAGAGCAGCTTCAAACGTCATTTGCTGCATTTTTTCCTGATCCATATTCACTGGTCTCCTTTATGTATTGTTTCTGATAGGTGCACAGAACGTACTGTCGTCTCCGCCGTACCGTCTGCCATCTGCATGGTCATCGTATCGCCTGGCTTTATATGTCCCATCGATTTTACAATTTTTCCTTCCGCATCGAAGGCTGCGCAAAATCCTCTGGTAAGTACGGCCATAGGGTTGAGCGCGCTCAGCTTGCCGCTGGCTGCTGCCAGTTCCCCCTGCCGCTTCTCCAGTTCCCGCTGCATCGCCGGATCCATGCGCTGCGCCAAAGCAAGCACAGTCATCCGCCTGTCCTCAATGGTATTCATAGGAGAAAGGAGCACACGGGAGGCACTGCTGCGCAGCAGCCGTTGCCGGTAACCTTCCAGGGTTCGGCCAAGCACCGCACGCTCTCTGGAAATAATATTTAAAAATTTCTGTTTCAGCTCCTGGGTATCCGGAACAGCAATCTCCGCCGCTGCGGATGGGGTAGGCGCACGTTTATCCGCCACAAAATCGCAAATGGTAAAATCTGTCTCATGGCCCACTGCAGAGATAAGTGGGATTTCCGATGCTGC
>CANQWE010000013.1 GCA_947627475.1 uncultured Clostridia bacterium
TCTGCTTTTACTGTTTCCATCATGTCAAAGAGCACGTTCTCCCGCACCTTTGCCTCTACGTTCAGGTAAATGGGCTGTTGGGTCTGCTCTGCGTTGGCCCGGCGCACCGCGTCGTATACGCCGCCGGACACCGCCGCTACGATCTGGTCGTTGTTCATGACCACGTTCCGGCTTCCGAAGGAGCCGACGAACTCCGGCCCTGCTTCCCGCGCCACGAACAGTTCCCCATACCCCGGGATACCGCCTTCGGCGTAGGTGTATTCCAAAGTAGGTAGCGTAGGACTCGTTGCACGGCGCATTTCTGCTAATAGCACAACCGCCGCTGCTGCTAATAATGCGCCGCCGCCTCCAAGTTTTACAATGTCAGGTAATGCTTCTATTGATAAAGAGACCATCGATATCTCAAGTGAAGCCATAGCAATGCTATTCGCTAATTCCGATAGTTCATTTCCATAAATCGCAAGCCTATTTGCATCCTTTGCCACTTGAAAGTTCTCTTTTTCGAAAGCTGTTGGATTTTTGTTTTCAAGCTCGGTTTTTACATCCTCGAAAAATTGTGAAGATGTCCAGTCTTTAATTTCATTTAATACCTCTTTTACATCATCTATAGCATCCTTCACCGTTCCGATCGCGGTTTCAACATCGTCAACATCCAGATCCAGGGCTTCCTTCAATGACGTAAACTCATTTATCATTGTTTCGCTTAAATTTGTAAAATAAATTGCAACATCATTCAGCAAAATAGCGCGCAGCAATTCAAAGTTTCCACCCTGAATTGCCCACCATTCATTTTGTCTTTCCAGCAAGCTATCCAATAAAGTTTGTTGCAGTTCATCCCGTAACGCAAAGGATTCTGCAAGATAGGCAAGCAGTCCTTCCATTTGAATGGTTGACAGTTCACTGGAAACTGCAAACGATTCGGTTAGAAAGGTGAGCAGTGTTTCCATAGATATCTGGAACAGTTCATCCTTTAGGGCAAACGCTTCTGCCAAATATTCTTTAAAGCCCTCGAACAATACCAATAATGATTCATTCAGTAGTGTAAAGCTATCCAGAATATTGGTGTTGAGCGTCTCCATCTGAGTAATCATGTCCCATTCCAAAAACGCTTGGTTCGTTTCCTGATCTATTGCAAACGCTTCCGCCAATTGAGTATTCAGCGTTTCAAAATATGTAGGCAGTGTGCCCATTAGGTTTGCAAACTCCATTTTTACAACTTCTGCTGTAAAATCTGTCATTTTTAATCCTCCTTTTAAACTTGATTTTTCTCTTTTTCATGGTATACTGTTAATATATTCCAATTTTTTATTGTTAAAGGTGTTATTATGAAATCATCTGTTATGCGCTTTTTACTCATTTTTCTTTGTACACTTTGTCTTTACTTTTTAGCTAGTTATATTATCCCCCTCCTCTTTGGAGAAGAAGAAATTACTCAGCCTGAACCGGAAGTCATTGCTGCGTTTAATCAGCCTTTTGAAAACGATAATATTAAAGTTACCTTCACAGAAATACATGCCTATGAAAATACTCAAGAGCCCGAAAGGGGCGACTTAAGAATTTATGCAAACTATACAGTTGAAAATATGTCTGATAGCACTTTTATATTCAGCTGGCATGGTATGTCGGTATATGCTGATGATATTGCTGTGGAAAATTCAACTTTCTCTGTAACATTAGCACCTGGGAAAAAAGCAGACTTGGTATGTAAAACATATGCTTTTAAAGATACCGAACATATTGAAATTTATCTTGATGATCCCAAGGGGCTCGAGGAAGTAGTTATTTTTCAACTTGATATTCCACCTGTAGAAGAAAGCACAACCGCATCATAACAAATTGACTCCCCCTAAAGCTGCACATGTTGTGCAGCTTTTCTCTTATCTCCTCCTTTCTAACAAAACTTACGCGATACGTAAAGAGAGATTGAACCGTATATCGTTGGCCAAAGGTGGCCAAGGCAACGGTCCGGCTCTGCCAAACCCCTCCCTTGGGCATCTTTGTACCTATGTGGAACGCATCGTTTTGGATAGAATCCTGTACTATTTTGTACAATATTGTTGCTTTCCCTGGATTTTTGTGGTAATATTAAAGTATAATATGTTTTTTACAATACTATTTTAGGTTGGTGATTCAAATGCTTTGTAATAAGTGTCACACAGAAATCCCTGACAACAGTAAGTTCTGTAATAATTGTGGAAATGTAATGCAAAAAAAGTGGTATCAAAAGAACTCCCCTCTGACTATTACCATTATGATTGCTGCTTTTGCATTCCTAATTGGTGCCGTTATTTTTTTCGTAAACGGCGGTTTTGGAACTTGTTCAAATGAAATTGATTTATCACAATATGAAAAAATAGAAATTGGTATGTCATATGAAGAAGTGAAAAATATTTTTGAATTTGATGGAGAATTGTTAACATCGTCCGGTGAAAACGGAACAGAAGACTATTACGCCATTTATTCCTGGAATGGTGATAGTTACACATCATATGCCACCATTACATTTACTGGTGGTAGAGTTTCTGACAAATCACAATATGGTCTAAAATAAATTACTTTCAAGCTGCACCTTGTGTGCAGCTTTTCTTTTTATCTCCTCCTTCCTAACAAAACTTACGCGATACGTAAAGAGAGATTGAACCGTATATCGTTGGCCAAAGGTGGCCAAGGCAACAGTCCGGCCTCGCCAAACCCCTCCCTTGGGCATCTTTGTACCTATGTGGAACGCACCGTTTCGGATAGAATCCTGTACTCTACTGGATTTGTAAAGTACCATTTATTTTTTTATACTGCATTTCTTACTTTTTACGTAAGTTTTTTTGTGTATTGTACTTCCGTATCAAAATGGAACGTGATGTTCTCTACTTAGGCTTTATTTCCTTTAAAAGCAGAAACAAACAATTTATTCTCTTTCTATAATCTTACGTAATATGCAAGTTTGTGATTTTACGTTATACGTAAGTCTTTCTATTATTTCCTAAATGGAACGTAGCGTTCCACTTAGAATTTTTTTACAGATCCAAGTTCTTACCTTTTACGTAAGATTGACATGTGTTTATAATACAATTATTACATACTTTTTTCATAATTGACAAAATAATACGGGTATGATAAAATATAGTTGTAAAAATTATACCATCCGTACGATTCCCACACTGTGTAACATGCTTAAGGAGATATAATTATGAAAAAATTTCTTTTGTTTCTGCTGGTTTTATCCAGTGCCTGCCTCTACAGCTGTGGCTGGTTATCCCAAAATATCATCCCCCATAATACAGAAACAGAAAAAGTTACAGAAGGCGTTCAAGATGAAAAGGAAACAACAGCAGAAACAGAGGAGTCCGTGGAACAGCCTGCAGTGGGATTTACACGGGATGAACCAGTTCCGATAGGCGAATCTGTTACCATTCCTACAAGTAAAGCGAATATGAAAATGAAGGTTTTAGAAGTGCTGGGCAACACAGAAGAAACTGTGGTAAAGCTGAATTTGTCTGTTGCCAATTTAAAAAGCGGCGCGCGGCTGAGTCTTTACAGCGCTGATTTCGAACTGCTCTGCAGCAACGGACAGATTATAGAAGAAGAGTATGCCTATGAGGAATATGGTATTGAGAGAAAGTATGATTTAAATATTCCATATGTGTATAATGTTACGATGGGCGGAGACGGTAGCGTAGACTTTTACGTTTATTTTCACGAAAACCGTGAAAATGCAAAAATATTGACTTCCGCCTACGCGTGGAACAAGTATATCTATTTTTCTCTGACATGATAGGCGGCTGCGCACTGTAAGTGCGCAGCTTTGAAATCAAAAAGAGCATAGCCGAAAGAGGCGCACTTTACTGCAGGAAACATGTTTATAACATTATTCTGCAAAATTTATGCGTCCTCCTCCGGCTTTTTATTTTGAAATTGCTGATTGAAAGCTTTTGCCCAGCATGCAAACTTGATGGCATCTGCTTTTCCCTTTTCTTCGTCAGCAGACTGCTGTGCCAGTGCTATCGGCTGATCAAAATAAGACGTATTCTTGGAAAAATTCACCGCTATTGCCCGGGCAATATAGATTCCCTGCAGCCATGCAGAAAAATTCGCTTTTTCCCGGTATTCCTGCGCTGTGTGTTCCTGCCGCTGCTTGAATGCCTCTACAAAAGGGGTAAGCTTTTTCGGCGTAAGATCCCAAAAAACTTGGTAATCCACCCCTATTGTAAGTGCCTGTACCAACCAAACATTATATATTGCATCTTTAATAGAAGTTATTTTGTGTCCGGCTCGCTCTCGTTCCTTTGCTGCGTCTGTTTCGCCGAGAGCGCCCGAAAAAAACCGCTTTCCTGTACCGCCTTTGTTATTTCTTCCACAATTTCAGTAAAATCGCCGCCGCTGATAATGTGGGCTTCCAATTCTCTGCCTGCAGTTTCTGTGTCTCCGATGGCCAATGCCAAAAATCCTCGAATAGCGGCCATGGGTTTCTTCTCAAAATCGGCCAGAGAAATTCCCATATCTTCCAACTGGCACATTGTATTAAAGCTGAGCTCTGGCATCTTATAGGTTTTACCATTGATTTTCATTTGTTTTTCCTTCTTTCCTGATTTATTTCTGAATCGGGGGCCGATTCGCCCCCGATTCACTTTTATTTATGTAAACCTTTTTGATTTACACAGTCTTTTTGGTAATCTCGCCAGTGGGAACGATGCTGATTTTCATATCGACAGCAGCGTTGGCTCCGGCACCGACTACCCAAACTGTCAATTCGCCTTTCCATTCGAAAATACCATTTTCCCCGTTTTCTCCAAAGTACAGAGCAAAGTTTTGTTCGCCGGTCAGACTGATCAGGGTGTCATAATCATCCGGATCATAGTTAGCTGTAAACTCCATAGGCACGCTTGTCTTTACGCCCATAATAAATTTCTGAGAAGTGTCAGAAAGGGTGGTCGTTTCAATTGTCTGCGGAGCTGCACCCATATCCGGGAATGCTTTAATATCGACCAGAGACTGATATTCTCCTTCTGCTGAACCCTGTGCTTTATACTTCAGATAAATACCGCTTGTGCTGATTGCCATGACTGATTCTCCTTTTATTCTGTTATTTTTGTTATAAATTGTACGGGAACTGTCTGCAGGCTGTTGTCTGTGTCCATCGCCACAACGCCTACAGCCGTCATACTGCCGTCATAAATCTCCGAGGACAGTCCGATAAGTATTCCCTCTTTGTAATCGGCCGCTTCTCCTGTATAATTTTTGCCGCCAATGTCCCATCTGGGATTTACCAAACAACGTACACGTATATTCTCTGTCATTGTTTGCCCCCTTCGTCAAAATGATTTGGATGTTTTTTTTGATAGGCATACAATTTATCAACAAATAAATTGTCCTCTGCTATGCTGCAGTTCACTTCTCCGATTACAAAGTCCAAATACGCCTCCTTCACGCCAAAACTTCTTGCAATTTCTCTTTGCTTATATGCGAACAGCATTTGCTGCGCGAGAAGCAGTTTGGACCGGCAATCGGCAAAGTCTCTCAGGCTTTCTTTTGCTTTTTCATATTGCTGCAGAATGTGCCGGCTTTGAGACAGCGCATCCTTTGCGGCCAAGAGATCAGAAAATCCCAAAGCGCGCAGCAGCTTCATCTTCTCTCTCTTTACGATATCGTTTAGCTGTTTATCGTTGTACAACGGCTTACTTGAAAAATGCGACCTTTTCCCCATAAAAACATCCTTTCCTTTGGCTATGCCGCCTATTTCCAGGTTTCTTTTTTGTCCACGCCTGCAAAGGACCTACGTAAAAACATTTGCAGTCTAAAGTGCTGATGCCGCTACGTGCACTGCATATGTTGCCGAAGCCCGGCGAAGGTACCTATCCGCCTTGCTCTGACATGCTTATAATACAAAATAAAGTGGTCAATATATGACCACTTTATTTTTGTTTAAAAATTATTTTTAAAAAACAAAGTACCACCTACTTCATCCTATATGGTTGGAGTAGGTGGTGCTTTTATCATTCATAATGGTCAGTGGTCAGAACGCGTTCTTCGCCCTTATATACTATATGTTTTACGTCTGAAGGGATGTAAGGTATTGAAGAATTTCCTGGCGGCTGTCCTTTTTTAATACTTCTTCCGCGATGGTATCACAATCGGACTTGCCCAGCTTAGAAAGGGCTGCCCGCACAGATAAAACATTCGTTGGATTTACACTAAACTCATCTAACCCGAAGGACACCAGCAGTGGCAAAAGCTTTGGATCAGCAGCCGCTTCCCCGCACATGCCACATGGGATGCCCTGATTGCCTGCACAGGCAATAATGTGCCGGATCCCTCTGAGGACCGCAGGGTCAAATGCGGAATATAAATAGTCTACGTCAGCATTCCCTCTGTCAGCAGCCATGATATACCCTGTAAGGTCATTGGTACCGATACTGAAAAAGTCAGAATGCTGCGCGAGCAGGTCTGCGATCAGACATGCGGCAGGCGTCTCTACCATAATACCGATTTTAATATCCTTTTTGTACGCGATGCCTTTTTCATCCAATTCCCTTTTGATATCCTGAACAATTGCCCGCACCTGGACCACCTCATCCACCTGGGTGACCAGCGGAATCATGATGGCGATATTTCCATAAGCCGACGCCCGCAGGATTGCCCGAAGCTGTGTTTGATACAACTCCTGATTCTTCAGGCAGTATCTTACAGCCCGGAATCCCAGAAAGGGGTTTTCCTCTTTTTTCAGCTTCAAATACGGGATATCCTTGTCTCCGCCCACGTCCAGGGTACGGATCATGACCTCTCTGCCCTTCATGCCTACAGCCACAGCCTTATACGCTTCAAACTGCTCCGCTTCAGTAGGCTGCGTGTCCCTGTCCATAAACAAAAATTCCGTTCTGAAAAGCCCTATTCCCTCGGCGTCTCCGGCAAGGGCAGAAGCAAGATCCTTATGGGACCCAATATTTGCAAACAGCTGCTTTTTTGTACCGTCAGCCGTCAAGGTCTCTTTTCCTTTAAATTGCTCGATGATTCCCTCATCCTTTACAAGGGCTTTTTTCTTTTCCAGGAATCTGTGTAATAGATTCTCATCATATTCTGTATATACTTCCCCTGTGCTGCCATCTACTATGATATCCGCTCCGTCAGCAATTTTTTCCAACGCACCTTCTATGCTAAGTGCTGCCGGTATTTTCAGTGACCGGGATAGAATGGCAGAATGGGAAGTAAACCCGCCCTTTTCGGTAACAATCCCCGCAATGTTCTGCACGTCCATTTCAGCAGTCATTGAGGGAGTGAGTTCTTCCACAACGAGTACCGTGTCCGCCGGAAGTTTTTTCAGATCAACTTCTTCTATTCCTAAAAGAATTTTTAAAATCTGTCGCTTAATATCCTCTACATCTGCGGCTCGCTGACAGGTCAGCTCGTCGTCTGTGGACGAGAACATGGTAATAAACATATCACAAACTGTTTCCACAGCCTTTTCTGCAATCATCCCACTGTCTATCATTTCGTAAATCTGGGACTGCATATAAGGATCGTTTACCATGGCAATATGGCCACGGAGGATCTCGCCGTCGGCGCCGGCCGCGTCCATTCGCTCCGCCCGTTCTTCGTTTTTTATGGTAAACCGATCCGCAGCGGCGCGAAACCGATCTTTCTCTGTCTTGGGATCGGCTGCAGTGGCATCAGCATAAGATACCGGCCGCTCCATTAGCTTTACAGTTTTTCCTATCCCGATACCTACAGATGCTCCAATTCCTTTAAGCATATAAATCACCTCGCTGGGTCATTCTCCAAGTCCTGATTCTATCATGGAAACGGCTTTCTCCAGAGCCTGCTGTTCGTCGTCGCCCTCGCAGATGATTTTCACCTCCGTACCGCACTTGATACAGGCGGCTATAATATTCATAAGACTTTTCCCATCAACCATTTTTTCATTTACATTCAAGGTAATCTTTGCATGGAATTTCCCCATCTCTTTTGCAAAGAGGGATGCTGGACGCATATGAAATCCCTGGGTATTTACTACAGTCACATCTTTTGTTACCATGTTGCGCATCTCCTAAAATCTGAAAATAAATTTATGAACCAAGCTCACTGTTTTACCGGTTTCTTTTTTAAAAGGGCCAGCATGAACATACTGATCAGTGAACCAACCACAAGAGAAAGCAGATACCAGTACCAGTTCCCTACAACTGCAAATACGAAAATGCCTCCGTGTGGCGCCATAAGTGTACAGTTAAATATCATAGACAAAGCGCCTGCCACTGCAGAACCCACGATACAGGAGGGAATGATCGTAAGCGGATACGTTGCTGCATAGGGAATTGCACCTTCTGTAATGAAGCTGAGTCCCATAACGTAGTTTACAATACCATTTTTTCTCTCATCAGCAGTCCATTTGTCCTTAAAGAATGTTGTAGACAGCGCGATGGCTATGGGAGGCACCATGCCGCCGATCATAACAGACGCCATAATCGTATATGCTACATCCGGATCAGCCATAGCTGCAGCCTCTGTAAGCATCGCCGTTCCAAATACATAAGCGGCTTTGTTGAAGGGACCGCCCATATCGATTGCCATCATACCGCCCAGTATTGCGCCCAGAAGAATGTCCAGATTGTGATTGGACAGCCAGGTAAGTCCGTCATACATAGCGCTGTTAATTACGCCCATGATAGGATTCACCGCACACATCATGATCCCAACGATACCAAGACCCACAAGGGGATAGATCAGAACAGGCTTTATTCCTTCCAATGCCCGCGGCAGCTTATCGCACAACTTTTCTACTGCAAGCAGCAGGTATCCGGCTACAAATCCTGCAAGCAGAGCCCCCAGAAATCCAGAAGGAATCGTCGATGCTGCCCCCGGATCCATAAAGGTTGCTCCATTCGTTGCAAGATACCCTCCTACAACACCCACGAGAAAGCCGGGGCGGTCTGCAATACTCATGGCAATAAAGCCCGCAAGCACAGGGATCATAAAGTTGAATGCATATCCGCCAATATTTTTCAGCCACCTTGCAACTGCGGTCACAGTACCGAAGTCTCCGCCTGCCTCCTGCGGGTTTACGCCGGAAGCGGTATCGATCAGAAAGGCAAGGGCAATAAAGATTCCACCTGCTACCACGAACGGAAGCATATGTGATACCCCGTTCATCAAATGCTTATAAACTTTTCTGCCGAAACTGTCGCTGCCACTTTCAGCCACTGCAGTTTTTGCGCCTGTATGATGATAAACCGGAACTTCTCCCTTTTGGATCATTTTAATCAGATCCTCGGGTCTGTGTATGCCGTCGGAAACAGATACAGACAAAACCGGTTTACCATCAAATCGTTCCAAATCAACACTTTTATCCGCAGCGATAATGATCCCATCGCATTCAGCGATCTCCTTTGCGGTCAGCACGTTTTTTGCGCCGGCAGAGCCGTTCGTTTCAGCTTTCAAAAGATACTGCATCTGTCGCCCCGCCTTTTCAAGGGCTTCTGCAGCCATATATGTGTGGGCAATTCCTGTAGGACATGCTGTAACCGCCAGGACACGGTATCCGTCTTTTGCCGGCTTCGGTTTTGATTCGTCAAATCGCTCGCTTTCCATACGATCAATAGCGTCAAGAAACGCTTCAGCGGTTTTGGCTTCCCGCAGTGCGGCGCGCAGGTTCTCATCCATTAGCAGGGTCATCAGCCGGGAAAGCACCTCCAGATGCACATCTCCGTCCTGGGGAGCAGCAATCATAAACAAAATATCCGATGGTTTCCCATCCGGCGCGTCATAATCCACGCCTGCCGGTGCAACGATTGCCGAAAGCCCTGGAGCAGACACAACGGAGCTTTTCGCATGAGGAATGGCAATACCTTCCCCAACGGCCGTAGTGCCTGCCTCCTCTCTTTTTAAGATTTCGGCTTTGAAGGTTTCTCGGTCAGAGATATTTCCAACCTTTTCATGAAGAGAAATTAGCTTATCGATTGCATCCTGCTTGTTTGCGAGCGTTGCACCAAGCTGTATTGCGCCTGGCTTTAAAAGATCAACAATACGCATATGGGGTTCTCCTTTCAAAATTTATTCTGTAAACATTTATCATTATAGCAGCGCCATAATTTTTTCTTTTGTTGCCAGTCCTTTGGAAAACGCAGTGGCACTTCCTGCGGCTGATCCCAGCAGCAGAGCATATTCATATCCTCTTTCAATTCCTGCAATAAATCCTGCCACCATCGAATCTCCGGAGCCTACTGTGTTTATCACTTTTCCCTGGGCGGCGCACCTTCTGTGGACCTTTCCAAACGCATCGACCAGCAACGCTCCCTCTCCTCCAAGGGAAACAAGAACATTTACGGCACCGGCACGCTGCAGTTCTTTTGCCGCCTCTGTTATTTTTTCATCCGTATCCAACTTTCTTCCACAAATTTCCTCAAGCTCATCCCTATTCGGTTTAATCAAAAACGGATTAAATTGCATTACACTTGTCAAAAGCTTTCCCGTTGCATCAACGATACACTTAACGCCCCTTCCCGAAAGCCTGGAAAGAATTTTTTCATATATGTCCTGGGGCAAAGTGTTTGGCACGCTCCCCGCAAGAACTAACGTATCTTTCTGACCAAGCCCATCAAGTTTCTTATATAAAGCATTGATCTCATTGTCCGATATTTTGGGTCCCTGTGCATTGATCTCTGTTTCCATTTTGCCCTTTAGTTTTACATTGATTCTTGTATATCCGTCATGGAGCTTTATAAAATCTGTCTTCACACCAAGATGATTAACCGATTTTTCCAAAGCCTCACCTGTAAATCCCGCTATAAATCCAAGCGCCGTATTTTCAATACCAAGATTTGCAAGCACCGTAGAAACATTGATTCCCTTTCCACCGAAATAAATTTCCTCATTGTCGGATCGGTTGGTCATTCCATAGGTAAGCTCGCCGATTTGCATTACATAGTCTATCGCCGGGTTGAACGTTACTGTATAGATCAAAAATATCACCCTTTCCGCCGAAAGACGGCGCACATATTATATATATTCTAACTTTAAAGCGGATTTTATTCCTTTTCTCCTACTTCTTTTATTACTGTACTCCCCTTAAATTTTTCGTCCGGTACTTTATCCGTTATGATACACGCGCGTCCAATCTCTGAAAAAGTAACTGTAGATACCTTTCTGAATTTGGATTGATCGGCAAGTACGTAGGTGATATAAGAATGCTGGATCGCCGCTTCCTTTATCAAAGCCTCATCGATATCTGGTGTCGTATATCCGTGCTCCTCGTCCACTCCGTTGGTTCCCATAAAACATTTAGTAAAATTATATTTGGAAATGAACTGTACCGCGCCGTGCCCTACCGTTGCATCCGTAGTCCGTTTATATTTGCCGCCTGCAAGGTGTACCACATATCCGGCATTGGCAAGCCTTTTGGCCTGTTCAACCCCGTTGGTTATGAATACTGCATCGGGTGCGTCTATATATGGTATCATCATAAGCGTAGTAGTACCCGCATCTATATATACCATGTCGTCTCCGCTTATGGTTTTCGCCGCATACCTGGCGATACGTCGTTTCTCTTCCATATTAATTTTCAACTTTGCGGATATGTCATATTCGCTGGTAGTAACAGGATTTAAAATTCCCGTTGCGCCGCCGCGGATTTTTTTTAGCTTTCCACGCTGATCAAGCTCTGCAATATCACGGCGTATGGTAGACTCGCTGATTCCCACCTTCGCGGCCAGATCTGCAAAGGTTACAATTTCATTTTTCTGAATTTCAGCTAGTATTTTTGCAGCTCTCTCTTCAAATATCATTGTAAAGCCCCTGTGTTTCTTATTACGCTTTATTCTTATTACACCTATATTATATTGATGAAATGTATTCCTGTCAATAGATTTTCTCAAAATATTTCAATTATTTTCAAAATATTTCATTATATTTTCAATTTGTAAAAATATATAAGCAACATGTGCAGCGCAACAGAGCAGCTTGTCAGAAGAAATGTTGCATAAGGATATAAAAAACACCATGGTATTCCACTCCGCGAGCGGGTTCCATAGTGTTTTATAAAAATCATATTTGGAATACGACTTTTCCCTGCTTTATTGTCTGCAATACCCGAATATTTTTAATCTGCGACGTTTCTACTTTTAAAGGGTTCATATCAAGTATGACCAAATCTGCATATTTACCCTTTTCCAGGCTGCCTTTTATATCTTCCTCAAAATATTGATATGCTCCATTGATTGTTACCGCACGAATCGCGTCCATAACCGATATTCTCTGATCCTCACCCAAAACACGCCCCTTTGCAGTCTGTCTGTTCACTGCATTATGCATTGCAAAAATCTGATCGGGCATTTTTACCGGAGGGTCTTGATGCAGCGTAAAGTTCATACCTCTATTCCTTGCAGAGGCAGCGGGAGAAATCCTATTTGCTCGTTCTGGTCCCAGTACCGATTCGTAGTGGTAATCTCCCCAATACCATATGTGATCTAAAAAGAAGGTGGGTATTATACCCAGTTTTTTCATTTTATCCAATTGGTCCTCTCGCACTGTTTGGGCATGTACCATTACGGGACGCAAATCATCTCCCCGTTTTGTTTCGTGCAGTGCCTTATCATAGCACCGAATAAACTGATCTGCTGCTGCATCTCCGTTGGTGTGTACATTAACCTGAATGCTTCTTTCTATACAGCCCTTAAAATAATCTATTACCACTGCATCGCTCTGTGTTCCATAACCGCAATAGTCTTTTTTCTCTCCTTTGGGCGGTTCAAAATATGGCTTTGTCAACCAAGCGGTTTTACCCTGAGGAGAACCGTCTAACCATGTCTTCCCACCAAGCAGCTTATAATGCTTCACATACTCCCTTTTGGGGTTACTCGCATCATTTAATAATTTAAAAGTAACATTTTGTACCGCATGGCCTACAATATCAATTTTTAATTTACCGGCGTTTGCAGCAGCGAGCAGCAATTGATGGATGTGCTGATCTACACTGGCATCCTGCGCCGTTGTTATACCGTAGGCGGCATAAATATCCTGTGCTTTCGATACTGCATCGATCAAAGCTTCAAAAGAAGGGGCTGGTATCAGCTTTTTCTTTTCCGGATTCAAACAGGCATTTTCTTCTAAAATTCCATTGGGTTCTTTGGAGTCTGGTGATACAGTCCGCACAACACCCCCTTCCGGGACCTGGTAATCGTCTCCTGCATAACCCAATTTCTTTAAAGCCGCGCTGTTAGCAACTGCTAAATGGCCGGACGCATGGGAGATAAAAATCGGGACTTCAGAAGAAACAGTGTCTAAGTCAAATTTGGTAGGATGCTGAGAATCGCTGAACTTCGTATGATCGTAACCAAAGCCAATAATCCATTCCCCGTCGTTCGTCGGGGTGTGTTTCAGCTTATTTTCTATTCGTTTTAATATTTCATCTTTAGAATTACACACGCTGAAATCTAAAAGCAACAGGGTCTGTGCAACCGCCACAATATGGCCGTGTGGATCGATCAATCCTGGCAGCATAGTTTTTCCATTTAAATCAATCCGTTTGGCAGTCTCGTCAGCAAGAGCAAAAATCTCTTTCTTACTGCCTACTGCCAGAATCAGTCCATTTTCAATTAGGATACCATCGACAACATCATTGTTTGGATTTACGGTAATAATTTCTCCATTATAGTAAGCAATTTGTGACATTTTTCCTCCAATTTATTCAGTAATTGTATTTCTATTTATGTTTCCCACAGTAAGCTCTTAGTATAAAAGACTTGTAAAGGAAAAACGCCCCTGCAAATACAGGGGTGTTTTATATTTTGTTTAATAGCGTACCCAGCCAATGCTGCCAAAGCACAAATCCACCAGTAAAGTTCCAATTAAAACAGCGCCTAAAATACAGACTACCATGGCTAAATAACGTTTATCCGTTCGTAATGAACTGGTATGTTCAGACGTTACAGTTTTCAAATCCGCGATACGGGCCTCATACACTTCCTTAATTGCAATGATGACATTTATCTCCGATTGCCCTTCTTTCGGGCCTTCCACAATTTCGTCCATAGATCCGCCCATAGCTGCAACCAGTTTCGAAACCGTTTCAAATCTCGGATCACTCGTTTCTCCCGAAAAGATCTTACGGATTGTAGCATCTGGCAATCCACTGAGCTTTGACAGGTCACTCCATGAAAAATTTCCTTTATCTTTTAAAGAAGTTAAATATTTTTTTACCATAATAATCACCTAATTTGCCCGTATTCTACCATAGATTGATAAAATTTGAGCAGTTAAAATCCAAATTCGAGCAATTCCCAAATGGACAAAATTACGATAAAATAACCTTGCCGGAAAATAAATTTAAAATTGCTATTTCAGTATACTGGAAAAAATGTCCATTGTCAACACGGAAAAAAAGTATTTTGTGTCGAATTGCATCAACCGCTTGATGAAGATAGGAGACGTAAAATGAAAACCGGTAATAAAAAGAAAGAAAAATCAGATCTATTATGCAAAAACAGTCGTGTAACCGCGCACACTGGCAAAAAGCGTCGTTTCAAATGTCTAAAACCCATTTGCTGGATTGTGTTTCCTGTAATAACCGCTACACTGCTTGTCTTGGACGCGCTCGGCGTCTATACTTTCAATACGGAACGGCTGATTGTGCTGGGAATTGGTTTATTGGCCGTTCTTCTTCCAATTTGTAGTGAAATTAAAATTAAAGATATTTCTATCAAATGCAGTGATGAGAATTCCTCCTCCGATCCCTGAATACCGCGCCCTTTCAATATACAGGTGTTAAGCAATTGCCTATAATCCATATTTGCACAACAAAATATAAAACGTTTTTAGTCCCTTTTTTGTCCGCTTTCGCCTGAAAAAATACTTCATTGTGTCTTGACTGTGATCATGAGATATAATATAATGAGGTCAAATATTTTTATTTAAAATGTTTAAATTTGTTTGGGTTTCAGGCACGATAAAGCATTCTCACGGTCACAGCAGCTGACTGAAAGCGACACATAGAAAATGCTTCCATCGGCACAGCCACCATTCCCTCCGGAGTCTTGATGGACTCTCCTTACATGGAAAACATGGGAGGCATAGCATTGTAAAAATCCATCCAGTACAGAAAGGACTTAATACACATGAACGATTTTGAGAATTTTTTAAATGGCGCTGCAAATGTAAAGCCCTCCCGGCGGCAGCTGTGCTGGTTTGATACGGAATTCTACGCGTTTGTACATCTTAGTCCCAATACATTTACAGGTCTGGAATGGGGACTTGGAAATGAAGATCCCGCAATTTTCAATCCCGTCAAGCTGGACTGCGACCAATGGGTAGAAGCGGTAAAAAGCGCAGGAATGCAGGGGCTTGTAATAACTGCAAAGCATCACGATGGTTTTTGCCTATGGCATACAAATCAAACAGATCACAGTGTGCTCAGTTCTCCATTTAAGCGCGATATTGTAAAGGAATGCGCCCGGGCATGTCAGAGAGGTGGCATCAAATTCGGATTTTATCTGTCTCCCTGGGACAGGCACTCCCCCGTATACGGTGATGGAACAAAAGCGTATAACGAATACTACAAGGCGCAGCTGCTGGAGCTGCTCACAGGATATGGAGACGTATTCCACGTCTGGTTTGACGGGGCATGCGGTGAGGGACCAGATGGGAAAAAGCAGGAATATGCCTTTTATGAATTTATTGAACTGATTCGAAAATATCAGCCCGACGCTACCATATACAACGACCGGGGTCCTGACGTACGATGGTGCGGAAATGAAGCCGGATCTGCCAGGCATGCAGAATGGGCTGTGGTACCCTCAGAGCTTTGTCCCCTTTCCAAAGTGCAGACCGGCCCTTCTCCCGTCCGCGGCGACCTTTCGTTTATGCAAAACTGCGACATGCAGATTGGGGATCTCTCCAACATCATGTATTCAAAAGGGCTTGTTTTCGCAGGAGCAGAAATCGATATGTCTATCCGGAAAGGATGGTTCTGGCATGAAGAGGAAGAACCCCACTCACTTGACAGGCTGTTTACCACATATCTCCATTCTGTGGGCGCCAACGCGTGTCTCAATCTGAATGTTCCCCCGAACAGAGACGGCCTTTTTGATGATAAAGACGTTAAGCGTCTTGCTGAACTGGGCGCCCTTTTGAAAAAGGAATTTGGTCATAATCATGCGCAAGGCTGCGATACGATTCTTACAAAAAAGTACAGTGATACTCAGTGCGTTTATGAAGTCAAGCTTCCCCAGGCTGTTCCATTGCGGTACGTGGAGCTGAGAGAAGATATTGCAAAAGGACAGCGTGTAGAATCCTTTACATTGGAATTTTTCGGGGAGGATGGCAAGACGCTTGTGGAGGGTCCATATACCGGTACATGCATTGGTCATAAGAAAATATGTGCCATAGCAAGAGATATGTGGGATTTTAAAGGGCGCGGGGTGCGGCTGACAATCCGCGCCGCTAGAGGAACACCGAAAATTCTTCCGATAAAAATATACTGAATATACTGATCGGTTCTCAAGCTTTAAAAAAGTGGGCGTAAAGATACCTTTTTCAGTCTCAAAAATCAGACGGCAGACAAGTTTTTCTGACTTGCCTGCCGTTTTTGTAGGTAATAAAGCTCCAAATTTATTCTTCCAAGCGCGCTTCGTATATACCGGTGAGCGATGGGGGCAGTTTAAGCGCATATTTAAGATAAAGATAGGCGGGGATCGCAGACCATCCGTGGCAAAGCGTACCCGCGTTGTCAAATGCCGATTCTCCCTCTATCGTTTCCCAGAAGGTTGTTGCATCCTTTGTCAACATGGAGCCCCAAATCTGTGCCACTTCGTTAAAGACTTGCCTTGCGAAACGCGTTGCGTTGCGCATTAAAGCATCGTATTTAAAAATACTGTGACTGAGCGTCACCGGAAGAAGGCCACCACCGGCAAGCTTGTCAAGCACACCGTCGATGCGCTCCTTTGGAACAGCGTCCGCGCAAACAAGCAGCGCATTCGTTAACTCGCAGTAGTGGAAAAGTGTGCCAGACTTTAAAAATGAGGCGTAGCAACCACGCACCGCATCAAAAAATTTGCAGTTCATTTGTTTGTTTAATTTACGATGATGCATGCGGAAGTACTCCGCCTTCTCACTTGCACCCAGCCGCTCACAAATGTCTGCCAGTGAGCGCAGCCCCATGGAAACGAATGCATTTAGCGGCGCGTCAAATGTGCGCGCTTCTTCTGGGATAGATTGATAAATCGAGCCCTCGAGTCCATCCTGCCATTCGTAGAAGTTCCAGTATTTATCCTCGCTATAACACTTTATCAGTCCATTACCCTCTATTCGCCTTATAAATGCTTCTGCAATGCGTTCTGCAGTGGGAAGCATTACACGCACAAATTCCGTATCATTGCTGTAGTAAAGATACTCAAAAAGCTGCGTCAGAAATATTGCAGAAAACGAAGGAATCGTAATCCACACCTCCGCTGGCGAACAAAGTTCCAACATATTGTCGTCACGAATTGAGTGTGCCATCAGTTCTATAGACGCACGCGGGAACTGCGTCTCTCCGAATGCAAAATACCCGCATAACATTTGATTTCGTGAATCCATTGAGTAGAGCGCCTGCTCACGCCATGGACAGTCCTCGTAGTGCTCGTGCATACATAAAAGCAGCGTGCGCACCGAAACATTGTAGATTTTCTCGTGTATGTGGTCAGCACATTTGAATGGGGCGATTTTATCCAGTGGATACAGTGTTGAACGGAGTCCCGCATAGTAAAGCGTACACCTCTTTGAATAAATATGCAGTTGTATATATCTTGCTCCGCAGCGAAACAGGGGGTTTTCAAAACGATTACGCCCCGCCTCAGCACGGAACAGCGCAGCAAAGCTGCGCTCTCCTATGCTGGTACGCACGCGCAGATCAGTCAGATGCTCCCCCCAGCCGATAAATATGTCGCACGCATGCGCAAGTTCTATATCAAGGGACAAAAAGCCTGTGTTCTCTTCCCCAAGGTCGATAATAGCGCATATTCCTTCATTCTCGTCTTCACAGATAAGATTTACTCCTTTATAGTCGGCGTTATCCAATTTTAGCGTCTTGCCGCAGCGATGAAGATGAAACAGCGAAGCTACCTGCATTTTCTTGGCAGGAGTAGAAGAGGAGACTGTATCACAAAAGTCGCCATAATAGATCAGCTTAGCAGGAGCCGGATCATGAATCACAAGCTTTTTAACCGGACGCGGGTGCAGCACGCGGGTTTTGGATACAAGATCTGCGTGTTTCCGCTCCTTCCGTTCAGACGCGCAGGTGCTGTCGTAATGAAACGTAAAACCCAGCTGTCCGGAAACCTGTTCCATGCTTGCTCCATCGCCAAACGCGCTGTTTTTATACGTGTATGTACTTTGTGAAGAAACGCACACCGGCGTTCCATCCGCTGTGATCTCATATATCAGTCCCGGCTCTCCGTGACGATAGGTGGAGCTGCTCTGATTCTGATAATAAACCGTGATAAGAAGCATATTTTTTCCCGGCTTTACCAACCCTGACAAATTCAGCTCGTCATATACCTTCATATCCTCGTAATCTGCATACTGCCCGCAGTCCACAAAATGGCCGTTCAGCCAAAGCGCATAATTCGTATCGCAGCTGATCCGGATCCAGCAATCGGATGGAGATGCATCAAAACTGAAGCTGTCTTCAAAATTGACATAGACGTTTACTCCTCGATACGAATTGTGCCATATCCATTGTGATCTTTCAAATGCCATATGTATCTCCAATATCATTTTGATTTTAATAGCAGTCAGACACAGAAAAGGGATATCCAACCCCACAATGTAAATTTAGGAAATTTAGCCCAAACGTATTTGCATAATAAATCAAAAAAATGCGTTTCGATGAATTATAGATAATTTTTTGCATTTTTCTTTAATACTATATCACGTCCGCAGTTTGATTACAACCAAATTGTAAAGATTTTATCAATAATCGCGGCCCGTATGCTTGTGGGACACAAGTCTATCGAAGAACATCCAATTTGTACAGGCAGCCAATCTCCCGTACACATTCATGATTTTCGGTATTCACACGTTTCGTTTTTTAACCAAAGAGGGGATCAAGCACGACGTCTGGGACACTCTAAAATCGAAACAACATGGAACATATATGCACACTTTTACCCGTGCGAAGAAGAAAGAGCAATAGCAATATTAAACAAAATCGTGTATAAATCAAAAACACCCCTGTATTTACAGGGGTGTTCGATATTTTGGTGGAGCCGGTGGGAATCGAACCCACGTCCGAAAATCCTTTGATATGACTTTCTCCGGGTGCAGCATGTCTTTTAAAGTTCCCGGCAAAGACCTCCGGCATGCAGGATGCCCTCGCCAGTATTCTTTTGGTTCATGACAATCTCAAAGAATAACCGATTGTGCACGTTGGCCACTGATTTTATGCCCGGGCAGAGCCGTGGCACTCTCTGCGCGGACAATCCGCCATTGGCGGCGCAGCTTACGCTGCTACGAGTTCGCTATTATCAGCGTTTAATTTTTAAGTGAGGATTATTTCAGTGTTTCCCCAACACTACCCGCTTATCATACCGCAAAATCCCCGTCGAAACCATTGCGGCCCCATACATTATTTAGTATGCATCTATTCTCCCCTGCGACCCAGTTTTACATACCGTTCCATTTCTCTGTTGGCCTGATGTTTTGCCTGGGCCTCACGCTTATCATACAATTTTTTTCCTCGGCAAAGTCCAACCTCTACCTTCACCCTGGATCCACTAAAATACAAGGAAAGGGGGATCAACGTATAGCTGTCTCGGGAGATGAGACCAGCCAGCTTTGCAATCTCCTTTTTATGCATCAACAGACGCTTTGGACGCAGCGGATCTTTGTTATATATATTTCCCTGCTCATAGGGACTTATATGGATACCAACAGCAATCAGTTCTCCTGCGATCACTCTGCAATAAGAATCTTTGAGATTCACTCCGCCGGCCCGCAAGCTTTTCACTTCTGTACCGAAAAGCTCGATGCCCGCTTCATATGTGTCATCTACAAAATAATCATGCCGCGCTTTTCTGTTCAGTACGATCACTTTTCGTCCGCCGCTTTTCTGTGCCATCCTGCTTCCCTCCTTTCTGTGTGATTACAGTATACCATATTCCATGCAAAATTGCAAGCGAGCAGTGTTTTATGAAGTTTTCGCCAAATATTTGCAAAATACTGTATAATCTTTGTTTATTGGTAGAATTGATTTTTTTTTCAAGTAGTGCTATGATATTTTTGTTAAATAAGGAAAGGAATGAATATTATGCAGTTTATCATTGATAGTGCGGATACAAAGGCAATCCGGCACTGTATGGAATTCTACCCTGTAGCCGGTGTAACCACCAACCCCACAATTATCTCTAAGGAAAAAAGTGACTTTAAGCAGCTGATCGCTGAAATCCGCAGTATTATCGGCCCGGATAAAATGCTTCATGTGCAGTGCACCAGCGATACGGCAGATGAAATCGTAAAAGAAGCCAAAGCGCTAAAAGCAATTGCCGGCGGAGATTTTTATGTGAAAATTCCAGTATCTGCAGAAGGGCTCAAGGCCATCAGAATATTAAAGGGGCAAGGTATCAAGGTAACTGCTACCGCTATTTTCACCCAGCAGCAGGCTTTGCTTGCCGCACTTTCCGGCGCAGATTACGTTGCTCCCTACATTAACCGTTTGGATAATATCGTATCTGACGGCGCCCATGTTGTGGAAGAAATCGTAGCACTGTTTAAAATGCACAATATTTCCACAAAGGTGCTTGCTGCCAGTTTTAAAAATGTAGAGCAGGTACACAAGGTTTCCATGGTTGGATGTCCTGCCGTCACCATCAATCCGGAGCTATTTGACCAGCTGATTTACCATCCCCTCACCCTATATGCAGTAGATGCATTTACAGCAGACTGGGAAATGGTTTACGGCGAGAAAAAAATTTTGGAACTGCTTCAGTAATTCTGTTTTGCTATAATTTTATCACCTTTTTTCTTTGACGCATATACTGCTAAAAAAGAAAGGGTAGAATAGAATTATGGTTTCACATATTGCGTACTTTCAAAATATTCCACCGAAAAACGCTTATTTTGCCGGCGCCAATACCCCGGAAGGTTTTGTGTCTGACTACAGCGAATTTTTCAGTGAAGAAACCTTTACAAAAGTATACATAATCAAAGGCGGAAGCGGAACCGGCAAAAGCACTATGATTGGCCGATGCGCCGAACAGGCAGCAAAGTATGGCGCAGCATGCACCTTTATTTTATGCAGTTCCGATCCCGAAAGCTTGGACGGCGTTTTGCTCCGTCGAGACGATATACATATCGCCGTAATCGACGGTACTGCCCCGCATACGGTAGATCCGGTTTACGCCGGCAGCTGTGGGGAAATTGTGAACAGCGGCGACTACTGGGATACCACCGCGCTGGAAAATGCACGGGAGGAGATTGTAAATGCAGCGCAGCAAAAGGGAGAATGCTTTTCCAGAGCATACCGATACCTTTCCGGAGCCGCTTCAGTCGTTTCCGCCTCGAAACAATTCTGCGGAAATCTAATTCTCAAAGAAAAGCTGGAAAAATGTGTGGGACGCTTAGTGTCCTCGATCAAGGATACCGGACAGGTCGGAAAGATCATAAATCGGCGTACCTTGGCCGTTTCCATGAACGGCGCCGTCCGGGTTACCACCTTTAATAGCGCGCAAACGGTCATAGCTGTCAAAGAATGCGCCGCTACCGCCAGTGCTTTCTTTGACTTGCTGGAAAAATCCCTGCTTATGAAAGGGCAGACTATCGTGCGCTCCCGCTCTCCTCTGGGAGGAACTGCAGAGCTTTATCTGCCGGAACTGGATATGGCATTTGTTCCTTATGAGGAAAATGTAGATCGTCAGCTGACTTATACGAAAATTATTAACATGCAGCGATTTGTGGATAAAGATGTTTTGTCTGCCAACCGGCAAAAACGGCGATTCGGAGAAAAATGTTTTTCTTCCCTGCTGGAAGGTGCTTTGGATAGTCTGGCCGAAGCAAAAAAACATCACTTCCGGTTGGAAGATATTTATAAAGCTACTATGGATTTTTCCGGTCTGGATCAATTTTCTTCAGTTCTTACTGACCGCATTGTGCAGCGGTTTCAGTGATTGATGCAAAAATGCGGCGGTATGGTCAATCCCCATACCGCCGACTTACTATATTTAGATAAAAAGCGCCTTGACAGTGAACAAGTCCAGAAAAAACGGACAATAGTAAAAAAGCACCTCCTATGGTAGAATGAAAGAACTACCATAGGAGGTTTTGTAATGTCAGGAAAAAAAGGAATGAAGATGTATCCACAAGGAACAAGAAAAAAGATACTTGCAGAATACAAAGAAGGAGTATCGCAGTGTGAATTAAGTAGGAAATATGGCATAAGTAGATATGCAATTCAATGTTGGATAGGCGCAAGACCGGAAAAGAATATACTGCCAAAACAACGAGGGAGAAAACCGGCAAAGACATTGCAAGAATATAAGTATGAAAACAAACGATTAAAGATGGAAAATGAACTATTAAGGGATTTTCTCTCGCTCACAGAAAGGAAGTGAGAACAAATGTAAAATACATGGTAATCTACCGGTACAAAGACAAGTATTCCGTGAGCGAAATGTGTAGATTCTTTGGAGTATCCAGAAGTGGTTACTACGGATATATATTTCGAATGGATATGCCAGCATGGGATTTGCCATTGGCAGAAAAAATACGAGGATGCCAGGAACAATGTGGCAGAACTTATGGTTATCGCAGGGTGCATATATGGCTTGAAAGAAATGGTATCTATCGTAACCCTAAGACAGTACTTCGAGTTATGCAGAAATACGGATTGTTATCGGTGAACAGAAGAAAGAAATATCGTAACTACGGAAATTGTCTACACAGGTATCCAAATTTGCTTAACAGAGATTTCTCGGCCGAAAGACCAAATCAAAAATGGGTTACGGACATTTCGTATATACACACAAAGCAAGGTGTTTTGTATCTTTCGGTTATCAGGGATTTATTCGACAACAGTATCGTTGCCTACAAAACCGGAACCGAACAAAACATAAACCTTGTATTAAGTACCATTAAAGAAGCCAAGAAAAAAGAGAAAGTCACTGCAGAGTTGCAGCTCCACAGTGACCAAGGCTTTCAATACACATCCTCAGCATATTTCAAGCTAACTCAATCTTACGGCATTACGCCGTCAATGTCAAGACGTGGTAATCCTTATGACAATGCTTTAGCTGAAAATTTCTTCTCTATCCTCAAAACTGAGTGTGTCTACCGTGTGAAACTTCAGACCTATGAGGAGGCGCGCCTCCTCATAGGTGAATACATCCATTTCTACAATCATCAACGCATTCAACTAAAAACAAAACTGACACCATTTGAAAAACGATGCCAGTTCATTGCTTAAATTTTTACTTAACTTCCATATAGGTGCTTTTTTGTGCTGTCCGCACAATTTGGGGCTGTTCACAGACAGGCGCTTTTTATCTTGCTCCGTTTATCGGAAGGAAAACAGTAATTTGAAAAATGTGATCCTCCTGAACTGACGCCTGGATTTTGCCGCCGTGTGCTACCACAATTGCTTTTGCTATGGACAAGCCGATCCCATGCCCGCCAGTTTGTGAATTGCGTGATAAGTCGGCACGATAAAACCGGTCAAATATATGCTCCAGATCCCCACGGGAGAATTTTACTTCTGTTGTATTTCGGACAGTCAGGCACAAAATCTTGGCCTGCTTTTCAAAGCACATCGAAATGACGCCGTCTTTCGAAGCGTATTTCCATGCATTGTCCATCAATATACAAACAAGCTTTTGAATGGCCTTATCATTACCGTACAGGGACAGCATGGGCTGAATGCTGCATATAAACTTTTTTCCCTGTTGCTGTGCCAGCGCATGAAAGGGTAGCGCTGCATCCGCTATGATTTCTGAAGCCGGAAACGCTGTCATTGGCATGCCCTGCTCCGTCTCTTCCATACGGGATAAAAAGACCAGGTCACTTGTCAGTTCCGCCATCCGTTTTGTCTGCTGCTGGATATCCTGAAGGCTTTCGTTCTCCCCAAACTCCATTTCCAAAATATCTGCGTTTGCCCGGATGATTGTAAGAGGGGTTTTAAGCTCATGTCCTGCATCAGTAATAAACCGTTTTTGCTTTTCATAGCTCTCAGCGATGGGATGAATTATACGTCCGGACAAAATAGAAAAAAGGACCGAGACAATGAAAAATCCTGTAAAAGCCACTCCCATACTGGCAAACAAAAAAGTCTGAAAAGAATCCAATTTTCGTCCGCAGTCTAAAAAGGTAATCCGGACTTTCTCCCCTTCATCAGAACGCGCAAACCGGTATTCCCCGATAAATCCTCTGTCTCCATTCTTTTGTATGACCTCTTTTGCATATTCACGCGCTGTGCCAGCATCAACTGCAGTAATCCGGCTTGTCTCTGTTCGGATTACATTATCGGAGGAATCCAGCAAAACAGAAAAATATCTGGTTTCATATGGAAGCTCCGGCGGCATATCCGACGGCGGCTGATTTTCTTTGCTGCCGTCAAAACCGGGAAAGGCTCCTTCGTTTCGCACCAGCAAATTCAGTGTTTGGTCCGCCTCACTTAAAACAGAGTAGTAGTTGATCCCATTCATCCCCACTACAATGACCGTCAAAAGTGTAAAAAGGGACAGAACAGACAAAACAATCCATTTGCGCCGCAGTTTCTTTATCATCGGTCTTCCTCCAGGGAATAGCCGGCATTTCTGGAAACTTTGATTTGAATGTTGGCCCGAAGTGCAGCCAGCTTCTTTCGCAGATAGGAAATATATACCCAAACCACATGGATTTCCGCTTCGCTGTCAAGACCCCAGATTTTCTCCATAAACCGTTCTGCCGGAATAATATGATGTGGATTTGCCATGAGCATTTCCATCATCTGAAATTCTTTATTGGCCAGCCGAAAGCTGCCGGACGGTGAAGCAAGGGTATATGCGGCTGTGTCCAGCGTAATATTTCCTACAGTCAGCTTTGCATCAGAGGTTGACTGACTGCGGGTAATAGCCCGCAGCGCAGCCAGCAGTTCCTTTGTATCAAAAGGTTTCGTCAGATAATAGTTTGCGCCGCTGTCCAGTCCCTGTACTCTATCATCGATCTCTGCTTTGGCAGTCAGCAAAAGCACAGGAATGGAACTGCCTGTACCGCGTAATTTCTTTAGAACGGCAATGCCATCCATTTTCGGCATCATAATGTCCAGAACCGCAACATCGTAATTCCCCGATTCCAAATACAGAAAAGCATCTTCTCCGTCATATACGGCATCAACAGAGTAATGATTTTTTTCAAAGATCTTTACAAGGGCCTTTGCCAAGGGACGTTCATCCTCTGCAAGCAAAATTCTCATTTACTCTTTCTCCTTCCCTTTTCTTTTGTAAAAATTTGCAGGAAAGTAATTGGCAAGCCTTTTTTCGTGCAGCAAGTCTTGCTGTCTTTATTATACAACTGCAAAGAATATTATGCAATTTTTCTTGCCATAGAAACCTTTGTTTATATAGTGTACACTCCAAACCTTCATTCAAGTTAAAAAACAAGTTAAAAAAATTTGAAAAAATTTCACGTGATTTTCACTTCGTTTAAGGTTTGGCATCTATACTAAGGCCACAGAAGGAGGCGAACATTATGGCAATGCAAACTGTATTCAAGCGGTATGAACTGAAATACATGCTTACCCCCGTACAAAAAGATAGGATACTCGCGGCAATGCAGCCTTATATGGAGTCGGACCGGTACGGACGTACAACCATCCGAAATATCTATTATGACACAGACAGCTATCGTTTGATCCGCCGTTCCATCGAAAAGCCGACATATAAGGAAAAGCTGCGCGTCCGCAGCTACAGCAAGGCAAATGCAGAAAGCACTGTATTTGTGGAGCTGAAGAAAAAGTATAAGCATATCGTGTACAAACGCCGTCTTGCTCTTTTGGAGCGGGAAGCAGTCCAATGGCTGTACGGCAATGGCAGCTGTCCAAGGAACACGCAAATTGCAAAGGAAATCACATATTTTATGGAATATTACGAAACGCTGCGTCCCTCAGTATTTCTCGCTTACGACCGGGAGGCTTACTGCTCCAAAGACGGCAGTGATTTTCGTATCACTTTTGACGATACGATTCTCTGCCGGCAAAGCGATTGCTCTCTTGGGTCAGAGATTTACGGCGTATCCCTTCTAGAACCTAATAAAGTACTGATGGAAATCAAATGCGCAGGAGGGATTCCCATATGGCTGATCCATCTGCTTTCTGAGCAGCAGATTTATAAAACTTCTTATTCAAAATATGGAGCAGCCTACCAAACGATCATTTTCCCAGGACGAAAGGAGGGGGCCAGCTTTGCTTGACACAATATTGAAAGGGCTGTTTGATACGGATATCACCGCGACCATCTCCTTAACCGATTTTTTGCTCTGTCTGGGCTTTTCGCTGCTGCTGGGTCTGATTATGGCCCTTTGTTATATGTATCGTACACGCTATACGAAAAGCTTCGTGATTACGCTGGCGCTTCTCCCGGCAGTTGTCTGCATCGTTATTATGATGGTCAACGGGAATGTGGGAACCGGTGTGGCCGTTGCAGGCGCATTCAGTCTTGTACGGTTTCGCTCTGTTCCCGGGACCGCCAAAGAAATCTGCACCCTGTTTCTTGCAATGAGCACGGGGTTGATTGCCGGCATGGGTTATCTTGCCTTTGCCGCACTGTTCACCGTCATTATGTGCGCTGTTTTCCTGGTTTATAATCGTCTGGATTTGGGTGTCCGAAAAAACGCGGCAACCTATAAAACCCTTACGGTTACCATTCCGGAGGATTTGAATTATTCCGGCGTATTCGACGATATTTTTCAAAGGTATACATCTGCACATGATCTTATATATGTAAAAACTACCAACATGGGCAGTATGTTTCGTCTGACATACCAAATCTCTCTGCTGGATATCGCAAAGGAAAAGGAAATGATCGACCAGCTCCGCTGCCGAAACGGAAATCTTGAAATTGCCGTATCCAATCAGGAGACAACGGCAGCAGAGTTGTGACGAAAGGGAGGGGGATTTTTTTGAAAAAATTTTCTTTTTTACTATCGGTGCTGTGTGTGGTACTTTGTATATTTGCCGGCTGTGCAAAAACCGGCACCGATACAGAGGCTGGCAACAGTGGAAACAGCGACAGCAGTGAGAGTGGCAATACTTCCGCGGACTCTGCAGAAGCCGTCCCTACTGCAGCGGACTCCGGGATGTTCACCAATCGGGATTATGATACCAGCTACGATGAGAGCAACAGCGTCGGCATTAACCTGAACGGCAGCTCAGCCACGGCCAGCTCCGACAGCGTGCAGATCGCAGATAATATTATAACGATCACCGAAGAGGCGACCTATATCATCTCCGGGACATTGGATGATGGCATGATTATCGTCAACGCCCCCGATACTGCCAAGCTGCAGCTGGTGTTAAAAGAAGCCAGTATCCACAGTGAAACCTCTGCAGCGCTGTATATCCTGGAAGCGGATAAAGTATTTGTAACGCTTGCAGACGGAACAGAGAATACACTGTCAGGCGGGGATGTCTTTACGCCCATCGACGATAACAATATTGACGGCGCCCTGTTTTCGAGGCAGGATCTGACTTTAAACGGCACAGGCAGCCTTACGGTAGATGCGCCTGCAGGTCACGGGATCGTGTGTAAAGACGACCTTGTACTCACAAGCGGCATATATACTATCCATGCTGCTTTCCATGGACTTGACGCCAATGACAGCGTGCGTATTACAAGCGCTGCCATCACGATCGACGCTGGAAAAGACGGCATACATGCAGAAAATAGCGAGGATGCCTCCCTTGGTTTCGTATACATTGTCAGCGGAACACTGCAGCTGGAGGCAGAGGGTGACGGTATCAGCGCCGGAACATATCTGCAGATTGAAAATGGTACTTACCATATTATTGCAGGCGGCGGCAGCGAAAACGGCGTAAAAGAAAGTTCCGACCTCTGGGGCGGCTTTATGGGTGGAAGGCCCGGACAATCTATGCAATCTCCCGTTTTCAATGAAAACAGTACCAGTGATGACAGCACCAGCATGAAAGGTCTGAAAGCAACGGGAGACTTGTTGATTTATGGTGGAACGATCACCATCGATTCGGCAGACGATTCCATTCACTCAAATGCTTCAATTACGGTGTTGGGCGGAACTTTTACTATTGCATCCGGCGATGACGGATTTCACGCCGACGATACGCTGAGCATTGCAGATGGAACAATCGACATCAGCGAGAGCTACGAGGGGCTGGAAGCGCTGCATGTAATGGTGAACGGTGGGGCTATCCGACTGACAGCTGCAGATGATGGCATCAATGCGGCAGGCGGCGCTGATTCCAGCGGGACCGGCGGCAGAGATGGAGGCATGTTTGGCGGCATGGGGCCCGGCAGCGGTAATGGCAGTATTGAGATTTCCGGCGGCAATCTGTATATCCATGCATCCGGCGATGGAATAGATGCCAACGGTTCCCTGACTATATCCGGCGGGCAAATTACGATTTGCGGTCCTACAGCGGGCGACACTGCAATTCTCGACTATGATACTACCGGCGTGATTACAGGGGGAATCTTTATGGGAACCGGCTCGTCCAGAATGGCACAAAGCTTTACAGATTCACAACAAGGCTTCCTTTCTGTAAATATCGGTAGTCAGCGTGCGGAAACGCCTGTCACAGTACAGGATGCAACAGGGAACGCCATTCTCTCCTGGATACCGGAACTGGATTTTAATTTTGTGATCGTCAGTGCTCCCGATCTAGTCAGCGGTGAAACATACACGGTCGCGGCCGGGTCCGCTTCTAAAAATGTTACGGCAAGCTGATATATATAAATAACAGTGAAACGATCTGTGGAAAATCAAGAAGCGGCCAAACGGTGAGGTAATGTAACGAAGCAGTTGACGAAAGCTGAAGGTATTATCGAAAGCTTAAGGCTGCTGATTAAATGGACTGAGTCGGAAAAATCAACGGGGTCAGAAGCCGTACAAAAGAGATTATAAACACTCATATGATTTACACATAATTTTTAAGAGGCGACAAGGAAATTCCTTGCCGCTTCTTGTGTTTATTTATCAAAATCGACTTAAAACGATTTTGATAGAGTGTAAACATTTTTTAATAATATAATTTATTAAGTATCTTTGCTGTAGTACTCCATCCTACTAAAAGCGGAATGCCTCACGATGTAACTAAGGAAGAAAAAACAAACGATATTTTTGGAAAAACAGGTTGTATTATGGATAAACGGCAAATAATCCAAAGGGCAAATCGTATATGGATATGCTTGCCGGAGGCATTGATCCCATAAGCGGAAAGTTGGATGAAAAGAATTCGGCTTTGCATCAAGAACGACTACAAAAATGTTTCGCAGCTGATCGAAGAAACAGTCGTGGATAAAAACCGGTGAAGCCAAAAAACAGTTGCTTTTCTCGCAGCAAACGCAAGAATTTCTATTTAATAATATAAACCAGATCACTGAAAGCACAATCAGACAGTCCTCGATCTGAAGCGCATTGAAATTCAATTTTACAAGAAAATCTATTGATAACTTATATTTCCGTTGTATAACATAAACATAAGAATCGGTAAGCGTCCGGGATAAAGCTGCGGTAGCTACATGAAATTACTACCGCATCATATGCAAACGTCTTGGAACGTCGACGGCAGACGGCACAGGAAGTAACAGCGTTCCGTCTCTTATTTCAAAGCCGAAATATCAAGATGAACAACCACTGACCAAGGGGGTAACATTACCGACGAGGATTGATATTGCCCTTGACGGCAGATGCAGTATGCAGAACCGCTAAAAGAAAACAGCCTAAAGTGCAAAGCGGCGGTAAAGCCGAAAGGCTATACCGCCGTCATACATAAAAAACTCGTTACCGTGCTTTACCTAAAAGCTGTGCCCTGCTTTTATATTAATAGTGGTGCGCAGAACAGCATTTCCCGCAGCCCTGCATAAATATTGAAATATTTGCTTTCCGGCAGCGGATTTTCTCCCTTGCCGCATTCTATGGTGAAGGAAGGCCGGTTAAACTCCTGTATAAACCAATCTGTCAGTCCTCCGTAAGAAGCCAATCCCTCTGGCTCCGATACTGTATACCCGGAAAGACGTCCAAGCTGAGCGGCGATCTGCTTTGCACCTGGCGGAGCGTATCCACCGGAAGTATAATAAATTTCTTCCCCTTGGGTATGCAGCGTAAGAATCATGCGCAGATCTCCGTTAAAGCGGATGTAATTGCAAAGTGCCCCCGTCTCCGGCTCCGATTCGGGATTTTCTCCAGAAAATCGGGTAGGGCCGGCAAAAATTTCTGCCTCTGCTTCCAGTTTCTTGTATTCTGCAAACCCAGCGTTATAATTGTGATTTAGATCTACGCCCCGGGCGTTGGCCTGCCATTTTGCATAATTTCCCCCGCTCATCCGCTCCAGACGCTCCCGCAGTGGATTGGAGTCTTCCACGCCATGGATCTGCAGCTGAGCACCATCCGGGTTGAGCATGGGAATTATACGGATGCATCGGGTAGCATACAGGGTTCCCAGATTGATGCCAAAAGCCTGCTTCCCGCTTTTATAGTATTCGCAATATTCGTTAATAAACCGAAGCAGAAACAGCGTTGTGATCCATTCCATTCCGTGGTGGGTCCCTACATATAAAACGCTTTTCGGCGCCGCCTCATCTCCAAGACTCACCATTTGTATCCGTCTGCCAAGGATCGTCTCCCCAATGGATTGGATAGATATAAAATCATACCGTCCGGCAAATATATCCAAAAATTCGCTTACCGTCTCATAATCTGCCGGCATTGCAAAATCGAGAAGCGCCTTGTCTGTACAGATTTCTTTTTTCGCCATGCCTGTACCTCCTCTTACCTTTTGCAATATATATATTCCCGTCCTTTGTAAATATTCCCTGCAGCTACTTGTTTTCTGGCATTTAATATGATAAAATAGTACAAAGTTTCAAATAGGGAGACAGTATGGCAAGCCTAAGAAAAACAAAAAAATTTTATCTGTGTTCCATATGCTCCACGTTTCTTTTTACTTTGATCGGTAAAATTCTGTTTATTTTTTACAGAGCTGCTGTTTCCGATATAATGATCGCGGGGGCTTCTTCCTTTTTCCTGCGTGCCCTGCCATATATCAGCAACTTTGGCGCACAGCTGTTCTCCAGAGCCGCATTTGTCGCCGCTGTTTGCAGCATCATATACGCTGTATCCTTCTTCGGCAGAAAAACAGGCGGAAAAAGCTTACTCTATTCTATGCTGTGTCTTTTGGCCGGTGAAGCGGCACTTTTTCTGTACAATGTCACACAAAATGTTGTCGGCAGTGCCAGTATAAAAGCCTGGGCCTTATCTGCCCTTACAGAAATCCTTTTTTCCGGCGTTGTTTGGGGGCTTACCTTCTGGATCGGTTATTGGTATGCTGTGAAGCGGTTTCACGCTGTCCATACCCAGCGGCTGAAAAAATTTGCTCCCCTGCGGGCTGTCCTGCTTTCTCTGGGTATCACCTGCGCTTTGCATATTATGATTCTATCTGTAAATAAGGTGATTCCCTTTTTTATGGCGTATCAAAATATTACAGGCAAAGAGGTGTTGGATATCCTTTATGACTATGGATACTATATTTTCTGGCATCTGGGCATATCCTTTCTGATCGCCCCGGTTTATCTGAAAATTTTAGAAAAAACAACCGGGCGGCTGCGTCCCAAAGATTACCGGGCCGACCCGTCACAAGAAAATACAAAGAAAGGTGAAATTTTATGAAAAAAGTGGTCCAATATACTGCATGTGCTTTAGCAGGCCTGATGCTGGTCCTAGGCGCCACCGGATGTACGGATCAGGCATACAACAGCTACGATCGTACAGGAGAGCCTTATGATTACTATTTGCCGGATTATGTCAATGTTTGTGATTATAAGGGCATTAAAGTTCCAAACATTTCCTATACTCCTTCCGAGAAGGATATTGAAAATCAGCGTATTTTGGAGTTGGCTGTCTATTCTCCCTTTACAAAGGATGTGGAGCGCGGCTGTATGGAAGGTGACCGGGTTGTTATCTCGACAACCTGCTATGTAAACGACGAGGTTTACGAATATTTGACCTTTGAAACCAATAGCCAAGGGGAAGGCCATTCCTTTATATTAGGGACCAATGAGTTTGATATTCCCCAGTTGGAAGAAGCAATCACCGGTATGAAAAAAGGAGAAGATAAGGAAATCACCTTTACGTTTCCCGACCCCTATTACCGGGATATACTAAAATCCGGGAAAGAGGCCACGATTGAAGTGCATATCGACCGCGTCGATGAAATCGACCGCCTGGAGGATACGGAAGAATTTTACGAAGAACGGCTGGGCACCACCCGGGAAGCCAGAGAAATCGAGATTCGTTCCAATTTGCAAAAGCGATATGATCAGTATTTGCAGTCTTATAAAATAACACTAACATGGCAGTATCTACTGGACAACAGTAAGTTAATAGAGGTTCCGGAAAAGGAATACGATGAAAAATATGAAACCATGCTGGACAGCTATAGGAGTATGGCAGAAGACGCCAGTGTCTCTCTGGAGGAATATGTAAAAGATACGCTGGGATATGCGGATATAGATGCGTTTTACGACTTTTTAGAAGAGACGGCCGAACAGGAATGCTATGGAGATATGATTCTGTATTATATAGCTCGCTGCGAAGACCTGAACTTTGACGATGCCTATTACGAAAGCGCGCTGCTCTCCTATGGCGAGCAGTATGAGCTGACGGACGCCGCTGACGTGGAAGACTTTCTTGCCTATTATAATCAGCTGACGGATTTCCAAGAAACCACCCGATACCGGTATGTACAGGAATGGGTGGCAGATCAGGCTGAAGTATTGGAAGATGTAACAACCATAAACAGCAGTAAATTGAAATAAAACCACAAATTTGTAAAGTAAAATGAAAAAACGTCCACCGAAAATCGGTGGGCGTTTTTATCGTAATATGCATTATAATATTTATTCGGACAGCGCATCCATTTCCAATGTACGAATATTTGCTCCTTCCAGCGCTTTTACCGTTTCTTCCATATCTGAAACTCGAAGGATCATATGGGCACATCCTGCCTTATGGGAAATAAACGCATAAGCATAATCTACACTGATTCCAGCGACGGACAGCACCTGCAATGCGTGCGCCATGCCGCCTGGACGGTCGTCAATTTCCACTGCCAAAACAGGCGTAATCTTGCAGGTATACCCTGCACTGCGCAAAACCTCCAAGGCTCCCTCCGCATCCGGTACAATGACCCGGAGAATACCATACTCTTTTGTATCAGCAATAGACAACGCCCGCAGATTCATCCCATTCTCGGCAAGAACAGCACATACGTGGGCAAGCTGACCCGACTTATTCTCCAAAAAAACAGAAACTTGTTTGACGCTCATGGATTTCATCCTTTCTATGCTGCAAATCAGTCATGCAGCTTTCTTTTGTCGATGACCCGTACAGCCTTTCCCTCACTGCGTGCAATGGATTTAGGTTGTACCAGATGTACTTTGGGATTGATGCCAAGCATCAGCTTCATTGCGCCGGCAAGCTGTTCTTCCTGCAGAGTCAGTTCCCGGACCGTATCGGCAAACTGTGCTTCTGTAACTTCTACATACACGTCAAAGGTGTCCGTACTGCCTACCCGATCCACAACAATCTGGTAATTGGAAGTATATCCCTGCCTTAGCAATACCGTTTCAATCTGAGACGGGAATACATTCACCCCGCGTATGATCATCATATCGTCGCTGCGCCCCATAGGCTTGCTCATTTTAATATGGGTTCTGCCGCAGGAACATTTTTTCCGGCTGAGCACACAAATATCCCTTGTCCGATATCGCAGAAGCGGGAACGCCTCTTTATCCAGGCTGGTGAATACCAGTTCACCCTTGCTTCCCTCCGGCAGCACCTCTCCCGTATCCGGATCGATAATCTCCGCCAAAAAGTGATCCTCGTTAATATGCATACCGGTTTGTTCGCTGCATTCAAAGGCTACACCGGGGCCAGAGGTCTCTGTAAGTCCATATATATCATATGCCTTGATTCCCAGCGTATTCTCGATATCCCGGCGCATCTCCTGGGTCCAGGGTTCCGCCCCAAAAATTCCCGCCTTCAAATGAATATCCTCTTTGGAATATCCCATATCCCGAAGCGTCTCACCTATGTATACCGCATAAGAAGGGGTACAGCATAAAATCGTAGACTGCAGATCCAGCATAAATTGAATCTGCCTTTCTGTATTCCCGCTGGACATGGGCAGGGTCAGACACCCCACCTTGTGGGATCCGCCGTGCAGTCCGGGTCCCCCGGTAAACAGGCCGTATCCGTAGCAAACCTGACAAACATCATCTTTGGTGCCGCCCGCCGCTACAATGGCCCTTGCGCAGCATTCCTCCCACAAATCTACATCTTTTTGAGTGTAAAACGCCACGACGCGTTTGCCGGTAGTACCGCTGGTGGATTGGATCCGCACGCAGTCGGAGAGGGGTTTTGCCAAAAGGCCGTAAGGATATGCATCCCGCAGATCGGCCTTTGTTAAAAAAGGCAGCTTATATAAGTCATCTGTGCTGCGGATATCGTCAGGGGTCACACCCTTTTCCTGCATCAGATTTCTGTAGTATGCCACATTGTCCCAGACATGCCGCACCTGAGAGACGAGCTTTTCATTCTGCAACGCCTTGATTTGTTCCACCGACGCGCACTCAATCTCAGGCTGATAATATCTTTCCATTGGATTCACGTCCTCTTCCTATAATATTGCAATAGTATCATACCACATTTGCTCTGTCCCTGTAAATAGATTTTTAAAAATTACCGGGGCAGATGTAGGACAAAGAAAGATTTGAAGGAAATTTGTCGTCCTTTTATGGACAAGAAAAGCGGGATGTGGTATAATTTAGTTTGATATTTTTCCTAAAGAACGGAGATGTTATGGAAAACGAAACTCTGCGCCTGCAGTATACTGTGCAGAAACGCAAGCTATTTGATAAATATTATAGTCACCTGAACAGTCAGCAGCGGGAATGTATTTATACCATCCACCACCCATTGATGATTTTGGCAGGGGCAGGCAGTGGGAAAACGACGGTCCTTGTCAGTCGTCTTGCGTATATCATCCGTTACGGGGATGCGTATATGACCGATTTTGTCCCGGAGGACTGTACTGCCGAAGATCTGCAGTCTATGACACAGGCCTTGCAGCTGGAAGGAGAACAGCTGGGGGAGTATCTGGAGCGGTTCGCGGTAAATCCGCCGCCAGCATGGTCTGTGCTGGCTGTCACCTTTACCAATAAAGCGGCGGGAGAAATTAAAGCCAGACTGACCTCTATTTTCGGAGAAGATTCTTCTCAGGTGCAGGATATCTGGACCGGCACGTTTCACTCTGTTTGTATGCGGATTCTGCGCCGGCACGGAGAACTGGTTGGATATGGATCCGGCTTTGGCATTGCAGATTCGGATGATCAAAAAAAACTAATTGCGGAATGTATGAAGCAGCTGAATATCGACGCCAAATTCCTTCCTGCCAAAAGCATTCTTACAGAAATCAGCCGGGCAAAAAACCACCTCATGACCCCGGCAGAGTACCAGATGGAGGTAGGCAATGACAGCCGGCTACGCAAAATTGGCCAGGTATACGAATTGTATCAGTCCCGGCTCCAGGCTTCCAATCTTTTGGACTTTGACGACATTATCATGCAGACGGTTGTCCTGCTGCAAAACTTTGAAAATGTGCGGCAAAATCTGCAGAGTCGTTTCCGCTATATTTCCATTGACGAATATCAGGACACAAATCAGGCCCAATTTGCGCTGGTGTCCCTTCTTGCAGGGGGATATAAAAATCTCATGGTAGTGGGGGACGATGACCAGTCCATCTATAAATTTCGCGGCGCTACCATTGAAAATATCCTTACCTTTGACAGCACTTACCCGGATGCGAAGGTCATTCGTCTGGAACAGAACTATCGTTCCACCAAGCGTATTTTGGATGCTGCCAATGCAGTGATCGTACATAATAAGGAGCGCAAGGGGAAAAAGCTGTGGACCCAAGGCGATGAAGGAGACAAAATTTGTTTAAAAAAGCTTCCCACCCAGTTGGATGAGGCACGCTATATATCCGATACCATTGCAGAACTGCACGAGGAAGGCAACGCGTTTTCTTCCTTCGCCGTTCTGTACCGGACCAATGCCATGTCCCGCGCCATAGAGCAGGCGCTGGCCAAAAGCGGTATTCCCTATCGCATGCTGGGGGCGCTGCGCTTTTTTGATCGATTGGAAATCAAAGACATTTTGGCTTATGTGTCTGTTGTCAATAACCCGGCGGACAGCGTACGCCTGCGGAGAATCATCAATACGCCCCGGCGGGGAATCGGAGAAAAAAGTATTGGGGCGGCTATGGCAATCGCGGACGAGCTGCAGGTTCCGCTTCTGGATGTTTTAGCCAGGGCCAATACATACGCTGCCATTCCCACTGGGGCGGCAAAGGCCATGATGGCACTGGCCGAGTTGATAGAGGAGCTGCGGCGGGATGCAGCAGAATCAAAAATCTCTGCCCTCATTGAAAAAATCTCTGTGAAGTCCGGGTACCAGGCTATGTGGATCGCTGCCGGCGAGGCGGAGAAAGAACGACTGGACAACATCGGAGAGCTGGTCTCCACTGCCGCCCAGTATGAAAGCACCACTGCGGCCCCTTCCCTGTCTGAATTTCTGGAAGACGTAGCGCTGGTTTCCGATATCGATCGGTATGATGAAACGGCTGACGCCGTAGTGCTGATGACCATTCACAGCGCAAAAGGTCTGGAATTTCAAAATGTATTTCTCCCAGGATGGGAAGAAGGGATCTTCCCGGGGTTTCAGGCGATCATGAATCCCACGGAAATCGAGGAGGAACGGCGTCTGGCGTATGTGGCGATTACCCGGGCAAGACAGCGGCTTTATATCACCCACGTACATCAGCGCATGCTTAACGGCAGTACCCAATATAATAAAAAATCCCGGTTTGCGGGCGAAATTCCCCCATGGCTGCTTGAGGAGGCGGACGACACCTTTACCGATTATCAGTCCATAGGCGAGCGTTCCTACACAAAAGGCATCTACCAGCGATCCGGCGGCACCCCTGTTTACAACAAAAACGCGCCCGGAAGCGGGTACGGAACCGGAGAGGAACGGGCTGCTTATACTGGAAATTTATCCGGTATAGGAGTCCCTCGACCCAAAATAGGCGCCGCTCCACGTACTTCGGTGCCGTTGGAACGCTTTGATAAAGGCGCAAGAGTACGGCACACCACCTTTGGCTGCGGAACGGTTCTATCCGTAAAATCTATGGGCGCTGATGTTCTATATGAGGTGGAATTTGATAAAATAGGGGTCAAAAAACTGATGGCCTCCTTTGCAAGGCTGAAAAAGGAATGAGCCGTTTGACAAACGTACGATTCTGATATACAATAATAACTATATTTACATTGATAAAGAGGTAACCGATGGCAAACGATAAAAAAATGGTGGAGCAGATCACCTCCATGGATGAAAATTTTGCAAAATGGTATACAGACATCTGCAAAAAGGCAGAACTGATTGAGTATTCCAGCGTAAAAGGGTGCTTGGTAATCCGCCCTTACGGATACGCAATTTGGGAGTTGATTCAGAAAAATCTGGACGCCCGTTTCAAAGAAACGGGACATGAAAATGTTTATATGCCTATGTTCATTCCAGAGTCCCTCCTGAACAAAGAAAAGGATCACGTGGAAGGATTTGCACCGGAAGTAGCATGGGTCACCCACGGAGGAAGCGAGCCGCTTACGGAACGGATCTGCGTACGCCCTACCTCGGAAACGCTGTTTTGTGAGCATTACGCAAACGTGGTAAAATCCTATCGGGATCTGCCAAAGCTGTACAACCAGTGGTGCTCCGTTGTGCGTTGGGAAAAAACCACCCGTCCCTTCCTGCGTTCCAGAGAATTTCTCTGGCAGGAGGGTCACACGATTCATGCCACAGCAAAAGAGGCAGAAGAAGAGACGATTCGTATGCTGAACTGCTATGCGGATTTCCATGAACAGGATCTGGCCATTCCGGTGATCAAAGGAAGAAAAACAGAAAGCGACAAATTTGCCGGCGCAGAAGCCACCTATGCCATTGAGGCGCTGATGCATGACGGTAAGGCGCTGCAGGCAGGCACTTCCCATTATTTCGGAGATGGTTTCGCGCGGGCCTTTGACATCAAATATACCGATAAAGAAAACAAGCTGATACATCCCTTCCAGACGTCCTGGGGTGTTTCTACCCGGATGATCGGCGGACTCATTATGTCCCATGGGGACAACAACGGTCTGGTACTTCCCCCGGCTGTAGCGCCTATCCAAGTCGTAATTATTCCGGTGCAGCAGCAAAAGGATGGAGTATTGGAAGCAGCATACGCTCTGCGGGACCGCCTCAAAGGGCAGTTCCGGATAAAAGTAGACGACAGCGAGAATTCTCCCGGATGGAAATTTGCCCAGTATGAAATGAAGGGCGTTCCGCTCCGTATTGAAATTGGTCCCCGAGACATTGCGGAAGGCAAATGTGTTACCGTGCAGCGTCACAATCGGGAAAAAAACTTTGATTCCTTGGAAAATATCGAAGCTGTAGTTGCAGAGCGCCTGGAACAGGTGCGGACGGGCATGTACGAAAAAGCCCTTGCAAACCGTACGGCCCACACCTATGTATGTACCTCTATGGAGGAAATCAAAGCCTCCATCGCCGAAAACGGGGATGGCTTTGTCAAAGCTATGTGGTGCGGCGATGAAACATGTGAGGACCAGATAAAAGAAGAAACGGGCGTATGCTCCCGGTGCATTCCCTTCCAGCAGGAGCAGCTGTCCGATCGGTGCGTTTGCTGC
>CANQWE010000014.1 GCA_947627475.1 uncultured Clostridia bacterium
GTCCTGGCTTTCTTTTTTATCTGCCGTGCCAAGCTGGCCGGCTCTGGCGGCGGATCGTACCTCTTCCTTGCTGCGGCTTCCAAGAGGGAGCAGCAGCGCGGACAGCTGCTCCTGTGTGAGAGACCAGAGCACATAGCTTTGATCCTTTGCCGGATCCTCTGCCTGATACAGCGCATATTTCCCATTTTCATATACCACCTTAGCATAGTGCCCGGTGGCAATTTTATCGTATCCTTCCTGCCGTGCCCGATCCAGAAAGGCACCGAATTTCATGGTGCGGTTGCAGGTAATGCATGGATTAGGGGTGCCGCCGGCCCTGTATACATCCATAAAATCTTGGATTACCCATTTTTGAAAGTCCTCCCGCATGTCATAGACAAAAAAGGGGATCCCAAGGGCGGCCGCGGCATTGGCGGCGTCCTGCTCGCCCGTCTGGACCCCTTCCGGCGCAAACAGCCGCATCATAGCGCCGGCGCAGACAAATCCCTCCTTTTGCAGCAGCAGGGCGGCGGCAGAGGAATCTACACCGCCGCTCATAGCGATCAGTACGTTCATAACAGGGTATCCAAAATGGGATCCAGAATACGATTCATAATGGTATATCCTGCGTGGTGGGGATGGATCCCGTCAAAGGAAAGACCCGGGCGCAGCGTCTCCCCATCGTCCCCGGTCATGGCGCTGTAGAAATCGGCAAAGGCACAGCCTTCCTCTGACGCCAGCTCCCGCAGCATTCGATTGGCCCGGGCTGCCGCACGGCTGCGGGCCAGATAGGTAGGCACAGGATCGTGCATAGGCAGCAGAGAGCACAGCACACACTTGGTCCCTTCTGCCTGAAGCATATGGATCATCTGCTGGTAGCACATTTTCAAATGGAGCACCCAGCCGCAGATGAGCTGCTCGTCATAAAATCCATCAGTGCAGTTGGGTCCGTCCAGGATAGCCCAGGTGTTGTTGATCCCGATCAGGAGCACGCAAACACGGGGATGCAGCTGGATTACGTCTGCCGGAAACCGGCGGACCAGCACGTGGGCCTGGTCTCCTTCGATTCCCCGGTTCAGCACCACGCCTCTGCCCCGAAAATAGATGTCCTCATCCCAAAAGTGGACGATAGAATCTCCGGCCAATACCAGGTCAATCGGGGTTTCGCTGCACACGGCAGCCGTATTTTTAATGTCGAATTCCACGCGCCTTCTGTCAGCAGAAGGGCCGAAATCGCCGAAAAACCCAGGGCGGATTACATCGTTAATTGTTTTCATATAAATGGTTGTCCCTTTCCCGATTTATAAGTTTTGCCCGGCTGCACACAGCCGGGCAGAAAAATATTAGCCCCCGAGCCGAATCATTTCATCGATACAGCGGCGGGCGTCTTTTGCGATATCCGGATCCAGCGTGATTTCTTCACCGCCCCCGGTCATACAGTCCAGCACATCTGACAAAGTTGTCAGCCGCATATCCGGGCAGATCAACCCCTTGGACATAGGATAAAAGGCTTTATCCGGGCATTGGAGGCGCAGGTGCGCCACAATGGAGTTTTCTGTACCGATAATAAACGCTTCGGCATCAGATTCTTTGGCATATTTCATGATATCCGTGGTAGAACCTACAAAATCTGCCAGGTCACAAATCTCGGGAGAGCATTCCGGGTGAACCAGCAGCGGCGCGCCGGGATGGTCTGCCATGGCGGCCAGCGCCTCTTCTTTTTTTACGCCTCCGTGGAGAGGACATCCTCCGTCCATAAAGGTGAAATGCTTATCCGGCACGCGGGCAGCAACGTAAGCCCCCAGGTTGCAGTCTGGAATAAACAGAATTTCTTTTCCGGGAAGTGCAGACACGATTTTAACTGCAGAGGAAGAAGTGACGCACACGTCGCACACAGCCTTCAGAGAAGCGGTGGTGTTGATGTAAGCTACCACAGTGCAGTCCGGGTGGGCCTTTTTATATGCGGTGATCTCCTCGGGGGAAAACTGCTCTGCCATAGGGCAGCCCGCATCCTTGTGAGACAAAAGCACCCGTTTGTCCGGACACAGCAGCTTGACGCCTTCCGCCATAAACCGAACGCCGCACATAACTACAGTGCTGCTCTTCACTTTAGTGGCAGCCACTGCCAGCGCATAGGAATCCCCTACAAAGTCTGCCACCTCCGTAATGTCCGGGGATTGATAACAGTGGGCGAGGATCGTCACATCCCGCTCTTTTTTCAGCTGCAGAATCTGATCCTGAATTTTTCTGATCATATGTCTGTCCCCGCTGCTTATCCGTTGTGGCAGCAGTGCTCGCAGCCGCTTTCCTTGAACAGATCCGCATCATAGGCGATCCCGTTTTTGTCGTAGTAATCCTTGATGGCCGCCTTGATCGCTTCTTCCGCCAACACAGAGCAGTGGATCTTAACAGGCGGCAGTCCGTCCAACGCCTCTACCACTGCCTGGTTTGTAAGGGCCAGCGCTTCCTTCAGGGGCTTGCCCTTGATCAGTTCCGTTGCCATAGAGCTGGTCGCAATAGCAGAAGCGCAGCCAAAGGTATTGAACTTCACATCTTTAATCACATCGTCCTGGATTTTTAAATAGACTTTCATAATATCGCCGCATTTGGCGTTGCCCACTTCACCCACCCCGTCGGCATCGTCCATTTTACCTACGTTACGGGGGTTCTGAAAATGGTCCATTACTTTTTCACTATAACCCATTGCCATATCTGTTTACCTCCTTAGCATTCCTGGGGCTGCATCATACGTTCCCACACGGGAGACATGTTCCGCAGCTTTTCTACTACTACGGGTACTTTTTCAATGATGTAGTCCACTTCTTCTTCTGTAGTGTGTTCTGACAGGGTAATCCGCAGGGATCCGTGTGCGATTTCGTGGGGCAGGCCGATGGCCAGCAGCACGTGGCTGGGATCCAGGGATCCGGATGTGCATGCGGATCCGGAGGATGCGGAGATGCCGTACATATCCAGCATCATTAGCAGACTTTCTCCTTCGATCCCTTCAAAGCACATATTGACATTGTTGGGCAGGCGCCTGACAGGATCCCCATTTAAAAAGGCGTGGGGAATTTTTGAGAGGGCGCGGATAATTTTGTCCCGCAGCCCGGACACCCGCTTGGTATACGCCTCCAAATTGGCACAGGCATCTTCCAGCGCCGCGGCCATGCCCATAATGGCAGGCAGGTTTTCCGTGCCGGCCCGTTTGCCCCGCTCCTGGGCGCCGCCGCAGATCAGCGGCTCCAGGTAAATGCCCCGTTTGCAGTATAAAAATCCTGTTCCCTTGGGACCGTGGAATTTATGTGCGGAGGCGGACAGCATATCGATACACATATCGTCGATATCGATGTTTACGTGTCCCGCAGCCTGAACCGCGTCTGTGTGAAAGATCACCTTGCGCTCCCGGCAAATCCGGCCGATCTCTTTTATGGGCTGAATGGTGCCGATCTCGTTGTTGGCAAACATGACGCTTATCAACGCCGTATCATCCCGGATGGCGTCATCCACTTGTCCTGCCGTGACGATCCCATCCGGGGATACGTCCAGCAAAGTCACCTCAAAGCCCTCTTTTGCAAGACGATCCAGGGTGTGCAGCACAGCGTGATGTTCGATTTTCGTGGAAATCAGATGGCGCTTACCCTTTTTTGCCCCCAGGTGCGCAGCCGCGATCAGTGCCTGGTTGTCTGCTTCGCTTCCGCCGGAGGTAAAATAAATACCCCTGGCATCACAGTGCAGACATGCAGCAATACGCCCTCTCGCATCCTCCAGCGCGTCGGCGGCAGCCTGACCTTGGGTGTGCAGGCTGGAGGCGTTTTCGTATTCCTCACCGTAGTATTGGATCATTTCTGCCAGTGCGTGCTGGGAGATCGTTGTCGTCGCAGCATTGTCGGCATAAACCTTCATATTGTATCTCCTTTTTATGCAAGCGGAAAACCGCGTTTCGGTGTTTTTCAATAAAACAGTATACCACCTCTTATTATATACTGTCAATTACATATCATGAAAATTTTATACACTTTGTATAAACCTATTATACTACTATGTTTATAAAAGTGCAAGCACAAAACTGCCAAATTTTTATTCGCTCCCGTCTGGGAAAATGGGGAAAATATATGGAAAAGAAGGGAGCAGTGTGGTACAATACAACAAAACTCTGCCGCTGTAAACGGATAGGGGATTACAAGGCTTTCTTGTTCGTGAATCGCTTGCGATACGCCTGGGTGCTGTCGGCAAAGCCGGCAGGGGGCAGTCTCCTCATGCATTTTAGCGACAGAGTCAAACAAAAAGGATGCAGTAAATGGATAAAAAAGATGAAATCATTGCCCGGCAGATGGAGCTGATCCGTTCCATGACAGAGCAGAACCTGCGCCGGGTGGGAACAGATTTATGGGGCAGCAGTGCACGACAGCCGGAAAAGCCGGCGCCGGCTGATCCTGTCCCACAGGAGACACCAAACGCAGATAAAGCGGCAAAGGAAGCGGCCTGCAAGGATACGCCGGAGCGGGAGAGCATGGAGGCGCTGCAGGAAGAACTGGATGGATATATTGGGCTGGAAAACGTAAAGCGGGAAGTGCGCAGCCTGATGAACATCGCCCGGGTGTATCAGAAGCGTCGGGAAAACGATCTGCCCACAGCAGATTTGTCTCTGCATATGGTGTTTTCGGGGAACCCCGGCACGGGTAAAACCATGATCGCCCGCCTGATGGCCCGGGTATACCACACCCTTGGTATTTTGTCGAAGGGCCACCTGGTAGAGGTGGATCGCAGCGGGCTTGTAGCAGGCTATGTGGGGCAGACTGCCATCAAAACCTCCAAGGTGTTGGAGCAGGCGGCAGGCGGCGTGCTGTTCGTGGACGAGGCGTATACCCTCACCGCAGGCGGGTCGGAAAACGATTTCGGCCAGGAAGCGGTGGACACGATTCTGAAAGCTATGGAGGATAACCGGGACGATTTGGTTGTCATTGTGGCGGGGTATACACAGCAGATGCATGCATTTATCGAATCCAATCCCGGCCTGCGTTCCCGCTTCAACCGGTATCTGGAATTTACAGACTATACGCCTGGGGAAATGCTGGAGATCTTTACCCGTAACTGTAAGAAAAGCTGTTACGAACTGGAGGAGGCAGGCAGGCGGGCTTTGCTGTCCTATTTTGAAAATATGACCGATGTGCAGCGGTGTTCCTTCGGCAATGCCCGGGGGGTGCGCAATGTATTTGAGCGGGTTCTTTCTTGTCAGGCAAACCGGCTTGCTGAAAAGGAGACTGTCAGCAGAGAGGATCTTATGCAGATTCTTATGGCGGACGTAACTGCGGCTGTCAATCCTTAGTGAAAAATAAAAAATTTTTGGCACAGACGCTAAAAAGGAGAGATAGGAAGCGCATAACGTTCTCCCCCCGCTCGCTAACGCTCGCCTCCCCCCTCTGAAGAGGGGGCAACGATAGAGCGAGGCCTCGGCCACTGAAGATTGGGACAACCATCGAGTAAAGCCTCCCCTGTGATGCGGCATGCGAGGCGACTCCTCCATAGTCGCTTCGAGACGCTGGGGTGGTGGCGCGAAGAAACAAAAGCCTCCTTTTACTAAGGAGAGGTGACAAAACGAAGTTTTGTCGGAAGGGCTGTTTTCAATCCCCCTCTTTTTTCCCATCTATTGTGACGGAGCTAAATCTTTATTTTTTTACAATTATTCATAAATTCCTTATTTACAAAGCGATAGAAAGGTTGTATAATAATTTTTGAGCGACTGCGCTCAAAAGTTTGTTTTCAATATTATCTATATATACGGAGGAACCCTACATGGCAAGAAGAAAAGTATCCATGGACGGCAACACCGCCGCGGCGCATGTATCCTATGCGTTCACGGAAGTTGCCGCAATCTATCCCATCACGCCGTCCTCTCCGATGGCGGAGATCACAGACACTTGGTCTGCGACAGACAAAAATATATTTGGAGAAAACGCGCGCAACATTTTTGGGGAGCGGGTTCGGGTTATGGAAATGCAGTCCGAGGCAGGCGCCGCAGGCGCTGTACACGGCTCTCTGGCAGCAGGCGCACTGACCACGACCTATACAGCATCCCAGGGACTGCTTCTGATGATCCCCAATATGTACAAGATCGCGGGAGAACTGCTGCCCAGCGTTATTCACGTTTCTGCGCGCTGTGTGGCTTCCCACGCGCTGAACATTTTTGGTGACCACTCTGATATTTACGCATGCCGGCAGACTGGCTATGCAATGCTGGCTGAAACCAATCCTCAGGAGGTTATGGACCTTGGCGCCGTTGCTCACCTGGCAACCATTGAAGGCCGCGTTCCCTTCCTGAACTTCTTTGACGGGTTCCGTACCTCTCATGAAATTCAGAAAATCGAAGCATGGGATTATGAAGACCTGAAAGAAATGGTGGATATGGATGCCATCAACGCGTTCCGCAGCCGGGCATTGAATCCGGAGCATCCTGTGCTTCGCGGTTCTGCTGAAAACGGCGATATTTTCTTCCAGCATCGGGAAGCATGCAACCGTTACTATGACGCACTTCCTGCGATCGTAGATAAATACTTCGATAAAGTAAACAAGAAGCTGGGTACCAACTATCAGGCATTCAACTACTACGGCGCACCGGATGCAGACCGTGTGATCATCGCGATGGGTTCTGTTTGCGACGTGGCAGAAGAAGTAATCGACTACCTGACCGCTGCCGGCGAAAAGGTCGGTCTGGTTAAGGTACGCCTGTACAGACCTTTTGTGGCGGACAAGCTGCTGGCTGCAATTCCGCAGACTGCAAAGAAAATCGCAGTTCTGGACAGAACCAAGGAACCCGGTGCATTGGGCGAGCCTTTGTACCTGGACGTGGTAACCGCACTGGCTTCCAAGGGCGTTTCTGATAAAACCGTTGTTGGTGGTCGTTACGGTCTCGGTTCCAAGGATACCACACCGGCATCGATCTTTGCCGTTTATGAAAATCTGTCCTGCGACGCGCCGAAGAACAATTTTACCATCGGCATTGTAGACGATGTAACCGGTCTTTCTCTGGACGAGAAGCCTGCTCCCGACACCTCTGCTAAGGGAACCATTTCCTGCAAGTTCTGGGGCCTGGGCGGAGACGGTACCGTAGGTGCCAACAAAAACTCCATTAAAATCATCGGTGACCACACCGACAAATATATCCAGGCATACTTCCAGTATGACTCCAAGAAGACAGGCGGCGTGACCATTTCCCATCTGCGCTTTGGAGATGCTCCTATCAAGAGTCCCTACTATATCACCCAGGCAGACTTTGTTGCATGTCACAATCCCTCTTATATTCTGAAGGGCTTTAAGATCGTAAACGACGTAAAACCCGGCGGCACCTTCCTTCTGGACTGCCTGTGGTCTGCTGACGAGCTGGACGCACACCTGCCTGCATCTGTGAAGTCCTACATCGCAAACAACGATATTCAGTTCTATATCATCAACGCAACCTCCATTGCCAAAAATGATGTTGGCAACGCAAAGGTGAAAAATACCATTCTGCAGGCTGCATTCTTTGCTCTGGCAAAGATCATGCCGTTGGATGAGGCTGTGGAATACATGAAGTATATGGCAACCAAGTCCTATTCCAAGTTTGGTCAGGACGTGGTTGACCAGAACCACAAGGCCATCGACATGGGCGCCGGCGCGCTGGTAAAAGTAGACGTGCCCGCATCCTGGAAAGATGCCGGTGAAACGCCTGCAGAAGCACCTGCTGAAGGGGACCGTCCACAGCTTGTGAAATTTGTCAATGAGGTTGTCAGACCTGTGGGCAGAATGGACGGAGATTCCCTGCCTGTGTCTGCTTTTGCCGAGAGAGCAGACGGAACATTCCCCCAGGGTTCCGCGGCTTATGAAAAGCGCGGCGTTGCTGTAATGGTTCCTGAATGGCATCCGGAAAACTGTATCCAGTGTAACCAGTGTAGCTTTGTATGTCCCCACGCCACCATTCGTCCCTTTGCGATGAATGCCGAGGAGGCTGCTGCGGCTCCCGCACATACCAAGTTTACTGCTAAGATGACTGGCAAGGGCTGCGAAGATTTGAAATTTGCCATCGCCATCAGTCCGCTGGATTGTATGGGATGTACGCTCTGCGTAAAGACCTGTCCCACCAAGCCGGGTAAGAGAGCGCTGGAAATGGTGCTCCAGGATACTCAGTTGGAGCAGCAGGATGTGTTTAATTATGCAGTGAAACATGTATCGAAAAAGGATTTGCCTTTCGCACAGAGCACCATCAAGGGCAGCCAGTTCCAGCAGCCGCTGCTTGAGTTTTCCGGCGCATGTGCAGGCTGTGCAGAGCCTACCTACGCACGTCTGATCACCCAGCTGTTCGGCGAAAGAATGATCGTTTCCAACGCAACCGGATGTTCTTCCATTTGGGGTGGCAGCGCACCTGCAACGCCTTACACGGTAAACCATGAAAGCGGTAAGGGCCCTGCATGGGCAAACTCTTTGTTTGAAGACAACGCAGAGCATGGTTTGGGTATCTACCTGGGCCAGAAGGCGATTCGCGAGCGTCTCATTGGTTACGTGAAGGAACTGGATGCAATGGTTACAGACGCAGATAAGAAGGCAGTGATCGCTGCATATCTGGATACGCTGGAGGACGGTGAGGCCAACGCAGCGGCAACAGATGCTTTGATTGCAATGCTGGAAGGCTGCAAGTGTGACGCATGTGCGGATCTGCGGGAAAAGATTCTCACAGATAAAGACTATCTATCCAAGAAGTCCGTATGGATCTTCGGCGGTGACGGATGGGCATATGATATCGGATTCGGCGGTCTGGATCATGTTTTGGCTACCGGCGAAGATGTAAACATCATGGTATTCGATACCGAGGTGTATTCCAACACCGGCGGACAGGCTTCCAAGGCTTCCAACGTAGGCCAGGTTGCGCAGTTCGCAGCAGCCGGTAAGGCGATCGGCAAGAAGAACCTTGCAGAGATCGCTATGTCGTATGGTTATGTATACGTAGCACAGATCGCTATGGGTGCAGATATGAACCAGACGCTCAAGGCTATCCGCGAAGCAGAAGCTTACCATGGTCCTTCTCTGATCATCGGCTACTCTCCCTGTGAGATGCACGGTATCAAGAAGGGCGGCATGCAGAACTGCCAGCTGGAAATGAAGAAGGCAGTGGAAGCAGGCTACTGGCACATGTTCCGGTACAATCCTACACTGGAATCCGGCAAGCTGATCATCGATTCCAAGGAGCCCACCGGAGGCTACAAAGAGTTTATCCAGAACGAGGCACGGTACGCGCGTCTTGCGCAGTCCTTCCCGGAGAGAGCAGAACGGCTCTTTACCCAGGCAGAGGCAGCAGCGGCAGAAAAATATCAGCGTCTCGTCAGAATGGGCAAGCTTTACGAATAATACACCATGCTTAATAAAAGGAGACACTTTCCCAAAGTGTCTCCTTTTGTATTTCAGTCATATAGAACAGCGAACAGGGCATCCGCGGGTTGGAAATTTGCTGTCGCTGCAGAAACCCAGCATTGAGAGAATTAAAAGCACTTTACTTTTACAAAAAGGCTTTGCAAAGCAGCTCTACTGTTCAGCTGAACAGAATATTGTTGACGATGCTTTGCAGGTATTCCTGCCTTCCGCTGTCAGGCATGGCCGGCGCACCCAGAGACTCCGCATAGCATGCAAGGGATGTGAGGGTAGCGCTGCCGTCGAGGATGGTCTGTCCGATTCCGTTATAAAAGCTGGCGTATCGGTCCTGAAGGAAGGCGTTGAGCCTTCCGTCCTCTATAATAGCAGCGGCTTTTATCAAACCTAAGGCAAAGGTATCCATTCCCAATATGAAGGCATAGAACATGTCGTGGGGTGTATAGCTAGGACGTCGATTCTTGGCGTCAAAGTTCAATCCACCGGTCAGACCTCCGGCGTTGAGCACTTCGTACATACACATGGTGGCTTCATAAACATTTGACGGAAATTCGTCGGTGTCCCATCCCAGCTGGTCATCGCCCTGATTGGCGTCGATGGAACCCAGCATCCCGTTGATGGCAGACACGCGCAGTTCATGCTGAAAGGTATGACCGGCCAGCGTGGCGTGATTGGCCTCGATGTTCAGTTTAAAGTCCTTTTCCAGTCCATACTGCCGCAGAAAACCAATCGCAGTGGCGGCGTCAAAATCGTATTGATGCTTCATCGGCTCTTTGGGCTTGGGTTCTATATAAAAGTCCCCCTTAAATCCTATGGAGCGGGCATAATCTACGGCCATATGCATCAGGCGCGCAATATTATCCTGTTCCAATTTCATATCGGTATTCAGCAGTGTTTCATACCCTTCTCTGCCGCCCCAGAAAACATATCCTTTTCCGCCGAGCTTGACGGTCAGTTCCAGCGCCTTTTTGATCTGAGCGGCTGCAAAGCAGTATACATCGGCTGCGTTGGTACTGCCGGCGCCATTCATAAATCGGGGATTAGAAAACAGGTTGGCAGTTCCCCATAAGCAGCGAATACCGGTGCTCTGTATTTTTTCAAGGATATAATCGGTAATTTCGTCAAGGCGTCGGTTGGTCTCTCTGATATCGGCGGCTTCCGGTACCAGGTCCGCATCATGAAAACAAAAATAGGAGATGCCCAGCTTCTGCATACATTCAAAGCCGGCGTCAACTTTAGCCATGGCATGCTCCATCGTCTCCATTTCTTTGCCGAAGGATTTATGCGCAGTACCGCGGCCGAACATATCTGTACCGGTGGCGCACAGGGTATGCCACCAGGCCATAGCAAAGGGAAGATGCTCTTTCATGGTTTTACCCAAAATGATACGGTCAGGGTTGTAGTATTTAAAAGCAAGCGGATTTTGACTGTCGGGGCCTTCGTAACGAATGATTGGGATATTTTCAAAGATTTCGCGCATAGCTGTTCCTCACTGAATTTTTTGAAATACTTGTTTGACGGACGGATAAATTGACTGGAATTTGCAGTATTGTTCTTCATACCGCATGGCAACTACCGGATCAGGCGTTATAATTTTCCTTGTTTTTACCAGCGCTTTTGCACAGGCGGTCACAGTAGGGTAAGCGCCAATGCCTACCATGGCCAGCATGGCAGCTCCGTAACCGGGCCCTTCCTCAGATTGGGGAATCTGGAGGGGAATGTTTAGCACATTGCATAGGATTTTTCGCCACAGCGGCGAGCGTGCACCGCCGCCGCACAGACTGCTGGATATAATGGACTGCCCGAGCGCTTTGGCAGCCTCCGTGTTGTCCCGGATGGCAAAAGCCACTCCTTCCAGTACGGCTTGCACCAGATCGGACCGGGATGTATCCATACGTATTCCAATAAAAACGCCTGTGGCATCCGTATCATTTATGGGGCTGCGTTCACCCATCAGATAAGGCAGAAAAAAGACGTGGTTCTTTCCCAGCATGTCAGATAAGATTGCGGCCTGCTCGGCGGCAAAATCATCGGTTTTTAGGATGTCCGTGCAAAACCATTTATTACAGGAAGCCGCTGAAAGCATGCATCCCATTCGATGATATCCGCCGTCCGCATGACAAAAGGCATGCAACGCATTGGAGGGATCCGGCGTAAGGGTATCTGTGCAGAAAAATACCGTGCCGGAAGTACCCAGAGAGATATTGCAGCGGCCGTGGGATACCGTTCCGGTGCCTACTGCAGCCGCCGCATTGTCTCCGGCGCCTGCTACCACAGGAGTTCCGGAAAGAAGCCCCAGCATATCGGCGGCCGAGGGCAAAAGGCCGCCGATTTTTTCATAGCTTTCAAAGAGCTGCGGCATGGCCGTGTCCGGGATGCCGCATAGATCCAGCATTTTCTGTGACCAGCACTTTTTTTGGACATTGAGCAGCAACGTACCTGACGCATCGGAATAGTCGCTGGCATGTACCCCGGTGAGTCGGTAATTGATATAATCCTTCGGCAACATGATTTTGCATATTCTGCGAAAGTTCTCCGGTTCATTTTCCCGAAGCCACAGAAGCTTTGGCGCGGTAAATCCGGCAAAGGCAATATTGGAGGTTTCAAACGAAAGGGTTTCCTTTCCAATGACATTGTTCAGATAATCGGTTTGCTTGGCGGTGCGTCCATCATTCCATAAAATGGCTGGCCGGATAACCGCATCGTACTTATCCAGAGCAACCAGACCATGCATCTGCCCGCCAAGACCAATACCCGCTATGTGAGCGGGATCTATGCCGGCACAAAGCGTCCGAATGCCGTCGACAAAAGCCGCCCACCAGTCGGCAGGGTCCTGCTCGCTCCAGCCGGGACGGGGGAAGAACACAGAATAGGTACGGGTTACGGAACGAACCATTTGTCCAGAACCATCAACCAATAAGAGTTTTAAAGCCGATGTTCCCAAATCGGCGCCGATCGTATAATCCATGGAACTCCTCCTTTACTGTTTCATTATATCGCGGAAGAATTGACTTTTCTCGCTATAAAAGATATAATATATAGACAAAATTTGCTTTTTGGGGGAACTATGTTTTATCAGTTCAGTCATTTGGCCTCGCCGGATTATCTGAAGATCGAACGAGGATGTGATTTCAGCTTTCAGCCCCATATGCATCAGTGTTTTGAAATCATTATGATCTGCGCCGGAGAGATGCGGATCACGGTTGACGGGTACGACTTTTTACTGAATAAGGGGCAGGCTGTGCTGATCTTCCCCAATCAGATTCATGCTTTGCATTCTGACAAAAGCGAGCATATGCTATGTATTTTCTCGCCGCGTCTGGTACAGGCATACGCTTCCCGTGTGACCGATAAAGTTCCCCGGGACAACCGGTTTTGGCCTGATGAATATCTCATGCGCGCGCTGGAAGGAATGGAAGATGCATCCGACACGGTGGAGAAAAAGGGCGTGCTTTATTCTTTGTGCGGCCAATTTGACAAGACAGCGCGGTATAAGACACGCCGTGCTGACAGTCAAAATTTGCTTTACCGTATTTTTTCCTTTGTGGAAAAAGAATTCGCCGGGGACTGTTCCTTGACGGAGCTGGCGGACAGGATCGGGTACGATTATTCTTATTTGTCCCGCTATTTTAAAAAAACAGTCGGTATTTCTTTTCACTCCTACGTGAATCACTATCGTCTCAGTTATGCCTGCTATCTAATGGAGAATTCTGACCGCTCCATTCTTCGGTGCGCGCTGGAAAGCGGATATATTTCCATACGCAGCTTCAACCGCAATTTTAAGGAACAGTTTGGGATTACACCGGCACAATATCGGAAAAGAATATAAGGAAATTCTTTAATAGATTTGTATAAAAAAAAGGATACCTGTGAGTGGCAGGATCCTCTTGTTTTAAATATTGCCTATGAAGTGATTTCAGAAAAGAACGTTGCAGAGATAGCAGGACAGCAGTACGCAGATCACCATGACGATGGCTGCAACGGGGAATGCGTGCCGAGTCCTGCGAACGCCCTTGGCCCCGGTAAAATAAACGCTGATCACATAGATGAGGGTGTCGGAAGAGCCCATCATCACAGATGCTGCAAGGCCTGCGGGACTGTCCGCCCCGTGGGCTGCAATCAAATCTGCAAAGGTTGCAGTGGAGGCAGAGCCCGATACAGGACGGGTGACGATCAGAGGAAGCAGCTCCGAGGGAATTCCAAGTGTACGGCAAACCGAAGAAAGAGCGTGCGCCAGCCATTCTACTGCACCAGAAGCAGTAAACATAGTCAGCCCCACTGTGAGCATCAGCATGGCGGGAATTAAGGAAACTGTCGTGGAAAGCCCGCTGCGTGCGCCCCGCACAAAGGCCTCCCCGCCCCGTTTCCCCAGACGGACCATCAGAATAGCTCCCAGAAGAATTACACCGGGCAGTACAAAAATCGCTGCCTTTTCAATCATGCTGCGCCGCCTTTCTCCGGGCACGGTTTTACCACCCGCTTCCTTTTTTGAAAAGGATTACGGGTCAGCCGGATACAAAGCTTGGACAAAAGCACACCGGTTACCGCGCATACGGCAGAGCAGATCCAGACGGGCAGTATAATTTTATAGGGTGCGGCGCTACCTGCCGCTCGGCGCAGGGTAATGAGCGTAGTGGGCAAAAGGTCCAGGGAGGAGGCGCCCAGCACTGCAAAAGTCACCATGTCGTCGGTGGCCCGCTCCTTATTGGGATTGGCCGCCTGCATTTTTTCCATTGCGGACAGGGCAAGGGGTGTGGCGGCGTTGCCGATTCCCAAAATATTTGCAGAAAGGGCCGCACATATTTCTTCGCTTCCCTGACCGGACTTCCATGTCTGTGGAAATACCCGGCGAAGAATCGGGGAGAGAATACGGGAAAGCTTTTGTACTGCGCCCGCCTCCCGCAGCACCTCCATGATTCCACTCCACAGGCACATGGCGCCAGCAAGAGAAAGCAGCAATGTAATTGCTTTGGAGGCTCCATCCACGACAGCATTTGACACTTCTTGCAGATTTCCTGTCAGAGCTGCAAAGATCACAGATATCGAAACAAGCACAAAAAAGCATTTTTCCATCATAAAATTTCACCAACCTCTTGACAATCTATGTAAAAATGATATAATTTTTTCCAGAAAGATAAATTTTTGGGAGGCATTATATGAGATCATTAGGAATGGTGCGGAAGGTAGACGAGTTGGGTCGAATCGTATTGCCCATTGAAATCCGCAGAATGATGGAGCTCAATCCCGGCGACGGGGCAGAGATCTTTGTAGAAAAAAATCGTGTGATCTTACAGAAATATTCTCCGTCTTGTATTTTTTGCGGCGAGGCGGATGATATTATCACATACAGAGACAGAAAAATTTGCAGGGGATGTCTTGCGGAACTAAAAGGACAAATATAAAATAAGGCGGCCTGCAAAAAAACATTCGGTGTCTCCCAGCAGCATAAAGCCTTTGTCAGAGCCATAGGTTCTGATAGATAAGGGCTCCTTTACTGGAATAAATACATCGCAAAAAAAGGATTCCCCGGCCATTGCCCGTCACGTTGTGACGGAAATGGTGCGGGGAATTTTTATTTTGTCCCTTTCCCGTCAGAGAATCCGAAAACATGTGGTTTGACGATACGACATTTAGACGCGGTTTGCGCTCTACCGGAGATACAATCTAACCATACTATATATACCGCGGCACAGACGCAGATATGCCTGCGGGAGGATAATTTTCTCCCAAAGGGGAGCAGGGAAAGGAAAGGTTAGAATAATGGACAAAAGACAAATGCCGGCAGCGGCAGGACAGACAATCCGGAATGTGATCCGACGTGTAGGGGAAAAGGTGCACAGCGGCGATCCGGCTTTTCTGCATAAAATACTTTTTCCGGCAGGGATTTTTGCCGCCGGACTACTCCTTGGTTCCACGGAAATGATGGTTGGCGTGTATCCGTTTGGAGCAGCGCTGCTTTGCGCTGTAATGGGATGGATAGGAGTGGCGTGCGCATATGCAGGTACAGTACTTGGAACGCTGGGCATATCCGCGGGAGGGCTGTGGCATGTACTGATTCTGACAGTTGTGCTTGCGGCCAGGACCGCGGTGGGGATCCTTACAAGTCATTCCCGCTGGGATGGCAAGGATAAAATGGCATTTTTGCAAAAGCTGTTTTATGAGGACAGCAAAGTCCGTATAGGCATTGCGGTGGGCGCGGCAATCGCCGCGGGTTGTATTTCTATATTCAGCGGTCTCAGTTTGTATTATGATATATTTTCGGCTGTTTTGGGAGTTGTACTGTATCCGCTGTTTTGCGCCGCCTTCCAGTCGGCGTTTCATCGTACTGCCTCCAGGGAGAGAAAGCTGGCAGGCATGTGCGGGGTATTTTTTGCGCTGACTCTGGCGCTGGATGCAGTAGCGCTTCCGTTCAGCATCGGCATTCTGTTTTCCTATTTTCTGACCCTTTATGTTACATATGCCGGCGGGATCACCTATGGAATCGTTTGGGGACTATTCTGCGGAATTGCTTTAGACGCGCTGTACGCGCCTATGTATCCTATTGCAGCGCTGTGTGCGGGGCTGTTATATCAAATGTCTCCCGGCGGCGCCGTACTGATCTCCGGAATGCTCAGTATGAGCTGGGCTGTAAGTGTGGGAGGATTTGCGGCGATCACAGATGTGGCGCCGGAGCTGGCTTTGATCTGCGCCGTAATGGCGCCGCTGCTTACCTTCCGCATTTTGCCTGCAAAGCTCCCTGCTTTTTTGATGCCAGCACAGGAGCGATCCGACGTGGACGTGATCGTGCAAACAAACAAATCTCAGCGCAGATATGCCAGAATTTGCCGGTCCTTGGAGTCCCTGTCCAAGCTGCTGTTCAGTGTTTCGGACAAGCTTCGGTGTCCCTCGGCGCAGGAGGCCTATCAGATTTGTACTGCGGTACGGGCCCGGTACTGCTGCGGCTGTCCCCATGAGGCGATTTGTGGCGGGCAGGAGGAGGCACAGGTCAGTTCCTTTTTTGATAATATGGCCCATCGTCTGTCTACCCATGGCCGCGTCAGCGCCCAAATCGTACCGGAGGCTTTGGCACGCCGATGTCATCATATGGACGCCGTACTGGATGCGGTGAACATGTCAGCCCGGAGAACCGCCAACATGAGCACCGCGTCTCAGAGGACGGAGCTGTTTGCCAGCGACTATGCGGTGATTGCGGAAATGCTGCGGGAAACAGGAGAGGCGGATACCCAGTGGGAGCGGGATGAGAAGATCGAGGAAGGGTTGCGTCGGGCGCTGCAGCGGCAGGGATTTTCCTATACGGATACATCTGTGTACGGGCAGCGGCAGCGGCATGTATATATGCGTGGGATAGATTTGTCTACCGGAGCGGGAGCGGAGGACATTCGGCTCTGCGCGGAAAGTATATTGGGCGCCCGCCTGTCCCCGCCGGAATTTTCCCTGGACGGGGCATATGTGTCCGCCGCCATGCATTCTGTACCTATGTTTGGAATCAAAAGCGGCCGTTACAGCTCTGCGGGCATACGGGATGAGACAAGCGGCGACAGCGTGTGCTCTTTTAAAAATAACGAGGGGTACTATTATACCTTGGTGTCGGATGGTATGGGCAGCGGCAAGGACGCAGCGCTGACCAGCGGCATTTCAGCAGTATTTTTAGAAAAATTATTAGTGGCCGGCTGTCCTATGAAGGGGGCACTGGAAATGCTTAACTGCTTTATCCGGGGCAGTGAAGGAGAATGCTTTACCACAGTGGATTTGATGGAGGCAGACCTGTTGACAGGTCGGGCACGGTTCATCAAAAGCGGCGCCGCGCCTTCCTTCGTAATCCGTGGCGGCCAGTTGTTCCGGCTCCATTCCAAAACGGTGCCGGTGGGGATTATTCGGGCTCTGGACGCGGAAGCGATTTCCTTTGATCTTCAGGACGGAGACACGGTAATCATGATGAGCGATGGGGTTACGGGCAATTATGAAGATTGTCCCTGGCTGTATGAACTGCTTTGCAGCGGTCTCATGCAAATGGATTCTCCTGCAGCGGCGGCTCGTCTTATTGGGGAACGCGCAGCACAGGCTATGGGAAGGGAGGACGATATTACTGTCTGTGTCATGCAGGTAGAGGAGGTATAGAAAAAAGAGGGGGAGAGTTATACAGATGCCACATGGACATTTGTATAACTCTCCCCCGACTCGCTTTGCTCGCCCCCCTCTTCAGAGGGGGGCTTTTTAACGCTCCAAACCTCCCCTAACAAGGGGAGGTGTCGCGATACGACGGAGGGGTAGGCTTCTATCATTCTTCTCTGTCTTCTGTAACAATAAAACCTCTTTTTATCCGATCTTTTCACTGGCCGCTAAGAAGTATCCGGTCTGTGGTAAATGCCTTTTTTTTCTTTTCTGTATACAGCTGTAGCAGTCCTTCCATGGTCATATCCTCCCGTTCTTTTCCTTCCAGGGAAAGGATGATGGATCCGCTGTCCATCATAATTGTGCGGTTGCCTGTAACCAGGGCCTGCTGCATATTGTGGGTAATCATCAATGTGGTCAGATGGTTTTCCCGCACAATTTCGTTTGTGATCCCCATGATTTTTTCTGCCGTGGCCGGATCCAGCGCCGCAGTATGCTCATCCAAGAGCAGCAGGTCCGGCGTCACCAGCGTACACATCAGCAGCGTCACAACCTGCCGCTGCCCGCCGGAGAGCAGTCCCACCTTGGTTTTCATCCGATCCTCCAGTCCCATATTGTATTTTGCAAGGGCAGACCGAAATAAATCTGATTTCTTTTTTGTAAGCGCCGGCGCAAAAGGGCCGCTGTGAGCACGGGTATAAGCCAGGGCAAGATTTTCTTCGATAGTCATTCCCGGCGCCGTGCCCCTCATAGGATCCTGGAACACCCGACCGATCCTTTTGGCACGCTTGTGCTCCGCCATAAACGTGATGTCTCTGCCGCCCAGCCGGATCGATCCCTGGTCCGACAGATAGGTACCACAGATGACGTTGAACAGCGTGCTTTTTCCTGCGCCGTTGGATCCGATCATGGTGACGAAATCTCCCTGCTGCAGGGTGAGATTTACATTTACCAGCGCAGTATGCTCATTTACCGTTCCTTTGGCGAAGGTTTTGGACAAACCTGCAATTTCCAGCATAGGAATTTCTGTGTTCATATCCGTTTCGCCTCCCATCTGTTTTTCAGGGAGATCGCAGCGTCCTTTACCGCAGGAAGGATCAGGGTGATCGCTACGATCAAAGCGCAAAGCAGCTTCATCAGGTTGGCACTGTTTGCGCCGAACAATTCCGCGTCCACCACAAAGGTGACAATGATCTTATAAAGAACGGAACCACATACGGCGGAAATCAGGCCGATGGTAACGCCCCGCTTTCTCCGGGGAAGCAGGGAGAACAGCGCTTCTCCGATGATCACCGCTGCCAGACCGTAAATCAGTGTGCCGCTGCTGGAGCTGGCATCGGAATATCCCACATAGTGGGCAATCAGCGCGCCGGACAAGGCGATCAGACCGTTGGAAATACACAGGCCGATGATTTTTGTTCGGTCTACATTGATGGAAGACGCCCGTACCATATCCGGATTGTCTCCTGTGGCCCGGATACACATACCCAGGTGGGTTTTGAAAAACAGGATCATGATCAGAATGACAGCAATGCACAGGGCGGCAGCCAGCACAGCACCGGCGATCCTTTTATCATCCCGGCCGGCATTCTCGCCTAAAAAGGCGTAGGCAAGCTTAAACAGGGCGCCATCTCCGATGGCAAGGTTGGGGCCGCCCCGCACCATCAAGTTAATGGAGTATAGGCCGCTCATGGTAATAATCCCAGCAAGCACCGGATGCACCTTCAGCTTTGTCTGTAAAAATCCGGTGACAAGTCCTGCGATAATTCCCGCCACAAGGGATAGTAAAAGGGAAAATCCCGTATATCCCGCGGCGGCTGTGGCGGCTGCTACAGCGTTTCCAAACCCGAAGGAGCCTTCTGTTGTCAAATCGGGAATATTCAGTACCCGCAGGGAGATAAATACTCCGATAGCCAAAAGTCCATATAGGAAGCCCTCTTGAAGGGCTGTTACATACAGCATGACGCAACTTCCTTTATTTATTCTTCATACAGCTTGAGGGTATATCCCAGCGTATCTTCGTCGGGAATCGTTACTTCCAATTCCTTTGCCAGCGCGGCGTTGACAGTGCAGTAGTCGATGTCTACCACGATAGCAGGGACTTTATCTATCGCTGTGCCCTGCAGATACTCTGCAGCCATCGCGGCGGTTTTCTCGCCGATACCTTTGTCATCGATGGCGAGTGTAGCAAGGCAGCCGGAGGCTACTGTGGTAGCAGAGGAGCAGTATGTGGGGATTTTTTCTTCTTTGCAGATTTCTGTCAGTGCAGAAATGCCGGACTGCACAACGGCATCGTTTGGAATGAAGACAACGTCTGCGCCGTCGGCAAGCAGCGCTTCGGTCACGCTGCCTACGTCGTCGGAGGTCTCTACGGTTTTTACTGTATAGTCAATATTTTTTTCTTCCAGATAATCACAGGCGGACTTTACCGTATCGGTTGCATTTGCCTGTGCTGTACAATAGATGAAGCCGAATTTTGTAATGTCTGGTGTAAGGGTATATGCCAGGTCGATAATATCTGAGGTGGGAATAGCATTGGAGGTTCCGGTTGCATTTTTATCCGGGGCCTCCATTTCTGTGACCACGCCGGCAGCCACAGGGGCAGAGACGGCGCAGAAGAAGACCGGCGTCTCCGATTCCATATTTACAAAGGCTTGGGTTGCAGGGGTAGCGATGGTGAACACTGCATTGTAGGAGCCGTCGTCCATAGCAGAGCAGATGGTGGACAGGGTAGTGGCGTCTCCCTGGGCGCATTTGTAATCGATGGTGGTATTTTCCTTGGTGTAGCCTGCTTTTTCCAGACCGGAGATGATGCCGTCCCGCATATCCAAAAAGGCGCCGTTTTCAATTTGTGAGATGATTCCAAATTTGTAGGATTCCCCATCGTTTTCTGTATCCTTTGACTTTTCGTCTTTGGCGCAGCTACTTAGCAGGGGGGTAAACAAAAGTGTGAGCAACAAAAGAATAGACAGCAGTTTTTTCATAATAGATCCTCCAAGCATTGTTTTATATTTCAGCCGCCGCAGCGGATTCTGACTTGATTTTACGGTATAAGTTCGCTATACTTTACGTATACCAGGAAGGAGAGCTTTGTTATGACACATATGGTATTTATGAAGTTCGCGGCGGGATTTTTTTCTCCGGCCGTTTTTCAAAGGATAGCGGATGGATTTTGCCGACTGCAGGAGGCGATGCCCCTGGAAATTTTATCTGTACAGGTGCGGGAGAACTGTATTTCCAGAGAGACAAATATGGATGTGCTAATCCAAATGGAGCTGCGGGATCCGTCGGTATTGGAACAGTATTTGAACCATTCCATCCATTTGGAGATCAGCAGGGAGATGAACCCCCATATTGTGCGGCGCTGCTCCTTTGACTATATGGAATAAATATTTTGCCATAAAAACAAAAAAATCCTGTCCAAAAAGGACAGGATAAGCCCTGCAATGCCACCTTTTTCACATGTAAATACATGCTGCTTTCCAGAATGCCAACACACTCCTCGCCTTTAACGCAGGCATACGGTCCGGGTACTGGGCAGATGCCTTTCTCCATTCCCTCAGCGATCCATTTGCCGGGCGACCTGCCGCGGGGCTTTCACCTTCCCCCACTCTCTGTAGACGTCCACGTCGGTTTGATCTTCGCTTCATCGGTTTAATTGCTTTTATGGTTAGCATTATACGCTGCGGGAAGAGCGTTGTCAAGGGGGAAAAACAAAAAAATTTAAATTTTTTTGGAAAGAGGTATGCACACCGGGTCGGGAAAATGCTGGGATTTTCGCCAAAATCCGGAAAATCACCCAAAAACGTATTTACGGATCACGCCGGGGTTCGTAGTTGCATAGCCGGGAGATTACTTCCCAGTTCCAGCTTCGCCATAGCGTCAGTTCATCAGGCTTTTTACCCGCTCCGGACTGCAAGACTGCAGTTTATTTGCAGGCTTGCAAAGTGTTGCCTTGGCTACACAAAGTTTATACAGCCTTCAAATACCCCCACCGGGGCATTTCGTCTCGGCTATTCAGAGGCGTCTTGCACGTAATGCAGGGGACCTCATAGGTGACGGAGGGAGGAGAGACACAAGGACTATGCGCCTTTCTCTTGTTTGCTTTTGTCACGGAAAGAGGGAGCGGGTCCCTCTCATGACTACCTGTCGTGACAAAAGCTGCTCTTTTATTTGCCGAGTTTCCATCGGGAGCAAAGCACACTGGTCCACCACTCACCAGGAATCTCCTGATAATATACGGACAGGATAGAACCGTCAGGCAGTTCTATCGATGCTGGATAGCCCATATCGCAGAAATACTCCAATCTGTCGTCAATGACGTAGTCCTGCGTCCAGGTTTCGCCCATATCATAGCTGACCACAGCCCGCTCGCAGCGGCTGCCATTGGTACGGCAGCTGTAGGAGCAGACAACCGCGCCGGAGGAATGTACCATCAGATGGGGCGGGCTACCATCTACACCCGTGCCTACAGGGGCCGACCAGGTCCTGCCCTTGTCGTGGGAATAGGTAATAAATACCGTAAACGCCGGATTCATTTCCTCATTGTGGGTACGAATCGCACCCATCAGTCTGCCGTCGGGCAGCTCCACTACGTGGGGTTCGAACATGTTGTACGCGTTGATTGTCTCGCCGCCGGGTCCCTTTGTATCCGGCACCTGCCCTGCAAACTTCCAGGTATAGCCGCCATCGGTGCTGGTATAACAAGTGATGGGGGGACGCATTTCGTTTCCGTTTTCGTCTTTGCTTGTATAGCTGTCATTATACAGCATATTACCAAGGTATACCAATGTTCCATCCTTGCAGACAGAGGGACCGTGGGGAGCAAGTATCGGCACACGCACAGGCTCACTCCAAGTTACCCCATAGTCACTGCTCATCATTACAAAGGATCCTGCGCTTGCCACATATTCTTCTTTCGGAAGCTTCTTCCATGCCTGGGAAAAGCCCCAGGAAATGGCCTTGTCCTTTTCTTCGAACCAATCATAATCCTGTATCTGATCGTGATAATTTGCAGGGGCCTCTGAAAACCAGCTGACAAGAAGTTTCCCCCCGCCAAGGTAGCAGATACCCATATCCCGATCATCTACAAAAGAATCATTCAAAACGATCGGCTTTGTCCAGGTTTTTCCCTGGTCATAGCTCATGTACATACAGCCCTTGCCGCAGGGATCTACATGGGACAGACGCATAGACGACGCCACTGCATACAGCACGCCACGATCGTCCATACAGACGGACGGCCAGCCGTTGTATTTAAAAAATTTATTTCCCTTATCGTTTGTAATGCGGTAATGTTCTACATTTGGTGTATATATTTCCATTTTTATTTCCTTTTCGCTCACTTCTGTTCCATAAGTCTCCATCGGGTGCACTGCAGGCTGGTCCAATATTCGCCGGGAATCGGATGATAATACAGCGTAAGAATCGAACCGTCGGAAAGCTCCACCGACGCCGGATAGCCCATATCCTTCTGATTTCCAAGCCGATGATCCAATGCATAGTCCTGCGTCCATGTTTTGCCTGAATCATAGCTGACAGCAGCACGCTCACAGCGGATGCCGTCCGTACGGCAGCTATAGGAACAGATCACCGCGCCCGAGGAATGTACCATCAGATGAGGCGGGCTGCCATCCACACCGATGCCGGTAGGTTTGGACCAGGTTTTGCCCTTGTCGTGGGAATAAGTAATGAACACTGTAAATGCAGGATCCATCTCCTCTTTGTGGGTACGGATCGCGCCCATCAATCTTCCGTCGGGCAGCTCCACTACGTGGGGTTCAAACATATTGTACGCGTTGATCGTTTCGCCGCCGGGCCCCACTGTATCAGGTACCTCTCCTGCAAAATCCCAGGTGTATCCGCCGTCGGTACTGGTATAGCAGGTGATGGGAGGACGCACCTCATTGCCGTTTTCATCTTTGTATGTATAGCTGTCGTTATACAGCATATTGCCAAGGTATACCAGGGTTCCATCTTTGCATACAGAGGGACCGTGGGGGCCAAGTATGGGAATGCGAACGGGATCGCTCCACGTTACCCCATAGTCGTCGCTCATCATTACAAAGGAGCCGGCGCATGCAAAATACTCTTCCTCCGGAAGCAGCTTCCAGGCCTTGGAAAATCCTGCAACAATTGCCTTATCAGCAGCGCCAAACCAATCATACCCTTGAATATGGTCATGATAATTTGCAGGCGCCTCTGAAAACCAGCTGACAATTAATTTGCCGCCGCCCAGATAACAGATGCCCATATCCCGGTCATCTACATAGGAATCGTTTAGGACCATGGGCTTTGTCCAGGTTTTTCCCTCATCATAGCTTATGTACATACAGTTTTTGCCGCAGGGATCCACATGAGACAGGCGCATAGAAGACGCAACTGCATAGAGCACACCCCGGTCATCCATGCAGACAGACGGCCAGCCGTTGTATTTAAAAAATTTATTTCCTTTATCGGTAGTAACCCGATAATGCTGGACTTCTGGTGTGTAAATTTTCATATTGTTTCCTTTCGTGTTTGCATGATGCATTTTATAAAGCCTTTGCCTCTCTTTGCAGATGTATATAACGGATTCCCTTCTTATCACCTTGCTGATACCAAAGAGTTACCAAAAAGGTGTCATCGGGCAAAACGGTTACGTGCGGTTCGCCAAAAGAAAAATCCGTCCACTGGTCAAAATCGCCGCTGCTTTCCCCAAGCGTTGCGGCCTGTGCCAGCCATACGGGCTCGTTTTCCAAAAGATGGACCCCGCTTTCATCCGGACGCTCCATAGCCAGCCAAACACCTACAGGAGATGTTTTACGCTGGTTATAAGCAATGAGAACCGTGTTGTCCTTCCATGCACACATACCGGTACTTTGCCCGCGAAAAGGCTGTGCAAATGGGCCGGAAAATGTGGCGCCATCGTCAGAAGAGAGAAGATATTGATTGGAATTCTCACTTGCAGTCTGCCATGTGGATACCATAAGACGGCCGTCTGTCAGCCGGACGATCCAGCTCTCCGCGTATTCACTGGGAGGGGGAACCTGAGCAAATTTGGAACCGGTAAACGTCTTGCCGCCATCTTTACTTTGCATCATTACCATGCAGCACGTATCCGTTTTTCCATGCTGTTCGATTGTAGGATAAGGAGCGTAAATCATTGTAAGCGTCCCATCCGCATCCCCCAGCATGCCACCGGGCTGTTCCGCGGACCCGTAATATGGAAGCTCCACGCCCCTGGGAAATGGGAAATTGTAGCCGTCTTCGGAAATAGAAAATGCCAGCTGATTTTCTTTCATGCCCCCTACTTCGTCGGACCAGAAGGATTCCCCAGGCTTTTCGATGGAAAACCACATGCCCGCGATCGATATCCTGCTGTCCGCCATGGAGCGCACAGATGCAAAATAAGATTTCTTTCCTGCCAGTTCAGGCCATATCTGCTTGCTTTCACTCCAATGATAACCGTCTTTGGAGTAAGACACCATAGGCATAAAATCGTTTGCACCTCCCCTGGAATTTAGCATGAATGTACAAATAAGATTCCCATCGGGGAGAATGGCAGTTCTGGGACCGCTGGCAGCGAGGGCCTGCGTCGTATGAAATATATCCCCTTCAGCTATTTTACGAAACATAGTGTCTACCTTTCATTGCTTTCAATTCTGGTTATTAGGATAACAAAAAGTTTAATAAATAGCAAGAGTATTTTGGTGTTTTAAGCACTGTTTTTTGTTGCTTTCATGGACAAAATTTGTTCTAAAAGTCCTTTGCATCTTTTCTGAACTTATTGGGCTGGTTTCAATCAGGCTTTCCATGTAAAAGTCAGTTATTTACAATGATACGGCGCCTTTCGAAGAAAGGCGCCGTATCTTGCCTCTTCTATTCACCCGCAAACAGCGGGGTAGAAAAGTATCGCTCTGCTGTATCCGGTAAAATCGTCACCACCGTTTTTCCCGGTCCCAGCTTTTTTGCAAGCTTCAGTGCCGCACATACATTGGTACCGGCAGAAATCCCGCACATCATCCCTTCCAGACGTGCCAACTGCCGGGCCGTTCCAAGGGCTTCCTCATCGGTAACAATACAAACCTGGCTGTATATATCACAGTTGAGGATGGGAGGAATCAAACCGTCCCCAATGCCCATCTGAATATGGGTACCGATGTTGCCTCCCGCCAGTATGGCAGCGTTCTCCGGCTCCACAGCCCAGATTTCTATATCCGGATTTTGCGCCCGCAGCACTTCTCCAATTCCGGTGATGGTGCCACCAGTGCCAATTCCGGAGCAAAAGCCGTGGATAGGTCCAGCCACCTGCTCTAACAGCTCTACACCTGTGTGATGCCTGTGTGCCATAGGATTGGCTGTATTTTCAAACTGCTGGGGAACAAATACTTTCGGATCCTCCTTTGCCATAGCAAGAGCACGGCGGAGACATTCCTCAATACAGTCTCCGATATTTCCTGCGTCATGTACCAAGATCACTTGTGCGCCATAATGCTGCACCAGCTTGCGCCGCTCTTCACTGACAGAGTCCGGCATAATAATGACGGTCCGGTATCCCCGAACCGCGCCCACCAGCGCCAGTCCAATGCCCTGGTTTCCACTGGTGGGCTCTACGATCGTAGTCCCCGGTCCGATCAGTCCCCGCTTTTCCGCGTCCAAAATCATATTGTATGCTGTTCTGGTTTTAATGGATCCCCCTACGTTCAGCCCTTCAAATTTTACCAAAACTTCCGCCATATTTGGTTCGGTTATTCTGGATAGCCGAATCACCGGGGTATGTCCAATCGCTTCTAATATATTGCTGCAAATCATATGTATCTCCAATTGCCTGTGGGCATTCTAATCTTTTAACATTATACACACATGCACGCTGGATTGCAACAGCATCTCCCATATTTCCCCTCGGCAGTTTTTCCTTCATTGCTTTTCTGATGGATCTATTGCAAATGCGTGACAGCCTTTTCCCCCACTCGCTGCGCTCGCCACCGTCCAAGCATCTCGGGGGCGAGCTGCTTCATCCAGTGGATTACGTTGCAGCGGGAGAATCTTTCCAAAAAATCCGTTACAATAGTGCCGCAAAGGTCTTCCGTATTCTGCAGGCGGTTACCGGCTGTCCGTGATCCGGCACGGACATGCTACAGACTTTTGCAAAACTATTTTGCCTAAGTTGCGGCAAGGAGGAGCAAATGGAGGAAGTAAGATATAAAATAAACCTGGATGTACAGCAGGGAGGGATCCAGCAAACATTGGCGGGACTGCGTGTGGGAGAAGCCCTGTCCAGAACGGTATGTATTCATCTGGTGGAGAGGGGAGCGGCGTATCAAGTGCCGGCGGGATGCACTGTCACCATGTACCTGAAAAAGCCGGACGGTACAGCCAGCTACAGCACATGCACTGTGGAGAACGGCGCCGTCTTTCATACCTTTACCTCCGGGGAGACTGCGGTACCAGGAGAGGTTCTGTGCGAGGTACGGATCGTATCCGTAGAAGGAGAAAAGACTACCGTACTGTCGTCACCCCAATTTGGCGTTATTGTGGAGGATGTGCTGCAGGATGACGATGCCATCGCGTCTGCCAACGAATATTCAGCGCTGACAGATGCAATTGCAGATATGCACCTCAAAGGAGAAGCGGCATTAGAGGCAGCCCAAAACGCAAATACAGCAGCGGATGAAGTACGCGCGCTGCTGCCGAGCAAAGCGACAACATATGTACTGCAGTGGACAGAAGAGCGGGGAACGGAAGAATATGAAGCGGTGGCAGCGTACAACAAGGGGGTACTGCAGGAAATCGAAGCAGCGCCACTTGGAAGCTGTCATATTGTACTGCAGGATGGACAGCAGGAGTATCCTCTGTGCAGAATGATATATGAAGGAGGGGTAAGCAAGTATTGCTTTGCAGGACCGCTGGATCCAATGTATGTCCCGTTTGAAAATATTGTGCAGTATGAGCCTGAGACAGCCGAATGTGAACTGACGAAGGCGTTTACAGCGAACAATGAAACAATGGAGATAGGAAATCTCCTGCCGCCTACCACAACAATGACAGCAGCATGGCTTCAGTCCAAGGTGGACAAGGTGACCGGGAAGGGACTATCGGCGAACGATTATACAACTGAGGAAAAAACAAAACTTGCGGGGATCGCGGAGGGAGCGAACCTTTATGTCCATCCAACGGCGTCCAGCGCGGGCGCCATGGGATTGTATAAGGTGGCTATAGACGGTGCAGGACATATATCCGAAAAAACGGCAGCTACCAAAGAGGATATAACGCCTCTGCTGGATATGGAAGCGATTATCGCGGCCTTTCCGGATGCAATGGAGGTGAGATACTGATGGCGGTGCGAAGAATTGAGGACAGCGCGCTTACAGCGGTGGCGGATGCAATCCGTGAGAAAACAGGGAGCACGGATACAATGACAGTAGGGGACATGCCGGCTGCTATCGCGTCGATTACGGCGGGTGGCGGTCTGCCGGATAACATGGCGGTGGGAAGCTTTACCTGTCCGGGGGAGCATAGCGCCCTCGGAAACTTCACGATAGAGCACGGGCTGGGTACAGTTCCGCGGGCTGTTCTTGTGTGGAAAGCGACAGAATTGGCGGATAAGACGCTCACAGGAATGGTATGCTTTTCCCATGAATCTGTCTGCACTTTGTACAACGGCGCGGCTTCCAGCAAGGTTGCCGAAGGGGTGGCGGCCGCACTGACAGAAACGACTTTTCTTATACCGTCTCCAAGCGGCACATCTGTCAGTTCATCTGTTTGGATCGGTACTTACAACTGGGCCGCTATTGGGGCATTGTGAAAAAACTGCCGGCTATGCCGGCGGTTTTTTTATCTATGGTAATTTCAATAGAGGTGATACGGTAAGAGCACGGTGCTTCAGATGATTGGCGTTATAAAACAGCAGCATGCGGAGAATCACGGTAAGCAGGAATTTTAGTTTTCCCCAGAAAAAGGAGAGCTGAAAAACTGGCCCGTACCAGAAGCGCAGTGCTGTGTATATACATGCCATCCGCAGAGCGTCTTGTCTGTCTAAACCGGTTAGGTTACCGTTACAAAGCCGGACCTGTTTATACGACGCTCTCGTACAAGCCCGGCTGCAGCTTTACAACACTTATACCAGCATTATTTACACCGTCCGAATTGTAAAATTCGATCTCATATGTGTCGCTGAAATCAAGTGTTAAGGCAAATTCCCATTTTTCATTGCAAAACAGTTTTTCGCACAAGCCGAAAAGGGGGGTATGTGCCACTATGGATTTTCTTCTCCGGTAATTTTCTTTACAAGCGCCCATGCGGCCTTTGTGAATTTTACCTTTATTATATAGCATGCAGGAGACTACAGAACAGTAATTCCATCCGGTTGATTCCTTTCCGATGTTTCCTGGCAGTGCATCAGGGAACGCCGCGCATTTTTTCTATGGTTGCATTCCTTGTAATGAATACTGAGGCACAGCATGGAATCCGGTGACAAGCTGTTTTTATATTTTTATATCCAGGTTGAAAAAGTGAAAAGGATTGGCACCGGAGCCTTCGTCCCCATTATCAGCTTCCGCTTTATAGCATGCATACAGGGTTTTCGTTTTATTAAGGATTTGAAATTCTACGCCTTCAATCCACTATATTTTTTTACAATCTGTTCCATACGAAATTCCTCTTTTGTTATTTTTTCCTGCAATTTCACGTTGCCTGGGCAGGAAAACGTATAAAAAATTTTATTATACAAACGCGCAGAATGCAACAGCTGGCCAGCGCCAGTGAAGAAGTTAAAAATAGAACCCTCACCCGCAATCGTATAAAATTCCGGAAGCCCAGTACACATACATACTTCGTCATAAACAGCGATGGTATAAAACAAAAATATGCCAAATCAATGTTCCAGCCTCATGCCGCTGTTTGATTTATAGGCTTATCTGGAACCGGACCCTATCATTACCTAAAGAAAACGCTCGAATTTCACCGTGATGTTTTTCAACGATAGCTTTAGCGATTGAAAGCCCTATGCCAAAACCACCCCCGTACGTTCTCGCTTTGTCCGCACGATAAAACCGGTCGAACAGCCGATCAAGCTCTATGCTGCCTACGGCCATATAAGAATTATCGACCAAGATGATCGGGTGTTTTCCTCCTCGGAGAGTTACTCTTATCATTCCCTCCGGATCGCAGTACTTTACAGCATTATCCATCAAAATAGAAATAAGCTGTCGTATGGCCGCCTCATTTCCATGGTAGTTAATATGGTCAGGAACATCTGTCAGAACCCTTTTCTGCTGATTACTGATATGCTGCGCAAATGCAGATACGGTATCCAGAACAACTTCGCTGAGTGAAAAAGGTTCTTTGGTAAGTTTGGTGTTATCCTCATCCATTCGGGCGAGAGATACAAGACGATTTACCAGTTCCGTCATGATTTTAGCTTCTTCCCGAATATCAGAAAGCCATTCATTTGCTCCGATTTCCGTTTCCATAATGTCAAGATTGGTACGAATCAATGTCAGGGGTGTTTTAAGTTCATGATTGGCGTCGGTAATAAATTGTTTTTGTTTTTCATAGCTCTCAGCCGCAGGTTTAACAGCCTTTCGGGAAATGAGAATAATCAAAATAATAATCACAATACTGCTTGCGGCGAAAACCAATGAGGCGGCAAGCATAAACTGTTGGTTACTTTGTTTGGTGTTCAATCCGTTTATGAATACGACAGCCTGCCCTACCCCCGTATCATATTTTTTATATCGGAAATCGTCTATCCATCCGCGCTCTTTCGCATGCTCCAACACCTTTTTAGCATAGTCAATCGCCTCGTCCCGTGATACGCTGGCAATCGATCGAATATCCACAGACAAGACGGTTCCATTTTGGTCAAATCGCACAGTGAAAAAACGAGTAGTAAAAGGGGACTCCATATTTAGTCCATTGGGCATAGGAGGATTGGGGGCGTTGCTGAATTCATCCCACTGGGGAAAAGTCCCGTCATTGAAGGACACAATATCGGCAAGCATATCGAGGGATTGATTGGTCTGCATAGATGTGACCAAGTAGATGGATATAAACAATACAACAAAAACTGCTGTAAACGAGAGGATGCATATTTTTATAAATTTTTTCCGCAACTTATAAATCATTGATTTTCTCCAACTTATATCCGGCTCCCCGAATAAATCGAATTTCAATGTTTGCCTTCATGGAAACAAGCTTTTTACGGATATTGGAAATGTGTACCCAAATTACACTAACATCCACATCGCTCTCCCACCCCCAAACATGGGACATAAAATCATCAATCGGGATGATGAAATTGGGGCGCTCCATAAGCATTTCCATAATTTGAAACTCCCGACCGCTCAAAGCTATTTTCTCGTTTCCAAATTGGAGTTCGTAGGTGGAACGGTTTAAAATGAGCTCCCCAAATTTGCATAGATCCGGTACAAAATTGTCACGCCTTCGAAGCATCGCCCTGACGCGTGCAAGCAATTCCGGTGTAGAAAATGGTTTTGGCAGATAATCATCGGCTCCAGCATCCAGGCCCTCTACCCGCTGATCGATTTCTGTTTTAGCTGTTAAAAACAATGCAGGCGTAGAAACTCCGTCTCCCGCAGGCGTTTTAATACTTCAACTCCATCCAATCCAGGCATCATAATATCCAAAATCAGCCCGTCATATTCTTCACTTTCTGCATAGGTGAGTGCATCCATCCCATTTGAAACAACGTCTACCATATACTGGTTGGATTCAAAAATGTGTTTTAAGGACTTTAATAGTCTTGTATCATCCTCTGCGATTAGTAAACGCATGCTATGTAATCTCCTTGCATGAGGTTGTTTTTATTTTAGCAAAGCTGCCTTAACATTGGCTAAAGGCGGCCGCTTTATTCTCCTTGCTTTTCTATTATAGCACCTTTGTATTATTTTTGCGATTCCTCTGGCAGAAGAGAATATCTTTGTAAAGTTCATCTGGAATTCATAGCTTTTTTAGGGTGAATTTAGTGCGGGCAACTATCATTTAGATAACAGCCGCACAATCGCCGACTGCTGTTATCTTTCAAATCAACAGGCGAAGCTTTTATCCTGTGCACAGGATGACAGAAAAATCATTTTCTTTTCTGAAGCGGCTATCAAGCTGCAATCCAAAGCAATGGAGGACGAATATGTGGATTATGAAACATACAGAAAAATAAAGAAAGGGAATTCAAAAACGCTTGAAACTCTGATTGACGCCCATCTGAAAAAAGCGTGGTTTATTAGCTTCCAGCTAACGGAAAATGTTTGCAGAGGCGCACCGCTTCTCATAAATGCATGGAAAATCTCTATAGAACAAATTATAAGCGCTCAAACCGCTCCAATAGAAAACTTTAGAGAAATCCTCCATAGTAATCTTTTGAAGCTGTACTTAATCGGTGTGGGGGAAGATCCTGCATTTGCATCCTTACCCATTCCCCGGGTTGCGCAAAAATACCAGCAGTTTGTGGAAGAAATCGAATTGTTGCCAGATGATTTGAAACCGGTTTATTTCATGAGTGTCTATGGGAATCTCAGCACAAACTGTCTTGCGCAAATTCTTGGAATACCAGATGAATCCGTAACAAAAACAGTAAAGCGGGCAACGGAGGTTATCACGGAGACAAGCGGCGCCTTACGCCAAGATAAGTGGGCAACAAAAACTCGACTTTCCGCAGAATTTAGAAATCCCAGCGATAGCGGATTCGAAAATATAGACATTCCAATTTACCTGAGCACATCTCTTATTCATGAAATCAATCATTTATTAAATAAACCTTTGGATAAACCTGGAATTCAAAACAGAAAGGAACAAAATACTATGGCAACAAAAACAAATAGCGTCGGGGTAAAGGGCCGCACCAGGCCTGTAGGTCAAAAAAACAACAAAAAAACAAAAATTATCGTGATATCTGCCGTTGTTCTGGCTGTGGCGATTCTCGGGATAGTTTTCATTCCAAAACTAATTAATAGCAATACAAGGAAAAACAGTAGTATTACTACGTATAATGTTGAAGCGATTACAACTGGTAATGTGGATACCACGATTAGTGGAAGCGGCACGCTGACGCCTGTTTCTAAAGAAACACTTGTAACGGCAAATGCAGGTACGATTACAGCTGTCAATTATGAGGTTGGTGACATGGTGGAAAAAGACGCGGTGATTGCAACTGCAGAAGATGACAATGGTAATAAAACCGATTTCACGGCGCCATATGACTGTGTTTTGATTGAGCTTCCTATCTCGACGGAGGATGAATTGGATGCAAATAGTCAGATTGCGATGGTAATGGGCACGGACGGCTTCACCATGGGAATTGCAGTGGATGAGCTCGACATATCCACTGTGAAAGTGGGACAAGATGTAGACTTCACAATCGATGCCGTTGACGGCGACTATACCGGAAAGGTCACGGCTGTTTCCTATAACGGAAGCTCCAGCGGAGGTACGACGGCGTATCAGATAACCGCAAAAGTAGACTATACGGAGGGCGTATACCCGGGTATGAGCGCTTCGGCCGAAATTGTTATTGAATCCAGCGGTGAAGGGTTACTGGTTCCCGTTGACGCTGTCCGTACTTCCGGTGATGACAATTATATTTATCTTGCGCCAAACGGCTCTGCCGATGGTACAGAATACGCAGAGGATGAACTGGATATTTCCGATCTTACAAAGGTGGCAGTGGAAACCGGAATGAGTGATGGCAGCTATATCCTGATCGAAAGTGACGAGCTTGACGAGGGCGACTTAATTGTAATTACAAAGATTACTTCCACACAAACCGGTTCGGACAGTGAAAACCAAGGCGGTTTTGGCGGCATGGGCGGATTCCCTGGAGACGGAGGAATGGATTTCGGCGATTTTGATTTTGAAAATTTTGATCCCAGTAACATGCCAAATGGTTTCCCGGGTGGTTTTGGCGGCAATTAACGGAGGGATCGACATGATAAAATTAAAACATATTTATAAATCTTATTCTCTGGGCGACGAACAGGTCGATGTCCTTCACAACATTAATCTGCATGTGAAGCCCAAAGAATTTATATCCATTCTTGGGCCATCCGGCAGTGGGAAGTCGACGCTGATGAACATTATCGGCTGCCTCGATATTCCCGATTCGGGGGACTATATCCTTGACGGTGAGTATGTGGACAGTTGTACGGAAAATGAGCTTTCTGAAATCCGGGGCAAAAAAATTGGATTTATTTTTCAGCAGTTCAACCTGCTGCCTGAGCTTACTGCATACGAAAATGTGGAAATGCCGCTTTTGTATCATAAACTCTCTCCGTCCGAGCGGCGGGAGAGAGTGGAAAGGACGCTTACACAGGTAGGCCTTATCGATCGTATGAAGCATAAGCCGACACAGCTTTCAGGCGGCCAGCAGCAAAGGGTTGCCATAGCCCGTGTGCTTGCGGCAGAACCGTCCATTATTCTGGCAGACGAGCCGACCGGAAACCTTGACTCCTCTTCCGGTGCTGAAATTATGGAGATCGTGAAAGACTTGCATAAAGCGGGCAACACCATCGTTCTAATTACACATGACAAGAATGTTGCTGATCAGGCGCAGCGCAAAGTGTATGTCCATGATGGGATACTGACGGAAAGCGAGGCGAGAACATGACGCTAAAAATTATCAGATTATCCCTCAGGACAATTTATAACAATAAAATGCGCTCCTTTCTTACCATGCTCGGTATCATTATTGGCGTTATGGCCGTTGTCATTCTCATTTCTATTACACAAAACGCAACCAGCGGTATCACAGACAGTATTGCCAGCATGGGCTCAGATCAAATCACCGCTTCGATTACGGGAGAAGATGTCTCCGTCAGCCGTGATAGCATTGAAACGCTGAACAGCTATGGTGTAATTGATAAGACGGCGCCGGTGATTACAACAAATGAAACTGTAAAACATAACAGCGAAACCGGTTCCTATTCCATTGTTGGTGTTACGAACGACTATTTTGACGTACAAGATATAGCCATTCAAAGCGGGCGGCTTATTGCCGATTCCGATATTGAATGGATAACAAATGTCGCTGTGATAGGTACAGAAACAGCAACCGATTTATTTGGCACATGGGATGCTGTGGGCGGCACCATCACCATTGGAAAACGGAATTATAAGGTCATCGGTGTACTGGAAGAACAGGGCAGCAGCCTTGTAGGTTCGGATGACAGCAAAATTTTGATTCCATATACAACAGCCGAGCGTATTACAGGTCAAAAATCAGTCTCCACTTTTTACATTAAAGCTTCCAGTTCCAGTTCGGTAAATGTGGCGATCAATACGGTAGAATCTTTTTTATTGCAAATCACCAGGGATGAGGACAGTTTTACTGTAAGCAATCAGTCTGATGTTCTTGATACAATGGATGATGTTAACAACACCATGTCCCTTTTGCTTGCAGGGATCGCCGCTATTTCTCTGTTGGTAGGCGGTATCGGAATTATGAACATCATGCTTGTATCCGTAACCGAGCGAACAAGAGAGATCGGCATCCGCAAAGCTGTCGGCGCAAAGAGACAGCATATTATGCTGCAATTTCTCTGTGAATCATGTATCCTTTCTGTCCTTGGCGGATTAATCGGATTGATCTTATCTGCTGCTTTTGTCAGCGTATATAATACAGCTGCTGGAAGCAGTGCAACAATCAATTGGAGCATCGGTATGGCAGCTATCGCATTTTGTGCGGTGATCGGTGTATTGTTCGGCAGTTATCCGGCTGCAAAGGCATCACGTCTACAGCCAATTGACGCGTTGCATACTTCGTAAATTGGTAAAGAAAGTATAGATAAAAAAGGCAGGTGGAAATCTATAATGATATCCCATCTGTCTTTTTATCAGTCGGTGATTTTTTTACATAAATACAATAAATAAATCCGAACACATCGCCAACCGGCACAGAGTTCGGATTTATTTGTTGTGGTGGAGACAGAGGGACTCGAACCCGCGACCTCTCGGATGTGAACCGAACGCTCTAACCAGCTGAGCTATGCCTCCGTATGGGATGGACATTTGCCGTCCCAATCAATATACTGCCCCATTATTTGGGCTGGCTGGGATAGCAGGGCTCGAACCTACAAAACGGGAGTCAAAGTCCCGTGTGTTACCATTACACCATATCCCAATGTATTTTGCCAATGTAGAGTATACCACAATTCCAGGCCCCTGTCAAGAGCGTCTCGACGCCTTGACAAAATTTTGCGTGCAGGGTACAATACTGGAAAACCACATAATATGGGGGATTTATGAAAAAGAAATATAAGACGGTGGGAATTATCGCCGCCATGCAGATTGAAATAGACGGGATCCGGGAAAAACTGCAGGATCCCACTGTGGAGACCATCAGTGGAATTCAGTATGTTCGGGGGCATCTCCACGGCAAAACAGTGATCGCAGCCAAATGCGGCGTGGGAAAAGTGTTTGCAGCAGTGTGCACCCAGACGATGATATTGCGGTATGCACCAGACTGTATTATAAACACAGGTGTTGCAGGGGGACTGGCGGATAATCTGCAGGTGATGGATCTTGTAATCGCCTCCCATGTGGTACAGCATGATATGGATACTTCCGGACTGGGGGATCCTGTGGGACTCCTATCCGGGATTGACATCATACAGATTCCCTGCGATGGGGAAATCGTTTCTGCTCTGGAGCGCAGTGCGCAGCTGTTGGCCAGGCCCCATATGCTTGGCGTCATCGCTTCCGGAGACACCTTTGTGGGTACCAAGCAGCAGCGCCTTCGGATCCGGGAGCAGTTTCATGCTGCGGCCTGTGAGATGGAAGGAGGTGCAGTGGGCCATGTATGTTATTTGAGTCAGATTCCCTTTGGCGTGCTGCGCTCTATATCTGACGGCGCCGATGACGCCTCTGGTATGGCCTTTCCCGCCTTTGCCGCAAAGGCCGCACAAACAGCGGTGGCAGTCATCCATCAGATGCTTGAGCTTTTATAATGTAAAAAGGCCGACGCACAGCGTCGGCCTTTTGCCCTTTCAATATTGAACCCAATTATTTATTTTATCGGGAGCCGGCGGATCAGCAAAGCAAGATCTGCGGTTGTATGGCTGACCTGATAGAAGAAGGATTTTCGCTCAAAATAGTCATCCGTAGCTGAATCGGCGCTTGTCAGCGCCCGTATCCCACCTTCATATACAACACAGTCGTTTAGCCGCTTTTCCAGCTGGGGAATCGTTAGGAAGTCCTGAATTCCCAGGATAAACCGAATAAATTCAATACAAATATATGCGTCTCTGATTTTTACAGATTTATGAAGTGGATAGAAAAAGGCGGACAAAAAGTTATATTTCATCTGCTCTTTGTTTTTCATAAAAGTATGTATCGTAGCCAGAATTTGTTCGTAACGCGCGTCAGAAACGGAAACCTTACAGACTTTTACCGGTGTGTCTTTCCCTTTATATAGATATCTGGATGGCAGCTCTCTTACAAATCCGGCTACAAAAGGGGTGTTGTAATACTGTCTGGAAAAGGAATACATTTCTGAAAGCTGGGGACTGCTGGACAGGGCCACATGGCTGTATCGCGTTCTTGTAAAGGCGCGTATAAATTTCCCGCTTTTATAATTGGAGGCAAGAAATGCAATGTAAATATCTTTCATAGCAAGTCCTCCGCTGAATCTGTCTGTTTATGTGTATACTATATCATATTTTCCATGGAAAAGCAAGAATTCTCTGCAGGCCTCATGATTTTTGCTTTTAAAATATTTGGAAGGCTTGGTAAAATTTTCTTTTAATAATACTATTATATCAAAACTAATAGTATAGAAATGCAGGAAAAATGTCGAAAAACACGGAAATATATTAACTGAAAGTATTATTTTTGTATAGTCATAATTTTTTAATCGAATGGGAAGGTACTTGGGACCGTAACGTACAACCTATCCGGAACAATATAGATTCGATAAGGAGGCTTTCAAAGGAAATACTGTTGTTTGTATGAATGTTAAGCAAAGAAAGATTTTATATTCCTGGATGAATCATACAGTACAGGAAAATAATAACAGCTAAAAAGATATTAAATAAATACTACCAATATATTCCATAAAAAACACACTTTATAGTATAGTTATATTATAAAGGAGTTGGTTTTTATGGGACGCAAGAAAAAAGGAATCGTTCATTTACAAAATGTATCCGGGGAGCAGCATGCCATAGGGATTTCATCTGCTCCGCTGTATTCTTTCCAGGTGGACTATGCTGCGATTGGTAAAAAGCTGCGGGATCAGCGTAAGCAGTTAGGCTATACGCAGGAACAGGTAGCGGAAGCTGTGGGCATTACGCCTGCATTCATGGGGCATATTGAACGTGGAGAACGGGGTATGGCATTGGATACATTGCTGCACTTGTGTAATTTTTATCATATTACCATGGATTATCTCTGGTCGGATACACTGCCGCCGGATGATCAGCAGATAGCAACACAGATTGCAGCAATGCTGAAGGATAAAACGCCTGAACAGCAGGCGGCCGTGATGGATATTGTCCGGACGGTGACCATACATATGTAAAAAAAATCCCTGCCGCCGGCAGGGATTTTTTCTGGAATAGGAAAGGCGCTGGTAAAAAGAGAGCAGCAATATAAAAGTTTCCCGCCGGGGCGTTTTGCCAAAGCAATTTGCATATCCTTGAAAAGCCCCCCTCTAACGCAGCTCGTTCACGAGATGCTTAGCTCGTTCACGAGATGCTTAGCTCGTTCACGAGATGCTTAGCTCGTTCGCGAGATGCCTGGGCGGTGCCGCCGTAGGGCGACGGGGGGAGAGATAAGGTTCCCTCATCTCCACAGGGGAAAGTCCCTGCTTCCCGAAGCAGGGAGACGGTGGTACTTTTCCGCAGCGCAGGAAAAGGGTACGTTGCTTCAGGGGGGACACCAAAAGTGCGCTCTCGGATCGTGCTGCGATCCGTAGGGGCGAAGCTGGGGCATCCGCTTCGC
>CANQWE010000015.1 GCA_947627475.1 uncultured Clostridia bacterium
CCGAAACGACAGTTATACTCAATTACCTTGGGACCGTCCGCAGTAAGCATCAGGCCAAAGTACAAGCATCCTTTAAAGGGGCGCCCCTCCTCCTGCATGGCACGAATGGTAGGCAAAAAGATTTTTTCCATACATTCACGGGCCACTTCTTCTGTATAGTAGGGATTGGGCGCAACGGTACCCATGCCGCCGGTGTTCGGTCCCCGGTCTCCATCCAAGGCCCGCTTATGGTCCATGGAAGACACCATGGGAATCAGCGTTTCTCCGTCTGTAAAGGCCAATACAGACACCTCCGGTCCGGTGAGAAATTCCTCCACCACGATAGACGTGCCGCTATCCCCGAAGATTTTTTCTTCCATCATTGCCCGCACAGTATCCTGGGCCGCCTGCAGATTTTCTGCAATCACTGCGCCTTTGCCCAGTGCCAGACCGTCCGCCTTGATCACAGTGGGCATAGGCGCTGTTTTTAAATACTCCATCGCCTCTCCGATATCGGTAAAGGTACGGTATGCAGCTGTGGGAATATGGTATTTGGCCATAAGATTTTTAGAGAAAATTTTGCTGCCTTCGATAATCGCTGCTTTTTTATCCGGACCGAAGCAGGGAATCCCTGCCGCTTCCAGGCTGTCCACCGCTCCAAGGACCAGCGGATCATCCGGCGCCACTACGGCAAAATCGATTTTGTTCTTCACAGCAAATCGGGTAATACCATCAATGTCCTTCGCGCCGATGGCCACACACTCTGCATCTGCCGCAATGCCGCCGTTGCCGGGGAGGGCATAAATTTTCCCGATCCGCCGGCTTCCCCGCAGCTTTTTGATAATGGCGTGCTCTCTTCCGCCGCCGCCTACTACTAAGATATTCATAAGACTTGGATATCCTTTCTATTTTTGATCCTGCTTCCACAACGCAATGGGCCGGGCACAGAAGAAATCTGTGTCCGGCAGGAGTATATTCAATTAATGATGGAACAGACGCATACCGGTAAACGCCATAGTGATACCATATGTGTTGCAGGTGGAGATAACGATATCATCCCGCACGCTGCCGCCGGGCTGTGCGATGTAAGACACGCCGCTGCGATGTGCCCGGATGATGTTGTCATCAAAGGGGAAGAAAGCGTCGCTGCCAAGCGCGATGCCATGAATCCCCGCAAGGTATTCCTTTTTCTCCTGGGTCGTAAATACTTCGGGACGTACAGAGAAATACTGCTGCCACTGTCCGTCCGCCAGCACGTCGTCGCTGTCCTCGGAAATATACACATCGATGGTATTGTCCCGTACGGCACGGGGTACCGATTCCAGAAAAGGCAGGTTCAGCACCTTCGGATGCTGACGCAGATGCCAGATATCTGCTTTCTGGCCTGCAAGGCGGGTACAGTGAATTCTGGACTGCTGGCCGGCGCCCACCCCGATTGCCTGTCCGTCTACTGCATAACAGACAGAGTTGGACTGGGTATATTTCAGGGTAATCAGCGCGATAATCAAATCCCGCTTTCCCGCATCCGGAAGCGTTTTATTTTCCGTTACAATATTGGAAAGCAGCGCATCGTCAATGACAAAGTTGTTTCTACCCTGCTCGAAGGTGATGCCAAACACCTGCTTTTTCTCTTTTTCTGCCGGTACGAAGTCCGGATCGATCTTTACAATATTGTAGCTGCCCTTCCGTTTAGAACGCAGGATCTCCAACGCCGCAGGCTCGTATCCGGGAGCAATGATTCCATCGGAAACCTCACGCTGGATCAATTTTGCCGTAGTCACGTCGCACACATCGCTTAGGGCGATCCAATCTCCAAAGGAGGACATACGATCCGTTCCTCTGGCCCGTGCATATGCGCAGGCCAGGGGGGAGTCGTCCAGCCCCTCGATGTCGTCTACAAAGCAGGCCCGCTTCAGGGAAAGTGGCAGTGGGATTCCCACCGCGGCAGAAGTAGGGCTGACATGTTTAAAGGAAGTAGCCGCAGGCATTCCCAGCGCACCCTTCAGCTCCTTCACAAGCTGCCAGCTGTTGAAAGCGTCCAGAAAATTGATATAGCCAGGCTTGCCATTCAAAATTTCAATAGGCAGTTCGCTGCCGTCTTCCATATAAATTCTGGAGGGCTTTTGGTTGGGATTGCAGCCGTATTTCAATTCAAATTCTTTCATATTCCGATTCCTCACTGGTTTTTATTCAGGATACGGGTCTGGGCATCTCCGCTGGCAAGGTCAATATACCTTACAAACAAGGATATTTTGTTGTCCGCGTGGAGGTTCTCCCAAATCTGTGTTGTAAAAGCATCAATATCATCGGGGATTTCTACCGGTTCCGGCTCGCCTGCAAAGGATGGGGGAGGATTGCCGTCACACTGGTATGTATGGATGAAATATCCCTCTCCTGCTGCGCTCTCATAGCAAAAATACTGCCGCGCACAATGCGTTCCTTCCGGATCCGCCGCCTTTAATATACTCATTTTATAGGAAAATGCGCCCTCTGCAAAGGTGAGGAGCGCGCTGATCCTGGGAGTAAACAGCGGCGCATCCGGCTCAAAACATCGGGTCGCCAAAGCCTCTTCCATGGTTTTTCCCTGGGAGAGGAAATTGAAAATCGTATCCGTCTGATCCCCGTTGGTTACGATCAAATGATTCTGCAGCGTACGTATAGGATAATAGATGATTAGCGAGGGGTCCTCCACCTTTGACTCGTCAAAAGCTTTGGTTTTTAAATCCTCTCCCTCCGCCGCAAAAACGCGGTTGCGGCTGTTGGCGCTTCTGCCCATAATAAAGTATGCAGCCACCGCTTTGGTGCCGTCCGCGCTCATGCCGGCGATGATCCCTCTGCCGGGGTATGCGTTGTCTTTCAGCAATGTACCGATATGATCCATGGTGCCAATCCTTTCTATATTGTAGCAGGACGGTGCCCGTCCGTTTTTTCTTTTTGCAGCTTTTTGGCCACCTGCTGTGCTGCCCGGGGAAGAATATCCCATTCTGCTTGCTTCATAATCCGCTTTTGCAGGCTTTCCGGTGTATCGTCCTGGCGTACCCGCACCGCTTTCTGCAGGATAATTCTCCCGCCATCTGTCACTTCGGTTACATAATGAGCAGTCGCGCCGCTGACCTTAACTCCATATGCCAGCGCAGCTTCATGCACATGCAGACCGTACATTCCCTTTCCGCAGAAGGAGGGAATCAGGGACGGATGGATATTGATGATGCGATTTTCATAATGGGAGATAAAGTCTGCAGACAAAATACTCATAAAACCTGCCAGCACAATCATTTCAATTCTGTGCTTGTCCAGCACACGGAGCAGCTGTATCTCAAATTGATCTCCTAATTCCTTCCTGCATACAGTGACAGCTTCGATTCCCGCAGCTGCCGCCCGGTTGATGGCATATGCTCCCGGGTTGCTGGAAACTACCAGGGTGATTTCCCCGCTGTGCAGGATACCACCCTTTTGGGCATCGATCAGCGCCTGAAGATTGGTTCCGCCGCCGGAAACAAATACTGCAATTCTGATTTTATCGCTGTTCATTCTTTCGCTATTCTCCTCAGCAAAGAACGATTCCCTCGTCCCCTGCTGCAATTTCTCCGAATATATATGCGTCTACGCCTGCATCCTGCAAGACAGCTACTGCAAGATCCGCATCCTTTTTCGCAACGGTAACGCACATGCCCACACCCATATTATACGTGTTGAACATGTCCCGCTGAGGCACGCCGCCCCGACTGGCAATCAAATCGAAGATGGCCGGTGTGCGCACCGCGCCCTGTTCCACCTTTGCAGTAAAACCCGCTGGGATGCTGCTGGGAATATTTTCATAAAAGCCGCCGCCGGTGATATGGGAAACGGCCCGCACATCTGCCTTTTCAAACAACGACAGCATGGGTTTCACATAAATTCTGGTAGGCTCCAAAAGGGTTTCCCCAAGGCTGGCACCCCCAAGCTCTGGCATGGGATCGGTAAGTGTTTTGCAGTGTTCCAGATCAAACACCTTACGCACCAGAGAAAATCCATTGGAATGCACGCCGCTGGAAGGCAGAGCAATCAGTACGTCCCCCACTTCTACACGGCTGCCGTCAATGATCTTTGTCCGGTCCACGATTCCCACAGCAAAGCCCGCCAGGTCGTATTCGTCTTCCGGGTAAAAGCCGGGCATCTCGGCAGTCTCCCCGCCGATCAGGGCTGCGCCGGACTGGACACAGCCTTCTGCGATCCCCGCCACTACAGAGGCGATCTTTTCGGGGACATTTTTACCGCAGGCAATATAGTCCAGGAAAAACAGGGGCGCGGCACCGCAGCAGATAATATCGTTTACGCTCATAGCTACACAGTCGATGCCCACCGTATCATGACGGTCCAGCAGGAATGCAAGGCGAAGCTTTGTACCCACTCCGTCTGTACCGGATACCAGTACCGGATCCTCCATGCCGGCAAAGCTGGGCCGGAAAAGGCCGCCGAATCCGCCGATGCCGCTGACCACCCCGTCTGTCACCGTACGACCGATGTGCTGTTTCATCAATTCTACTGCCTTGTAGCCGGCGGTAATATCCACTCCGGCTGCCTTGTAGCTTTCACTTGCACTTTTCATATATTTTCCTACCCTTTATAATACTTTTATAACTGAATGGGAGACTTTTCCGGATTAATTCCCTCGGAGATCTTCTGCTCAAACCGACTTTTTCTGGTTTCTCTCGGCACTTCTGTAGGATACCGCTCGTCAAAGCATGCGCTGCAGTAACCCAGTGCTTCGTCGCCGCAGAGTTTTTTCACATTTTCCATACTGAGATACGCCAGGGAATCGGCCCCAAGAATTTCACAAATTTCCGGCAGCGTATGTCGGCATGCGATCAGGGCATCCTTGGAATCAATATCTGTACCGTAATAGCAGGGACCCACAAAAGGCGGACTGGAAATACGCACGTGTACTTCCCTGGCCCCTGCCTCCCGCAAAAGCTTTACGATTCTGGCACAGGTGGTTCCCCGTACAATCGAGTCGTCAATCATTACCACGCGTTTTCCCTTCACCGTTTCAGCGATGGGATTGAGCTTTATTTTCACCTTGTCTTCTCGGATCTCCTGCCCGGGAGCAATAAAGGTACGGCCAATATATTTATTTTTAATAAACCCAATACCGTAGGGAGTACCGGACTGGCGGGAATATCCCAACGCCGCATCCAATCCGGAGTCAGGCACACCGATAACAATATCTGCTTCTACAGGACTCTCCTGCGCAAGGAACTCCCCTGCCCGCACTCTGGCGCCGTGGACGCTGTAACCGTCTACGATAGAATCCGGCCGCGAAAAATAGATATATTCAAACACACACAGGCTGCGGGGCGCAGTATCACAATGGTCACGAATGGTGCGCACCCCGTTTTTGTCGAAAACAATGATTTCACCGGGTTCAATATCCCGCACCAATGTGGCACCTACAGAATCCAGAGCACAGGACTCGCTGGCAACGATATAGCTGCCATCGTCCCGCTGACCAAAGCAAAGAGGACGAAATCCTCTGGGATCTCTGGCTGCGATCAGTTTGGAGGGAGACATGATCACCAAGGAATAGGCTCCCTGAATCTTATACATCGTCCGGCTGACCGCTTCCTCGATTGAAGCGGAGGACAGCCGTTCTTTCGTAAGGATGTAGGAAATAACCTCTGTATCGCTGGTGGTATGGAAAATGGATCCCTCCAGCTCTAAGGCATTGCGCAGCTCATAGGAGTTTACCAGATTCCCGTTGTGGGCCAGGGCCATACGTCCTTTTACATGGTCCACTACGATAGGCTGAGCGTTGAGCCGGCCGTCACTTCCGGTAGTGCCGTAGCGCACATGCCCGACGGCGATGCTGCCTTTTCCAAGGCCCTCTAAAATATCGGGAGTAAACACATCGTTTACCAGTCCCACGTCCTTGTAGGAATTAAAAATCCCGTCATCGTTTACCACAATGCCGCAGGATTCCTGTCCCCTGTGCTGGAGTGCAAACAGCCCATAATATACGGAATGGGCCAAATCCCCGGGATGGGGAGAATAAATGCCGAATACACCGCACTCTTCATGTAGATTGCTCATCTAAGCCGATCCCTTTCTCCGCCGGCTGTCCGGCGACCGATTTTGCCTTATTTTACTCGCCCAAAAGTCTTTTGCAGATTTCCTGATACGCGTCTTCTACGTTGCCCAGATCTCTGCGGAAGCGGTCTTTATCCAGCTTTTCTCTGGTTTCCATATCCCAGAAACGACAGGTATCCGGCGAAATCTCGTCTGCAAGAACGATTTTGCCGTCTGCTGTTTTGCCGAATTCCAGCTTAAAGTCTACCAAAAGGATGCCAATAGCTGCAAAGTATTTCTTCAAATATTCATTTACACGGAAGGTAATATCCTTGATGGTCTCCACTTCTTCCTTGGTAGCCCATCCGCATGCATAAATATGATATTCGTTCACCATAGGATCGCCCAGATCATCATCCTTGAGGCAGAATTCGATGGTAGAGCATTTCAGATCTGTTCCTTCCGGCACGCCAAACCGTTTGGAAAAAGAGCCTGCTGCAATATTGCGCACGATCACTTCCAAGGGTACGATAGATACGCGGCGAACCAGTGTATCCCGCTCACTCAGTTCCTCCACAAAATGGGTGGGGATCCCCTCCGCTTCCAGCTTGCCCATCAGGTAGTTGGTCACCCGGTTATTGATTACGCCTTTCCCGGCGATGGTTCCTTTCTTCAAGCCGTTAAAGGCAGTGGCGTCGTCCTTATAGGATACGATGCACAGGTTCGGATCATCTGTGGCAAATACCTTCTTTGCTTTGCCCTCATACATTTGCTCTCTTTTTTCCATTTCCAAATCTCCCTTATGTAAAATCAGTTGCGATATTGTGCGTTTATTTCTGCGTCTTTCCGGAGCACTGCCTGGGTGTTTTTCTCCCGAATGACTTCCAGCTTATCTGCTAGCGCCCCATCTTCTACAGCCAGAATCTGCGCCGCCAGAAGAGCTGCGTTGGCTGCACCGTCAATGGCCACGGTAGCCACAGGCAGCCCGGAGGGCATCTGCACCGTGGACAACAGCGCGTCCAAACCGTCCAGCGTGGAGCTTTTTACGGGAATACCGATGACAGGCAAGGTAGTATTGGCAGCGATTGCTCCTGCCAGGTGGGCAGCCTTGCCGGCGGCGGCGATGATGGCGCCAAATCCGTTTTCTCTGGCCGCCTTTGTAAAAGCAGCACAAGCCTGGGGTGTTCTATGGGCGCTGAACACATGGACCTCCGTGGGGATCTCCAAATCCGTCAACGTGTCGATGGCTTTCCCTACAACAGGTAGATCGCTGTCGCTTCCCATAATTACGGCAACTTTTTTCATATAATCCTCCAAAAAATCCAGATAAAAAAACAAAAAAGGCAGTCTTATTCCCCGGAATAAGACATGCCCAGACGGACGGCCGGATTCGCTCTCGTTCCATTGCGGTTCCCCGCCAGGCACTGCCGGCGGCAGGCCTTTTCCGTCAGTCGCGAAAGCGTTTTTTCTATAGTTTTATTGTAACACAGAGCCATTTTCATGTCAATCAAATCCCCTCTGTCATTTTATACAAATTATCTACATGGAATTTGCTTTTTCTGCACGTTTTCCAATCTTCAAACGCCTCGCAGTGCAGCGGACGGCACATAGGGCAAAACGCTCTTACGTAGCGCTTCCATTTCCTCCTTCGAATAGGCACTGGCCCCGGTGCCGAGCAGATCTCCCGAATCAACGAAGCCCTGGATGAAATACCGCTTCGCCCCCTGAATCCACTTCGCGATCCGGGGAAAATCCTGCGGATTTACAATTCCCTTTGCCGCCGTGGTACGAAACTCATATTCCACATGTCCCTCCAAAAGATATGCCACGCTTTTACATATGCTGTCCATATCTGCTTTACATCCTGCAGCCTGTGCATATCCCTCCCTGGAGGATTTGATATCCATAGCCACATAATCTACAAGCCCCGCCGCTACCACTTCCTGCAGCCGATCAAAGAAGCTGCCGTTGGTATCCAGCTTCACCTGAAAGCCCATCTCCCGGATCCGCTCCAGGAATACGGGCAGCTGAGGCTGCAGCAGCGGTTCCCCCCCGGTGACGGCCACTCCGTCCAAAATCCCTTTCCGCCCCCGGAGGAAAGTGAAGAAATCTTCCAGTTCTATCTGATCCCCCGACCCATGTACCAAGGAAGCATTATGGCAAAAGGGACAGCGAAAATTGCATCCGCTAAAGAACACCGTGCAGGCAGTTCTGCCCGGAAAATCCAATAGCGTCAATTTTTGCAGTCCACTGATTATCACGACATATTCCTCCGTTATATAACGCGGAAAAGGGAGGAGCTTCCTCCCTTTTCCCATTGTATCATTCTGCTGTGTATACGGGAATTCCCTTGTTTGTACCGCTGTCCCACAGCGTATATTGACAAACAGGCACATCAAACACGGTCATTCCTATATGGACGCCTGTCTCTCCGGTAAATCCGGAGGATCCTGCCGTACCGATCACGGCGCCCTTTTCCACTTTATCCCCTACTGCCACAGAGGCGCTGGTCATATGGCAGTACCAGCTCTTCAGCCCGTAGCCATGTTCAATTACAACTGTATAACCGCTGTAATCCAGGTATCCTGCATACAACACCTCCCCGGCATTGACTGCCTGAATCTCAGTGCCTGCCGCAAGGGCGTAATCGATACCGGTATGCCGATACTGTATGTCTGTGCCGGTTACCTTCATGGTATGGCCAAATCCGTTTCGCAGCGCGCTCTCCTGGGCCCCGGGCAGGAAGCTACCCTCCCAGTACCGAGTGGCAGAAGCCTTTTGGGCAATGGGCTCCAAGGTCTCCTGGCATCGCTGGATCGCCGCATCAGATCCATAGGTAGCAGCGATATTGCTGTCTATATTGATCGTCCGTTCCCGGAAGGAATTGGTCCGTCCGGTCAAATTGATGTTAATCTGCTGAGATGCGCCTCCATAGACAAAATTCAGGGTATAATTGCCAGCAGCCAGATCCCAGTTGAATGGAATCAGCGCATGCACCTCATCCGATTGTCCATCTTTGTAAAATACCGGCGTGTAATCGATCGACGGCTCGCTGGTAAACGTAATATTTTCCGGATTGCTTACATTGGTACCGGTGATGCAAATGAATTCCCCGATCTGCAGGGTGGTAGCCCCGGCATAAAATGCAGCCGGCGCATTCAGCACAGCGTCAAAGGAATATGTCTGTTCTCCATAATATGTTCGCTCTGCATCCTCATACCATTTTGCAGAAACCTCTGCGTGCACCTGCATGGAGTCGGTAACGGTCAGTGAAGCGATGTTTTCATAAAGATCGTCAAACACCACCTGATCGGTACTTTTATCTGTGATTTTCACGCCGAAATAATCCGGCTCCACAGGAAAATTCATTACCATACCGCCTTCCATGGTATAGGTTTCGATTTCCTCTGTTACAGAAAAGGAAGTATCTGCCTGCGTAAAGTTACCGGTACTATTTTGGAAGCTCCACTGGGAGCTGGAAGGCTTTGCAGCACTGTCTCCAAGAGAGAGCACCGGCGGCGTACCATTTTCGTACAGGCTGGCTGCATAGGGGCTTTCCAAAAACGCCTGGGCATCCTTTTCTGCGATCTGATAGGCTTTGCCGTCTCCGTCCATAAAATAACAGTCAGCACTGATCAGCGTAAAATAATATTTATATCCGGCGTCCTTTGCAGCAGTGCTGATGGTCACCTGATAAAAAGCATTTTCTTCAATAGTAGGCGGGATACTGGCAATTTCCGTTGCATTCTTATTCATATCCAGAAAGGCGGTGATCACTTCCATGGACTTTTTTCCATCGCTTCTGTTAAATATAAACGTGTTTCCCCCAACGTCCTTTACAGTGACAGATACTGTATTATGGGTATCCGCCGCGCCGCCGTTTGTTTTGTTGTAATAGACAACAGAAACAATAGACGGGATAAAAATTGCCACCGTCAAAAGAACAATTAAAAATTTATTTTTCATAGGAAAATCCTTTCTTTTCTTCCATTGGGAAGAAAGCAGCCCGGCTGGCTCGGATAATTACAGCAATGTTGACATATATGTTTATTATACTATTTTTTTCGAGGAAGGTCAAGTGTCTTTTGCCACGCTAAAAAAGGCTCTTACACAACAGATGCCAAAAAGGAAGATGTATAGATGTCTACATATCTCTCGTCTGTGAAAACATCGTACTGCCTCCACTACAGAGAGACAAGGCTCCCCTTAAAAAAGGGATTTGGCGACAAAGCCGTCGGTGGAGTTCTTGGTATACTTTCGATACGCAGTTCCTGCAAAGCCACAGCAGTACAATCCCCCAGTCGGCTCTCCTGGGGGTCTTTGTACCCCTTGCCTCCCCTGTGTGGGGGCGCGCAGCAGACCCTGGAGTGGTGGCACGGCGTAGCCGTGACGGTAGGGTTGCTTTTTTCTATCTTCCTTCAGCCCTTTTTGCGTCAGAGCCTAATAAAACAAAAAACGCGTTGTTTCTTATGTGCTTCTATGTTACAATATTGTAAATATATTCTATGCGCACATAAAAATATATAAAAACAAAAAAGAGGTGAATCCATGACAGACTACATTTTAAGCTGCTGCTCCACGGCAGATTTGAGCGAGGACCACTTTAAAAGCAGGGGGATCCATTACATTTGCTTTCACTATTTTCTGGACGGAAAAGCCTATGACGATGACCTGGGAAAATCCCTCTCCTTTGAAGCCTTCTACAAAGCAATGGCCCAGGGAGCAGAGACAAAGACGTCACAAATCAACGCAGACGAATTCATCGCGTACTTCACGCCCTTTTTGGACGCAGGTTTGGATATCCTCCATGTCACCCTTTCCTCAGGCATATCCGGGGTATACAACTCTGCGGTGATCGCCGGGAGGGAGCTTATGGAAAAGTATCCGGACCGAAAGATCTACATTGTAGATTCACTGGGGGCCTCCTCCGGATACGGACTGCTGATGGACCGTCTGGCAGATCTGCGGGATGAGGGGATGGACATCGATACCCTGTATCAGTGGGCCCAGGACCACCGGCTGGAGCTGCACCATTGGTTTTTCTCCACAGACCTGACCTTCTATGTGAAGGGTGGACGCATCTCAAAGGCAGCCGGATGGTTTGGTACGATGCTGAAAATCTGTCCCCTGCTGAACATGGACAACCGGGGACGTCTTATTCCCCGGCATAAAGTACGTGGAAAAAGCAGCGTGATTCAGGAAATTGTAAAGAAAATGGAAGTGCATGCCAGAGGCGGCCTGGGGTATAACGGGAAATGCTATATCTCCAATTCCGCGTGCATTGAGGACGCGAAAGCTGTGGCGGCCCTTGTGGAAAAGCGGTTTCCTCTGTTAGACGGTCCCGTACAGATCTACAGTGTGGGTACCACCATCGGCAGCCATACAGGTCCAGGTACTGTAGCTCTGTTTTTCTGGGGCGATCAGCGTATGGACTGATATTAAGGCACACATCTGCCGCGATGGATCGTCGAGCGATCCATCCAAGGTATTGTCAGTAAACTACATAATAGGCCACATAGCGTTAAACAGTCCGCCATGGCGTTCCCGCGAAAACGACCGTACAAAGCCCCCCTTGTAAGCAGATCGCTATGCGACTCCCAGGGAGTTGTCTGGATAGCAATCATACAAAAGGTTTTCCAGCAAAGGAGATGGCTTCGCAACGCCGGGCGCTCCCAAGTCAGCGGCTACACAAAAAGGCCCCCATGTAAGGAGATGGCTTTGCAACTCCCAGGGGGCTTCCGCGAAAACAGGTGGGGGACTTAATACTACGTCTTTGCTGAATCTGCAAAAGGAAAGCACGCCTATACAAACCCTCCATTACGCTTTCCGTGCTACCTCCCTTTACACAAGGGAGGCTTTTTTGCTGCGGCGTTCATTTGCTGTTTTAATTTAACAATTTGCGATTTAATTCATATAAGGCAGTTTTATTGGAATCCCATTTCAGCGTAGCACTCGTCTCTTTATAATTCAACCAAACACAGTCGATATGTTCGTGAGACAAAACAATTTCTTCCTTACATTCAAATCCAAACGAATATTCAGGAATTGCATATATATCATCAGGCCAATGATAAAGAAGCCTTTTAGGGAAGATATCCACAGGAATATAACACATCGATTTAACGAAATAATATTAACGATCGAAACTCCACCCTCTTCGAGAATTTCTCTTTTTGCCGCTTCTTCGGGAGTTTCTTTATCCTCCCCACCTCCTGCGATAAATTGCCACTGATCGCAATCAGAACGGTGCTGCACGCAATAAAAAGGAGTGTCATTTATATATCTATATGGAATAGCAAGTATTTGAAATGGGGTCTCATAAAAGTCTCCTTTCTGATTCATCTTTTGAATAGAAATCAATTGTTTTTCATTATTCCCTTATCAACAGTACCTGTAGAAAAAATCCAGATAAACTGTCTGTTGCTGAATTGTATATCGCTGAATTATCCATCTCAAAATTGTCTATAACAAATTTATATGTTGCTGACCTCATCATTTATCAACCACTTTAATTCATCAACTTGTTCAAATAATATTTCCTTTGTAAAATCAGGTTTTATTGCCACTGTATCCACTTCATCTTTTGTAAACCATTTTATTTCAATATCTTCTTCTTTTTTTGAATTATCAATTTCATCTAATAAAACAACCCGGTATATTATCAGCAATTCATGAATTTTATTATTCTTAAAAATAAACAGATTCTCACATACTCTTACAAGATTTACAACTTTACAGCGACATCCTATTTCTTCGCTAATTTCTCGTATAATTGCATTTTTACATAACTCGCCGTATTTTACCCTGCCGCCAAGCAAATTCCAGAAATCATCAGTCTTTCTTCTGTGAAGCAGTATCCTTCCGTCTTTTTCAATAATGCAGGAAACCCTGAGATTGAATTGAATTTCATTACCATAAAAAAAGCTAATATCATCTTTCACCATGTAATTACTCTCCTAAATTTGTTACTATCGTTTAGTTATGATATCAAAAATCATTTATTGCGAATTCCGCATTTGTATACTAAGCCAACACATACCGCAAAAATCAATCTGCGGCACTTGTTTGAACAATAGTATTCTCCTTTAGGAGCATGAACATAATGCCGGGGGATTTTTTCTTTTAATTGAATTTGTAGATTTTGTGCACAAGGCGATACATTCCTACCGTTGTTTTTCTGCCCAGCTTTCCGGGCAGATTCATAAACGCAGAGAGGGAGCTGTATTTGAGCTTCCGATATGTATGGATATCCTGCTCCCGAAGAAAACGCCAAAGTGCTTTTTGCTTTTCAATATTTTCCGGTGTGTTTCCAATCAGCAAGAACACACAGCATATGTTGATCATCATAGCCAGCTCGTGGAGCATATACCGATAAAGCCGCCTACTCTGCAGCTTGATCTGATTCAAGTCATGGCACTGGATCATTAGCTTGGCTACTTTGATCTGCTGATCAATGCGTTTAATCATGTTTTTCTCGCTGACCGACTGCTCATCGCTGCCTACATAATACAAATACAAATCCAGATCCATATAATAAATGCGCTTTACATAAGGAAACGGCTCGTACATATACAGATTATCCACATAAAAAGTATGCTTGGGCAAAGCGATGGAATGCTCCCGCAGCAGGGCCGTGCGGTATACCACCGAGTGCATCATAAGATACTGGGACGGGCCGAAGGGCTTTGTGTCTTCCCAGGTACACAGCTGCTCCTGCGGAAAAATATGCCGGTAGCTCATGGTACGGCGATTGCCGGTGTCAATGCGCACATATACGTAGTTGCATACATACATATCCGCATCCTGCCCCGCCCGTACCATTTCCCGTAAACGCCCAAGAAACTGCTCCAGTGCATCCCGGTCCAAGCGGTCGTCCGAATCCACCACCTTATAATACATGCCTCTGGCATTGCGCATTCCCTGGTTAACGCCTTCCCCATGTCCGCCGTTTTCCTGGTGAATCACCCGGACAATATCCGGATATTTTTCAGCATAGGCATCTGCAACCGCACCGGTATTATCGGCAGATCCATCGTTTACAATAATAATTTCAATATCGTCGCCGGCGCCCAGCAAGGATTCTATGCAATGATGCATAAACGCGCCGGAATTATAGCATGGAATCGCAAACGTAATCAATTTATCCATGTTTACTATCCTTTCTGATGGAGTGTGCATTTCAATTATATACAGAAAAGTTCTGTTTTGCAAGCGAATTTTCAGGAATTGTTCTTGCATCGTTTACATATTTCCTGTAAAATAAAAGAAAAAGCGGCCTCTCTCTTCCACTCTTGTAAAGCCAAGGAATTATCGCGCTTCGCCCGTGAAACGCTGCACCAGGCACTATATTCCCTATATCAAGAGATTGCCGTATGACTTACGAAAAAATAAAACGCACCCTCGGCAAACGGTTGATGGAAAGATAGAGACCCTCCCTGTGTTAGCTACCGCTGCCACCTCATGGAGCCGCGTAGCAATCTTCCGGGAATGCCTGCCTCCCACTGCAGTGTTTTGCGGGCGAAACATGAGAAGGTGTCATGGCGAAGCCGTGACGGAGGAAGAGACATATAGACGATTTTCCATCAACCATCTGCTGTTGAACTGAACCAAAAACAAAAAGGATTTCTGCATATGTCAAAAATTACATGGAAAGGCGGTACCCTGCTGGGGCCGCTGCCTCCGGCACTGGTAACCTGCGGTACCATGGAAAAGGCGAATATTATAACCATTGCGTGGACCGGCATCTGCAATACACTCCCTCCGAAAACATATATATCCGTCCGTCCGGAACGCCATTCCTATTCTATCATTAAAAATAGCGGCGAGTTTATCATCCATCTAACGCCTGCCTCTCTGATTCGCGCCGCGGACTGGTGCGGGATCCACACCGGCCGCAAGGTGGACAAATTTGCCCATTGGAGTCTTACGAAGGAGACGGCGTCCGTGGTAGCCCCGCCTGTGATCGTCCAGTGCCCGCTGGCTTTGGAATGCAGAGTCGATCAGATAATTTCACTGGGCAGTCATGATATGTTTTTGGCAGATATCGTTGCTGTTGATGTAGAGGCATCACTGATCGATGGGGCGGGCAGGCTGCATCTGGAACGAGCAAACCTTGCAGCCTTTGCACATGGGGCGTATTATGCTCTTGGCAGACAATTGCAGCCCTTTGGCTTTTCTGTTCGAAAAAAGCATAAAAAAGGGCTGGGGGAAAAGGGCATCTGCCAACGGAAGAATTGACAATTTTTTTATTACTGTTATAATATACTGTAATAGCCGTCAGATCCTTTTGACGGTAGATTGGTGAGGTTGATCGCAATATGACCTGTCCCAAATGCGGATTTACATATACAGATTCCCTGTCCACTTGCCCCAAATGTGGACAAATAAGTCGTGTAAATGTACTACAGAAATCCGTTCAAGCAGTTTTTGATTCCCTGCTGTTTCGCTGTATCTGTATCATGAGTACTGTGACTGCAGTGTTATATTTGTGCAGCGGCCGCTTGGGCCTGTTTTGGATCCTGTTTTCTGCAGCCGGTTGGATCACTTGTGCCGAAAAGGCTTCACCCAGGCAGCTGGCTGCCGGACTGCAGTTTTATTCTATTATATTGAAATGCCTGTATTATGTCATGCTGGCACTGGCCGGACTGCTTGCGCTCCTTGCCGTCGCGATTCTCATCGTAGGGTCCTTCACCGGGGACACATGGCTGACTTATCTGGCAGGCGTAGCTACAGAATACGGTACAGGTATCATCCCTGTAGCAACACTGGGAAGGCTTTTGGATACGGTAGTTTCCTTTGAAGGAATGGTTGCCGTAGCAGCAGCGGTCATCGCGCTTTTTGCCATAGCTGTCGCTGTATTTTTTCTGACAAAACTTTTTTATCCAGTCCAGCACTATATCTATGGGCTTCTCCATACGGTGCGGGATGGGGAAACGGCGACCTTGGAAGGCCCGACTCATGCAAGTACCTGCCTGTTTATTTTTGCGGGGATACAGGGGCTTTCCTCTATAACTTATATCAGCCTTGGTAATGGTATTGCAGTGGCCGCGTCTCTTTGTGCCGCAGCAACCTTGTTTTCCCTGGCCTGGCTCATCCGAAAATAAAAAGACGCCTGCGGCGTCTTTTTTCATATCTATGGAATTACGTACAAGGTCAGATCCCATGCCGGAATGCAGGGGGGCCTGCGCAAATAAAACCTTGCACTGGGGTATAGCTCCTGCAGCATTTTCGGCAGCACAAACAAATCCTCTGTTCTATGATACAGAGAGACTGCCAGCGCAGGATGATCGGTATGGATCGTATCCACCGCCCCAGCAAGCGCAGCCGCTTCCTCTCCTTCCACATCCAATTTTATCAGATCTACACTGTCCTTTCCCCATAGGAGTGAATCGATGGTGCAGCAAGAAATCTCCCCGGTCTTCACCCTGCGTCCGGACCGTCCTCCTGTATTTCCACCTGCTTTGCTGGCCCTGCTTCCCGCAGTGACAAAATCTGTCACACCATCCCGTTCCCCGACCGCACTGTGGATAGGTATTACTGTACACCGGCCTTCCTCCATTGCGTACCGACACAGCTTTTGAAAAGTTTTGGGGTCCGGTTCCACAGCCAAAATCTTATCCGGGTGCAGCACATCCACAAAGATTTTTGCGCTGTCCCCTGTATAAGCCCCGCAGTCCAGCACTGTATGAATACCTTCCGGATCCAGCAAAGATGCAAGGCTGTCCGCCGCACTTTCTGTCTTTGCCAAAAATACAGGATTCCCTGTCAGGCGAAAAGCGATCATATCTTCAAACAATTCCCTGGAATATGCATCGTTGAAAAGCGCATATACTGCCTCCAGCTGCGCCAGGTGCTCCGTATAATACGCAAAGTCAAAAAGCCGTCCTCCAAAAAGAGGAACCTCCGGAATGCGTAAAGTATGGCGCCGGCCGATGTTTTGTATTCCTTCCCACACGCTGGAAAGCGTAGTTCCAAATGCCAGCAGCACGATAAATTCTGCGCCGTATTTGGCCTCGATTTCCCCAATAGATTGTACCGGCATCCCGCGAAAGGTTCTGCTGCGTACAAATCCATCGCTGGCAAACACGCCTTCTATAGGAATTCCAAATTTTATGCATGTGTCTAAAATTTTATCTGCACCATTTCCCGTGCCGTATAAAAAGATTGGATACCGGCTGCGGGCAAGCTGCTGCCAGAGGCAGTCCTTTTCCGTATAGGTACTTTTCATAGCACACCTTCTTGCATTTTGTTTTTTTCCATGCTATACTGATGGAAAAATAAGGTACAGTCACAACAAATAAGCGATGGAAGGAGGGGGCTCCCTCCGTCTCTCCTGCGGCAATCCATTTCCCCTTACTAAGGGGGAGGCTTCGGGAATGTTGACCCCTGTAAGGCTTTCGGGGGTGTCAGCAAAGCCCTTCTTTCGAGGCAGGGGCTATCATCATGGAGAGATAATACGTAAACGATCTTCTCCTAAGCCGTTTGCTGTGACTGCGCCAAATAAAAAAGCAAAGGAGAAACCCGATGGACTGTCTGTTTTGTAAAATCGTCTCTGGCGAGATTCCGTCCAACAAAGTATACGAAGATGAAATGATTTATGCATTTCACGATATCAATCCTATGGCTCCGACCCATATTCTGATCATTCCCAAGGAGCACATTGCTTCCTCTATGAATGACATTACCGGTGAAAGCAGTCCCTGCATTGCAAGAATCTTTGAAAAGATCCCTCAGATTGCAAAGCAGGCCGGGCTTACCGGCGGATACCGGGTAATCTGCAACTGCGGTCCGGACGCAGATCAAACCATACTGCATCTCCATTTCCATCTGCTGGGCGGCAAAAAATTATCTGCAAACCTGGGTTAAAAACTACCCCACGAAATCGGCGATTTCGTGGGGTACATTTTTTACCGGGATACAAATTCAGCGTAAATCGCATGGAGCGCTTTTTCAAAATCCGATTCGTTTACGCCAATGATAATACTCAGTTCACTGGATCCCTGATCGATCATACGAATGTTAATATCCACCTCTGCAATAGCACGGAACACACGCGCCGCCGTTCCCTTAGCCCGCACCATGCCCCGTCCTACAACAGCAATCAGCGCGATGCCGTCTTCAAAGGAAATTGCCTCCGGTTCACAAGCCTCACAAATCCCATCCAAAATGTTCTTCCTGCTATGCTCGCTTATATCAGCGGATAGGATCACGCCCATGGTATCGATACCTGACGGAAGATGCTCGAAGGTAGCGCCCTCTTTTTCAATAACTTCCAGCACCCGTCTGCCAAAGCCCACCTCTGTATTCATCTGATCCTTTTCAATCTGCAGAACCGAGAATCCCTTTTTGCCGGCAATCCCGGTAATTACCTTCTCCCGATCATATTCAGCAGCAGAGGGAACGATCATGGTACCCGGATCCTCAGGCTGATTGGTATTGCGGATATTGATGGGAATGCCGGCAAAGCGCACCGGAAAAATCGCATCTTCATGGAGAACGCCGGCCCCCATATAGGAAAGCTCCCGTAGCTCCTGATATGTAATCACCTCAATGACGCAGGGGTCCTTGACGATCCGGGGATCTGCCATCAGAAAGCCGGAAACGTCCGTCCAGTTTTCGTACAATACGGCCCCGGCCGCTCTGGCCACAATGGAGCCGGTAATATCGCTGCCGCCTCTGGCAAAGGTTTTGATGGTTCCGTTGGGCATAGATCCATAAAAGCCGGGAATCACCGCCCGCTCATGGCGGGTGAGTCGGTCAGAGAGAATAATATTGGTTTTTTCTGCATCAAAGGAGCCGTCATCGTAAAACTTAATTACTTTCGCGGCATCTAAAAAATCAAATCCGATCAGCTTTGCCAAAATCAAGCCGTTTAAATACTCTCCTCTGGAGGCAGCATAATCGCTTCCGGCGTGATAATGAAACGCATTTTTGATCGCCGCAAATTCCTCGGACAAATCCAGGTCCAGTCCCAGGTCCCGGATGATATCCTGATACCGCTGTTCAATTTTTGTAAAGGCGTCTGAGAAGTCCTCTCCCTCCGAGGCCAACTGATAGCAGTGGTACAGCATATCGGTCACTTTTATATCGCCGTCAAATCGCCTGCCAGGGGCGGAAGGGACCGCGTAGCGGCGTGCGGGATCTGCAGTAATAATGCTTTGCACCCGGCGGAAATGTTCAGCGTCTGCTAGAGAAGACCCGCCAAACTTTACGACTTTAACTGGATCTGCGTTCATGATGCTCTTTAACTCCATATTCTTTAATGTAACAGTACTATTATATGGATTTTCCTCCATAAAGTCAATATGAAATCCGACACAAAACGTGTCCCCGCGCTTTTTCCTTTGGACATTGGATAAGCAGAGAGAAGTTTTTCGGTTCAGTCATGGATCGCATTTTGTCCGCATATATATTTTTTGAAGAATTTGATCGGAGGTATTATGCATGGACAAACCGGGACTTTTGAAAAACGAGGAGGCGATCTTATATTCCTCCCAATATGACTTGCCCGTCACCGGAGAGGGCGGCGGGGAGTATACGATGCCGGACTATTATCCGGAAATTCGGCGGCTGGTAAGCGTCAGCGCCAAAGCACTGCCGGATTCCAAATTTCTCTCCGGAAACCTACTGGAATTCGGGGGCACCATTGCTTTTTCTATTTTGTATATTGGAGACGACGGCAGTCTGGTCTGTGTTCCCTACGCATGTGAATACAGCGGCAACAGTCAGCTGCCGTCCGAGCCCCAGGGAGGCGGGGCGGCCATTCATGTGGAAACGACTGCAGAATCGCCCCAATGCCGGGTACTGGCCCCCCGCAGCGTTTCTTTGAAAACCCGGCTGCGTACCCGAATCATGGCGGATGCCGCAAACGTATACGCCTGCCGCGCGACGGATACAGATGGAGAGCGGGCTATCGCGGAAGACCTTGCAACACTGGAAATTCTGCCGGATATGGTGAACACGGTAAAGCGCGGATATGCTTCCTCCACCGGATCTGTTTCCGGAGAACTGCATGAACGTGTCGGCACCAAACTGATTTCCTGCGACGGAACGGTAAATGTTACGGACGCCGTTGCAAAAAAAGACGCCATTCAGGTAAAAGGAGATATCAGCGTCCGTTGTCTGGCGCTTGCACCCGATGGACTTTATACGATTCTGCGGGGAAGTATCCCCTTTGAGGAAGGAATGACTGCGGAAGGCGCCGAGGAAGGAGATGCCGTCACTGCATGGGGGCGAGTAGCTTCTGTCTCTGTGCAGGCAGATGAGGAAACCGGTGTGATCCACATGGATGCTGAGTATGACTTAAACGGACTATGGTCCAGAGTAACACAGGTTCCCGTAACACAAGACGTATATTCCACAGAATACGACTTAGAAGCAAAACACAGCGATCTGGGCGTTCTGAGTCTTCTTTGCTGCGCCAACGGTACACTAAGTCTGAACGGCAGCGGTCAGCGCCAGTCAAGAGCAGGTGCAAATGACTACCTTATTGACGTCAGTGCACAGCCTGTAATCGAAAAGGTGGAATGCAAAGACCATAAGCTTCTCTTCAGCGGCAACTGCGCCGTCAAAGCGCTGATCGCTTCTGAGGGTGACGTAGTGAGTGAAGAATTTACCATTCCCTTAAAGTACGAGCTGCGTACCCAGGACGACGTGGCACCACAGGATATTATCTGGCAGGCGATCTGCTGTGCTACGGATACATCCGGCAGAATGGAAGGCAGTCAAATCCACGCTGTAGCAGAAGTGTCCATTGCTGTGCATGCGGTGCAAAAGACACAGCACAGCCCTGTTACGGAAGCGATTTTAGACAAGTACGCCAAACGGAATACGGACGGATCCTGCATACGGATTTGCTTTCCCGAAGCGGGGCAGCGTGTATGGGAAATTGCAAAACGCTGCAACGCCAGCGGCGCAGAAGTAGAACGGATCAATAAAACCCAGCGGGATGCTGTGTGTGATGGAAAACCGCTGATTATCAAATAAGCCGCCGCACAAGGAGGCACGCTGCTGCAACTACTGTCTCAAAAGTCCTGCAGTACTGCTTTTTACCTCCCTTGTCTGTGCTTCGCAAACGAAGTACCGGGGTGATATCGTTATCTAACTCAGCCTCCCTTGCGTAAAGGGAGGTGGTACGCAAAGCGTGACGGAGGGATTGTATAGGTATACTTTCCACCTACAGATTCTGTATAGCCATCATGTTACAATCCCCCATCCGCTATCGCGGGAGCCCCCTTTACGAAAGGGGGCCTTTGTTTTAGCTACTAACGTAGGCGTCTTCTTTATCTATGGGGGCTTTTCTATGGTCGCTGGTACAAATTTTACAGGTAAGGGAGTCTTTATATTCAGCATCTTGGCAGCCTACCGGCCAACTTATAAGGATGGTTGCTACCGTATTTGTATGTCAATACGACTTTCCTGCTTAAAAAGGCAGCGCTATTTCTCTCCTTTTCTTTGTGTCTACAATATTCACAGAATATTTATTGTTTTTTTCCCAAAGTGTGGTATGATAATCTGTAAAGGCAGAAAGGAGAGGCAAATGTTCGGGTATATACGTCCCTATGTGCCGGATATGCGGGTCCGCGAGCATGAATTGTACAGGGCAGTGTATTGCGGGCTGTGCAAGTCTATGGGAAGACATACAGGATGCGCCTCCCGGCTTACCCTAAGCTATGATTTTGTCTTTCTTGCCGCAATCCGTATGGTTTTGGAACAGGTTTCATACAATGCCCGTCCCTGCCGCTGCGGCGCGCATCCGTTGAAAAAGCGTGCGATTCTTGAGGACAACAGCGCTCTGGCCTATTGTGCCCGTGCCGCTTCCCTTCTGACGGAAGCCAAGATTGCAGACGACATACAAGATACAAAAGGTCTCGCGCTGCGTGCCCGCATGCTCCATCCTGCGGCAAGGCGCATGTGCAAAAAAGCATTTCCGAAAAAAGAGGGGCCCGGAGAAAAAATCAAAGAGTCGCTGCAGCAGCTGCATGCGCTGGAAGCCGCTCAGTGTGCCTCTCTGGATGACACTGCAGATTGTTTTGGCGCCCTGCTTTCCGATATATTCTCCTGGAAACTTACTGGGGCCGCACAAAAAATTGCCGCGGCCATCGGCTTTGCCACAGGACGTTTTATCTATGTGCTGGATGCTGCAGACGATCGGGAGCAGGATCAAAAAAACGGCAGCTATAATCCTTTGAATATTGCTCCAATGGATCCGGAAAGCCTGTCTGTGGCAGTGCGCCTGGATCTGTCCAGGCTGGAGGCCGCTGTAAATCTGATGGATTTTACCGGCCGCAGTGAACTGCTTGGTATTATCGAAAACATTTTATATAAAGGTATGCCTCTGGAAGCCGACCGGGTTTTCCAGGGAAAATGTAAAACGCAGGAAAGGCATGGTTCATCCACATGACAGACCCTTATAAGGTCCTCGGCGTCTCCAGAAACGCAACAGACGATGAAATCAAAAAGGCTTACAGAGAACTGGCGCGTAAGTATCATCCGGACAATTATACTGACACGAACCTGGCAGAACTGGCGGAAGAAAAAATGAAGGAGATCAACGAAGCGTATGATCAAATTCAATCGGAACGCTCCGGAAAAGGCGGCGGTTCTTCCACCTATAATAACGCCAACTACGGCAGCGGGACTACTACTGACAGCCGGTATATAGAAATCCGAAATCTTATCAATCAACGCCGGTATTCCGAGGCAGAAATGCGTTTGGATTCTATGTCGGTGGCAGATCGTAATGCGGAATGGAATTTCTTGAAGGGATGTGTACTGGCCCAGCGTGGGCACTTCTATGACGCCCAAAGGTTTATCGAAACCGCCTGCTATATGGATCCCAATAATACAGAATATCACAACGTCCGGGCGCAAATGGCCAGCCGGGCTGGCGGATATGGTGCCACATACAACACGAGAAATACAGGAGACAACGACTTATGTTCCATTTGTACGACCCTGTGGTGTATGGATTCTTGTTGTGAGTGTATGGGCGGCGACTGTATTCGCTGCTGCTAATCAGGAGGTCAGCCATGGAAAGCAGTCATAAGCAGACCAAACGAATCGCCCTGTGCGCGCTCCTATCCGGGCTCAGCTTAGCCGTGCTGTATATAGGGGCCCTCAGCGGGATTTTTGACTTGTGTGCAGTGATTGTAGGCGCGCTGTGCATCGCTTTTGTGGTGCTGGAGATCGGCGGGATTTATCCCTGGCTCACCGGTGCAGTGACAAGCGTGTTGTGTCTCCTGCTTTTGCCGGATAAATTTGTAGCATTGGAATATGTTGTGCTGGGTGCGCTGTATCCCATCATCAAGTCCTTTTTTGAACGGTTTGGAAAATTGTCCTCATGGGTGATGAAGCTTGTATACTTCAATGCAGCCCTTACAGTTTGTGTGCTCCTGTCGATGTTCGTGCTGCACTCCCAGGATTTCGTGTCCGCTTCGTGGCTGGTAATATTTGCTGCAGGAAACGTCTTTTTTGTAATTTACGATATTGCTCTCACATCCTTTATTTCTGTATATGTGCTGCGCCTGCGCAAGCGATTGAAAATCAAAGGATGGAAATAAGCCTCCCGGCCGGGAGGCTTATTTTTTGCGCGGTCACGGCAAAGCACTGATAGAAATAGTTGCCCCTGCCACCCCACTGGGTTATTTCTTTGCAACGCTTTAAAGACGCTCCGTAATGCAAGGAGGGGATGTTCCAAAGGAAAAGACAGGGGGAGAGATAATAGAGTTCTACCCGTCCACCGCTATCGCGGGCCCCACCCCAGCGGCTCGTAAACGAGATGCCTGCAAGTAGTGACAAGCGCAGCGAGTCAAGGGGATAGGCAACAGGATCCCATCGGTCATGTATAGTAAAAAACTCTAAAAAAACTTGATTTTTATAAAACAGTTAAATAACCGTTCGATTACTGTTATCGTATACATTCGTCATATATTAGAATAATCTATTTAATAACAGTTACATATCTACATAAAGGAAGGTGCAAAACTTGCCTACACGTAAAACGCCTTTTTCATTTCACTTGGATGAAGAGGTTTTAACGAAAATCAAACGAATTGCCAAATCAGAAAATCGAAGCACCAGCAACCTGCTAGAATATTTGTGCAAGGAATGTATTCGCAAGTACGAAGAAAACTATGGTCAAATCCATACAGATGATTTTTAAATTTTGCAGGAAAAATTCCAAAAGGTATTGACTTTCTATAAATATTCCTGTAAAATTCAACTGTACTATTACAGGTGGTACAGTGCTGTGATGACAGTCGTAACTATGCAGAAAGGAGCAGCCTTTATGTTCCAAATAGACGCGATGTCGAGAACGCCTGTGTATGAGCAGATCATTTCTCAAGTAGAGAAGTTCATACTGGGAGGAATTCTCGGTGCTGGAGATCAGCTCCCCTCTGTGCGAAGTCTCTCGGTAAATCTGTCTGTCAATCCCAACACAATCCAAAAAGCATATGGCGAGTTGGATTTGCGCGGGATCATCTCCACTGTCCCAGGAAGGGGATGTTTTATTACGGAAAAGGCCTTGGAAGCGCTGCGTGCCAACAGCAGAAAAAAGCTGCTGCTTTTAGAAGAGATCGTGGCAGAACTCTGGGCGGCCGGTGTTACCCGAAAAGAATTGGACGACACAATAGACAGGGCCACTCAGAGAATTCAGCAAAAATAATTTTATGTACCGGGTGCATGCAGACTGCGTTTCAAACGATCAGGAAAGGTATGGTGATCCTATGATTCAAGCAGAAAATCTTACAAAAAAATTTGGAAGCTACACAGCACTAAAAAACATATCCTGCACCATTCAAGACGGCTGTATATACGGCATGGTCGGCTCTAACGGGGCGGGTAAATCTACCTTTTTGCGTATTCTGTCCGGCGTCTATAGGGCAGACGGCGGAACCGTTACCATGGACGGCGAACCGATATATGAAAGTCCTGCTTCAAAAGGGCAGATCGCCTTTGTTCCCGACGATCTGTATTACATAAACGGGGCAAATATGGATCGGATGGCAGCGCTGTATCAGTCTCTATATCCGGGGTTTGACCGAAAAAAATATGAGAGTCTGGCAAAAGAGCTGGATCTAGATCGAAAGAAAAGCATCAATACCTTTTCTAAGGGAATGCGGCGGCAGGCAATCACGATTCTGGCCCTGGCCGTCAGTCCGAAGTATATCTTCTTTGATGAAACCTTTGATGGAATGGATCCTGTTGTGCGTACCTATATCAAAGGTCTGATCTGTCAGGATGTGTTGGATCGGGGGGCGGCAGCGATCATCACCTCCCACTCTCTGCGGGAGCTGGAAGACACCTGTGATCAGCTTGCCCTGCTCCACCGGGGCGGACTGGTTTTGGAAAGCGATATCCAAAACCTGAAAACCTCTCAGTTTAAAATTCAAATTGCCTTTCATGAAGCATACGATCAGTCGAAATTCAATTGCCTGGATCTGGTGCATTTTTCTAAAAGCGGATCCGTTGCGAATTTGATCGTACGGGGGGAGAGGGAAAATACGCTGGAAACCCTGCGCGCCATGAATCCCGCGCTGCTTGAGGCGCTTCCTTTATCGTTGGAAGAGGTATTTACCTATGAGATGGAAGCCCTTGGATATACCTTTCATCTGGACTGATACCTTACCAAATTACAGTGAATTGCATTGAAAGGGATAGAGAACGATGAAAAAGAAATGTTTTTCCAGGGGCATTTACGCAGAAGGCATGCGGCAGCTACGGATATTTGGCTTTATCATATTAAGCCTGTATTTGGTATTTCTCATCGCAGCCCCGATATTGGAATATATAAGTTTTCTTCAAATGGACAGGTATGCCACAAGCGGCCAGTATCCGATGGCAATCAGCTTTAACAGTCTGATAGAACCATTGATGGCGCTGCCTGTTTTTGTAGCTCCTGTTATGGCATTGATTGTATTTTCTGGGTTTAATAAACGCAAATATGCAGATTTTTACCACGCGCTGCCTTACACAAGAATTTGTATTTTTCTAAGTTACACGGCGTCGATCCTCACCTGGGTATTTGCTCTTTTGCTGCTTTGCGGCGGGGCAAGCCTACTGATGCACTGGATTTTTCCTGCAATGTATGTGGTATCCTTTGTGGGTTGCGCCGATATTTTGCTGAGCATTGTGGTGATGACGCTGATGACGGTTGCGGCAGTGCTACTGGGATGCAGTTTTACAGGAACCCTGCTTGCAAACATTACAGCCTCCGGATTGATCCTTTTTTTGCCGCGTTTTGTTATAGTTTTGCTTGTGAACACCATTACAACCAAGCTTCCCTTTTTGGTGGAAGACCACTTTATGGCAATCTTATCTACAAGGTACAATATACTTGTGGGATATTTGACGTCCAGCTTCCGATTTGGCTCCAACTCCCTACAAAACGATCTGTCCTGTAATTTGTATTCCTTATTGGTAGCTTTGGGGATGGGTGTGCTGGCAGCTGTACTGTTTGTCCGGCGCAAAAGCGAGAGTGCCGCCCAAAGTGCACCCCGTCGCAGTATTCAATCCGGTATCCGAATTGCCCTTGCTTTAGTATTTCCCTTTTTTGCAACCTGTATGCTGCTTACTGGGGGAGAAGACCTGCCTGTTGTCATCATTCTGTATATCATTTCCGTGCTTGTATACTTTATTTATGAGCTTGTTTCCACCCGTACCTGGAAAAACCTTGCCAAAAGTATTCCTGCCTTGGGTATCGTTTTGCTTCTGAATCTGGCATTTGCAGGTACAGTGAACGGCATCACATATTTATCCGCTTCTTTTCGCCCCCAGGCCGAAGATATCAGCAGTATACAGTTTATTCCCGATGCTTATACCTATTACGCTGAAGATAGCAGTACTTTCTGGTACGACGCAGTAGGCAAATATGCTGAACGGCAGGTGCAAAGTATTTCTATTGATGATCCTGAAATTCTATCCATCGTAGCCAATGTTCTTGATGAAAATATGGAAAGATTTGATCGCGGCGCGTTCTATTTCGAAGGAACACAGCGAACCGTGGCCATCAAAACAGGGGCTTTTACCCGATATCGGCGGATTTTCTTTACAAGAAAAACGATGAATACCCTGTTAGAACAGCTGTCTCAGCTGCCGGAATACAGAGAAGGGTATCTGTCACTCCCACAGGCGCTGCCCGGAACAGAAAATGTACAGCTGGGCTCTCAAGGCTTCACTGCCGGTAAAAAAGACTGGAACTGGGATGCCATTTTATCCTGCCTGCAGAAAGAAATTCAAGATGCTGGATTTGAGGCATGGTATAAATATATCAGTAACGATCTGTCCTATGACGCACTGCTCTCTTTTGCAACAGAAAGCAGCACAGAAGGGCTCATAAAGGTCGTGGTTCCCCTCAATCATTCCCTGACACCCAAAACGCTGTCTTTGGTTATAGAAGAAAACTACCATAGCAGCGGTGACACGGCAAAAGAAGCCATTCAATTGCTAAAGGGAGAAATTTCAATCGATGATTCAGTGGGATACGGTACGATTATGGTGGAGTACAGTTATGTGACAGAATCCGGCCAGCAGGAAACCAAGTACATAGACCTTACAAACATAGAGGAATATTCTACTATAAGCAAGCAGCAAGCTTCGCAAATGATGTATGAACTTGGCACACAGCTGGAAACGGTGGAGGGGACGCCTTCGTCTGAAACGTATATAAGCATTTACTACAATTACAATACCCTTATAAATGAGAAATGGAGAACAGGCTGCAGCCTAGTATATTTTCCCCTTCCGAATCATTTTGAAATCGGAAAGTGGAACGCGCTTGCCTATTAATATAAAAAGCTGCGGACAATCGTCCGCAGCTTTTTATATTGACTTGGTCGCAGAATTGTGTGATCGAAGGAGTGTAAGCGCCCTTACACCGGCAGCTGCCCGGTCACTTTCCAAAGCATCTCTTCTGAAGACGCGGACGAGAGGGCCTTAGAATTATTAATCCTTCCCCTACCAAGGAAAGGGCGACTTTGTCGCCGGACGGTTGCCCCTGTACCTTTCCATCAATCACCTTTTGCGTCAGGTCCTCTATATTTCCCCGTTTGCATTGTACCTTTCCAGCTTTTCAAAGGCATCTGTCAATAGCTGAGGAGTAACCGGATAGGGGTTATGCGCTATGTCCGGCATTGCACACACCTTCGGAATGACATCCAACACTTCTTCTCTGGTAAGCTGAATATCCTTAGGAGAAGTGGGAAGTCCAACCTTCCTCATAAAACGATGCATGGCAGCAAAGGCATCCATTTGTGCATCCGCAAGCAGCAAAAGCAATACGCCAAACCCAACCACCTCTCCATGCAGGTGGTTCTTTTCAATGTGAGGGTACGAAGTAAGCGCATAGAATACGGCATGCGCAAGACCCGTATTGTAATCGATCGTATGCTCAGCTGTAAGCAGGATCGATGCAATCCCTGTCGTGACGATAATCGCCAGCACAACCTGTTCAAAGGGATCCGTAGCCTGCCCCGTACGGTTGTCCGCTAATGCCTGATCTCCCCAGCATAGTATAGGATCCAGACACATTTTGGAAACTGTAATTCCCAGAGCATGATAGTGTGCCAGGCTCTCTCCTCTGGCGGATACCGTGCTTTCGTAATATTTGGCATAGGTGTCCCCCATACCGGCCCACATATACCGATCCGGCGCAGCAGCCAATATAGAAGTATCTATAAAGGTGTGAGCCGGAGGCTGCATTAAAAAACAGGGATGGGAAAAAGAACCGTCCGAATGGTATAAAATCGATACTGCCGTAGTAGCCGCACAAGTGGAAGCAATGGTAGGAAAGGCGAACACCGGCTTATCCAACTGCTGGGCAAGCGCCTTGCAGGTATCTAATGCCTTCCCGCCGCCTACAGCAAATAGCATATCTGCCTCCTGTACTTCTCTGACAGCAGCCAAAGAAGCAATATTTTCTTCTGAGGCTTCTCCTCCATACAAAAGCGCCGGCGGGGCAGAAAGCTCTGCCCCCATCCCTGTGCGAATCTTTTCTTCTGCCGCAGCCAAAGCCTGCCGACCACCGATTAGTACGACCTGTCGCCCAAATTTTCTACAGATGTCGCAGACTGTATCATAGGCATGAACACCAATCGTATAGGAGGGAAGCGATATTGAATAATCTGTCATATGCTTTTATCTCCGCAAATTGTCAGGCAATCTCATACACGGCCTTGATTTGACCTGACAAAATATATCTGAGGATTACAATATCCGCTGAGGACAAAATACCGTCTCCGTTGATATCCGGATAAAGCGGCGCCGCATTGCCAGCTACCGCACGGGCCAATAGCACCATATCTGCCATAGTTGCCGCGCCGTCACCGTCCACATCTCCCAATACAGACGCACCGATCACTGTAGTGTGCCCGGTGAGCCGGAAGGCTCCTGGAAGTCCGTCGGATAGGGTGCCCTCTGTTTGCGCAACCCGCACATACTGCTTCTGCGCCTCTCCTGCGGATACTCCGGTAAAGAACAGCTTCATATATTTCCCCGTGGGCATATCGGCGCATTGAAGGCGTACATACCCTACACCATTCTCTTCAAAAATCTGAACCTGTGCACCAGGTATATTGGAAGAATAACTATGGAACGTAAGCAGGCTGGGATCATACTGCAAAACATAAGCAAAGCCGGACAGCGGCGCTGTCTTTCCAAAAGAAATATACGCCGTCAAATAATCTCCGCCTATCGTTTCATAAATAGAAGATTCTGTCAGCACCTGCGCTGCAGGGCGGACAAAGGCGCCGGTATAACCGCATATTCTACAAGTGTATGTATACAGACAATCACCGTTTTCGTCAAGGTCCGTATAGACTGCAGTGCAGCTTTCTGTAAATCCGTGCTCCGTTTCATAGACAGCATACAGCACGGCATTGCCGCCGGTGTATGTATCCCCCGGCTGATAAACCACTGCGCCGCCTGCTTCCAATGCCCAGCCCAGGAATCCGTAACAGCCTCCATCAGGAATCGTATTTGGAATAGTCACCGTTTCTCCCTCTTTAAATTTCAATGCCTGTGGGGCGCCTGTACCTGCGCCTGCGTCGAAGCTCAAATGGAAGTAAGGATCGGTATACCGGGCATACAAAGTCACCGTCCCGATGAAATTGGAAATCGTTTCAGCCGTAATCCATGTGCCATCCTCTGTATACCAGCCGGCAAACTCCATGCCCTCCAGCACCGGAATAGGCAGCGGCCCTATTGAATCTCCATGATATACCTTTAGGGTATCCGTCTTCTGGTATTCCTCAGGCGTGTACACAGTAACAGACAGCGACTGCATATCTATGATCACATAATCTCCCAGGGAAATATTTGCCTGCATCCACCAGGCTGGATCCCCGTTGCCGGACAAAACCAGACAGCCCACTGGAATCGCCGTGTTTCCCACCCCGTATCCAGGTGCCTGAATGACCTTTCCCGACTGGTCTATCACAAATTCGATCCCGTGAACATTGGTGCCTGTAGCTTCCCCATACACCGGGGTGTAGACAATCATAGAGTGGCCGGGGCGGGTCGTATTGACCGCTGTAGCCACACTTGACGCCTTGGGAATCCGTGCAAGAGAGCCTTCTCCCGGATTTAGCATGATCGTAGCCTGTATCTTCTCCCAAGCCGCCGTCAAGGTCAAGCCGCCTGCAGGCATGATGGTTTTTTCTGTTGCCTTTTGTCCGTCCGCCGTATACCATCCAGCAAATGTATAATGCTCTCTGGATGCCGTCGGCAGCGTACCGATGGCCTCTCCCTCTCGGATCCGCTTTCCTATCACAGCATAAGCTTCAGAAGAATCACAAACAGTGATCGTTTTGCCGTTTGTATCGTAAGAAATATAATCCCCTACCTGAATAGAATTGGAGATCCAGAAAGACATTTCGTTATGTCCGGACAACACAAACCCGCCTGTAGGAATCGCACTGTCCCCAACACCATAAGAGGTCACGGCGCTGACCCGTCCGTCCGCTTCTACTATGGCTTCTGATCCATAGGTATTGGTACCAGTCGTATTTCCTTTGGTGTAAACGACCAGGAAGTTTTCACCCCGCCCAATATCTACGCCATCAATTTTTTGCAAAAATGCCCCGTCTAATGTTCCTCCGTTTGCGTCATATGTTACCGTATTGTTCTGATATTCTCTCCAGCGGGCGTAAAGGGTCGTACAAACGCGCTGCGTATACTTTGTATCGGCGCTCACCAGTGTACCGCCGTCCTTTTCTGTATACCAGCCGTCGAAAACATAACCCGACTTGACGGGCACAGGAAGTGTTCCGATCTGCCCTCCTGTCGTGACCGATTTACCGCTCTGTAAATATGATTCATAAGAATTATATACTTTTACTGTCATCTCAGCCGGATCTACAGACACGTAGTCCCCTACCTGAATATTCGCGCCGACCCAGGAAGACATGGTTCCGTTGCCGGACACCACAAATCCATTTTCCGGAATGGCCATGTTGCCATTTCCATATCCCTTTACATCGATTACCTTGCCATCCGCATTCACCGCGGCCTCGGTGCCGTGAATATTTGAACCTGTGCTGTCGCCGGTCAAACGCGTAAAGATGGACAACGCATTGGCCGGACGTCCGTCATTATAATTCGTAATATTTGCGGACGCCTCTGCAGGCGCAAAGCTGCCGCCTGCAGCGTCAAAATAAACACGGGCTGCAATGCTGCCGCTTACATAGTCGCAGTATCCCATGTGCATCCAGCCCAAATTGCATGCACCCCAGGTAGCGCCGTTTACAATAACCTTCTGATAAATGAACAAAGCAGTCCCGCCGGATACAGAAGTCACCAGGGAATCGGCGGATGTGGCCCCCGGTCTGCTGCGTATGTTCAGCGTCGTATTCGCCTGCACCTTCCAAATCTCGCAGTCTTTTACAAGAGACGCAGCATCCCATCCCAGCGCAAGCACGTAATTGTATACCTTTTTGCGTCGCGCCGGATAATCCCCGGCAGCCCCATCGGCTAATGCGGCCTGGTGCGCCACATCCAGGTTGATGGCGCTGTAGTCCCCGCCCACCATGGCGGCAGCCGCATTAATCACACGGCGGGCACCGCCGGCGCCGCACTGATTTTCTACATCGGCCAAATATACTAAAGCGCTGGGACTCGTAATTCCATATCCCATGCTGCGGGATACATATGTAGAAACATCGTTTCGGATCAGCTCGTCCTGAGCCTGCCTGGACTCCGCAGTACCAAGCAGCGCCTGAATTTTGGCAGTCTCATCATCGTTCAGGATTCGCGTTGTCCAACCATTGGAGCTTGTCGTCGTAATTTCATTATACAGGGCGCTGCCCAAAATATTTTTTGCCTGGGTGGGATTCGCCTGTACAATAGTTTTCAGCAGGCTCAGCGCACGGTTTCCGTGCCACTGGATACAGCCTATGCTGAGCGCTCCGTTATCGTTTGCGTTGACAGAATCATACCTTCCCTCACTTTGCTGAATGATATCCATGGCCGCATCGACGATGTCATTGAAGCCCACGGAGGCCGCCTGCAATTCCCACGGCAGAAATACCGTAAGCATCAGCAAAGCAGACATGACAGCACAAATCATTTTTTTAAGTCCCTGAGACATTTTGAACCTTTCCCTTTCAACAAAGGTATCCATCTATCCGGATACCCCCAATTTTAAAATATGTACAATTATTATAAGGGAAAACAGGAAAATTGTCAATCATTGCCCGGGGGAATTCCGTCAGAAAGTATTGGAAGTGCAAAAAATCTATTGACAAAAAAAGGGAGGGATGCTATAATATTTTTACCTCTGGTTGAGGGCTCTTTTTTTGTGCTTGTTTTATGCCGATGAAGAGCCACAGGAGGGAGGTACTGGCAAAAAGCCAAATTCTACGGGCGATATGCCCGAATCCACAGGGAGGTGCCGAACATGAGAGTAAAGATCACTCTCGCATGCAGCGAGTGCAAGCAGCGGAATTATGACACAAAGAAAAACAAAAAAAATGATCCGGACAGACTTGAAATGAATAAGTACTGTCGTTTCTGCCGCAAGCACACTCTGCACAAAGAAACAAAGTAAAGGAGTAAAGCAATGGCTGAAAATGAAAAAAAAGAGGCTGGCTTAGAGGAAGCAAAATCCGAAAAAGCCGTAAAGTCCAAAAAAGCGAAAAGCAAAAAGCCTTCGCTTGGCTCCCGTATAGCCGCATGGTTTCGCAGCGTAAGGGCGGAAATGAAAAAAATCGTGTGGGCTTCTTTCAAAACAGTTCGTTCCAATACGCTTATGGTGGCAGTTGTCGTGCTGATTTTTGCCGCCGCTATCGGGATCGTAGACTTGGTCTTTTCCAAGTTTATCTACGTTCTGGGTATATTGATCTGACGGGGCACATGAAATGAGCGATATTAACGAAATGAATGCCGGCATGCGCTGGTATGTGGCCCATACTTATTCCGGATATGAGAATAAGGTAAAGGCAAATTTGGAAAAGATTGTGGAAAACAGAGGCATGCAGGATATGATTACAGATGTTCGCATCCCTGTAGAAATCGTCAGTGAAGGCGAGGGCGAGAGCGCAATCCAATCTGAATCCAAAATTTTACCGGCTTACGTCCTCATTCGCATGATCATGTGCGACGAAAGCTGGCATATCGTACGCGGCATCCGCGGTGTCACTGGTTTTGTAGGTCCTGGGTCCAAGCCGGTTCCCCTCACCGACGAAGAAGTGGAAGCCTTGCTTGGTGAAGATGTACAGATTGCTGCAAAGGCTTCCTTTGCAGTAGGCGATATGGTGGAAATCATCGGCGGTATTTTTACGGGCTACAGTGGTCGGCTTTCTGAAATATCCGCCGACGGAAATGAAGTCACCGTAATCGTTTCCACTGTAGGACGGGACATGCCCATCAAAGCATCTGTAAACGAGATCCGGCGCAGCGCGCAGTGACCGGATAGATTTTTGCGCACGATGAGGGTCTATCCCTTTTGGTAGAGCGTCTCAAGACGCATATTGTGGGAGGGAGAAAATTTTGCAGTCTCCCGTCTAAACCACACATGGAGGTTTATAAATTATGGCTAAAAAAATTATTGGCTACATCAAACTGCAGCTTCCTGCAGGAAAAGCAACCCCGCAGCCCCCTGTTGGTCCTGCGCTGGGTGCATACGGCGTGGCAATCGCCAACTTCACAAAAGAATTCAACGAAAGAACCAAAAACGATATCGGTCTGATCATTCCTGTTGTAATCACTGTTTATGCAGACCGTTCCTTCTCCTTCATCACCAAAACGCCTCCCGCTCCTGTGTTGATTAAGAAGGCCTGCGGTATTGAAACCGCTTCTGCTACTCCCAACAAAACCAAGGTAGCAACCATTACCAAAGAGCAGATTAAGCAGATCGCTGAAACCAAGATGCCCGATTTGAATGCTGGTTCTATTGAAGCGGCGATGCGTATGATCGCGGGTACCGCGCGCTCTATGGGCGTTACAGTAGAGGAATAAGGGAGGTAGCTGAATATGTTTAAGGGTAAAAAGTATAAAGCAAGCGCAGCAATGATCGATCGCGCAAAAGCATACGATCCGGATGAAGCAATCAAGCTGGTTTGCGAAACATCCAAAGCAAAGTTCGATGAAACCATCGAACTGCATATCCGTCTGGGCGTTGACTCCCGTCATGCTGACCAGCAGGTTAGAGGCGCCGTTGTGCTTCCTAACGGAACCGGTAAAACCGTACGCACCCTGGTGTTTGCAAAAGGCGACAACGCAAAGGCCGCACAGGATGCCGGCGCAGATTACGTTGGCGACACCGATTTGGTAGAAAAAATTCAGAAAGAAAACTGGTTTGAATTTGATGTTGTTATCGCAACACCCGATATGATGGGCACCATCGGTCGTTTGGGTAAGGTGCTTGGTCCTAAGGGCCTGATGCCGAACCCGAAGGCTGGTACTGTTACTATGGATGTTGCAAAAGCTGTTACAGAAGCCAAGGCCGGTAAGATTGAGTACCGTTTGGATAAGACAAACATCATTCACTGTCCCATCGGAAAGGCGTCCTTTGGAAGCGAGAAGCTTCAAGAAAACTTTGAAACATTGATGGGCGCGGTAATCAAAGCAAGACCTGCTGCTGCAAAAGGCCAGTATATCAAGAGCTGTGTGGTTGCTTCTACAATGGGTCCTGGCATTAAAGTGAACGCAGCAAAGATCGGTTAAATTTATAAAAAAGACTGACATTTTGTCAGTCTTTTTTTCATTACAGATGTCAGCAGTCCCCTTTTGTCCCAGCATCTCGCAGGGAAGGCCATAGATCGTATTGCCCCCTCTGATGAGACTGCTGACGGGAAGAGTGGTCTTGTTGCTTTCGTATAAATTACCCCTCCGGCGGCTTTGCCTCCACTCCCCTTAGACAGAGGAAGCTTAAATAATCCTAAGCCTCCCCCTTTTTGAGGGGGGCAGTGTAGCTGTCGGGGGAGTAATATCCGGGTTCCCTATCGGTAGCCTGTAACAGCACCTTTTTTAACCCCTTGTTTGTATGTATTTTCTATAATTTAAAATCATTTTAGAATTTGTTTATATATATTATACAAAAACTATAGACTTTTTTATGATTGTGTGATACAATACAAATGTAGATAGGCGGAATGCCCGCCGGCACCGCCTGCTGCAAATTCACAAAAAGGTGGGATATCTATGAAAGTCACCGTTAATGCAAGAAAAGTATTTGTTAACCAGGTTTTCAGTGATCATATCGAAAAAAAGCTTGCAAAATTTGACAAATACTTTCCGGGAGAAGCATCCGCCACAGTAAAGCTCTCCCGCATACGCGAAAATGAGCGTGTAGAAGTAACGATCCAGCAAGGGAGCTTTTTGTTCCGCAGCGAGGATGAAAACGATACATTTATGAATGCCTTGGACTGCTGTATGGATGCAATTGAGCGGCAGATCCGAAAAAATAAAACCAAGCTCACCAAACGCATGCGGGAAAATATTCGTATTCCAGACTATACCGAAGAGGATATTTCTGCACTGGACGGAGAAGATGAGGCGTTTCAAATTCGGCGCAAATCCTTTGTTCTTAAGCCTATGACGCCGGAAGAAGCCATCCTGCAAATGAATTTGCTGGCGCATACGTTTTTCGTATTCAACAATATGGATACAGGGGAGACCTGCGTAGTATACAAACGCAGGGACGGCAACTATGGTATGATCGAGCCGGAAAAGTAAACTGCAAATCAAGCGAAAAAGGAAGCTGCATGCAGCTTCCTTTTTGTGTAGAAAATTCTGGTTAAATATTTACTGAAAAGTAACAAAAAACCAGTAAAAATCATTTACAAGAACTTCTGTTTCATGTATAATAGTTTTATGTATAACATTCGCAAAGATACAGACAATCGTACCGAAGGGGGGCATAATATGCTGTGCTGCGGTCGTACCGACATCGGAAAAAAACGAACTGTCAATCAGGACAGTTTTATGTGTGACAGCTTTAGTAACGGAATGCAGCTGGCCGTTGTATGTGATGGAATGGGCGGCGCTGCCGGCGGGGGAATCGCCAGCAGCATCGCATGCGGTGTATTTTTAGAATCCATCAGCGATTTTGTCCAGTCCTTCGGACCTCGGGAAAGCTTGACGCACGCGGATGAGCGTCTGATAAAAAATGCCATGACAGAGGCAATTGATGCAGCAAATGCTGCTGTATTTAAACGCTCCGGATCACAGGATGATCTGAGGGGAATGGGAACGACCCTGGTTGCTACCCTGGCCTATTGTCATGTGCTTTTCACAATCAATGTAGGCGACAGCAGAATGTATCTGATAACAAACGGAGAGCCTATGCAAATCACCCATGATCATTCCTATGTGCAATACCTGGTGGATATGGGAAAAATGACCCAGCTGGAAGCCAGAAAATCTGTAAACAGAAACATCATTACCCGCGCCGTGGGAACAGACAATACAGTAGAAGCAGATATCTATGTAACACGGCTGGGGGAAAACAATATCACAGATAAAATTGAAAATGGAGAGGGCCCGAGAGACAATCAATATGTAGCACTGCTATGCTCCGACGGGCTGACCAATCATGTAACGCCGGAAGAAATCGCCAACGCCATTCAGGATATAGGCAAAATCGAGACCAGCCGTGCTCTTGGGAAAGTGGCAGAAAAGCTGATTGATATGGCAAACGCTGCCGGCGGGGCAGACAACATCACCGCTGTGCTGATGACTTTATAAAGCACACCTTGTCTTCCCTTTTTACAAATAACTGGAAACGGAGGCCGGTATGGAAGCATATGAAAAGTTTGTAGGCGCTGTGATCGATGGCCGCTATAAAATCGATAAAATTATTGGCGTAGGCGGTATGGCAGTCGTATACCGTGCCTACGATGCACTGATGAAGCGGACTGTTGCAATTAAAATGCTCAAAGACGAAATTGCAGACGATGAAGAATCCGTGCGGCGTTTTATCAACGAATCCAAGGCTGTTGCCATGATGTCCCATCCCAATATCGTAAATATTTATGATGTAAGCGTGCGGGAAGACTTAAAATATATTGTTATGGAATATGTAGAGGGAATCACCCTCAAAAACTACATGACAAAGCGTGGGGCTCTGACCCTGCGGGAAATTATCAGCTATACAGAGCAGATATTGACAGCCCTGCGTCATGCTCATAGCAAGGGGATCGTACATCGGGATATCAAGCCGCAGAATATTATGCTGCTCAAAGATGGAATCGTAAAGGTGACGGATTTTGGTATCGCCAAGCTGCCCAATGCGGAAACAGTTACCTTGACAGACAAAGCTATCGGAACGGTGTATTATATCAGTCCGGAACAGGCCAGCGGTCAGGAAATTGATCAGCGCAGCGATCTTTACTCACTGGGTGTGATGATGTATGAAATGGCCACAGGAGTGCTTCCCTTTACAGCAGACAGTCCTGTATCTGTAGCAATGATGCAGATTAACGACGTTGCAAAGCCCCCCCTGGAGTTGAATTCCAATATACCAAAAGGCCTCGAGCAGATTATCGGCATTGCCATGGAAAAAGATCCGGCATACCGGTATCAAAATGCTGAAGATATGCTTCGGCAGATTCGCCGTCTGAAGGAAAATCCAAACGTGATTTTTCGCATGCCCAAGCGAAATGAGCCGGACGG
>CANQWE010000016.1 GCA_947627475.1 uncultured Clostridia bacterium
ATTCCGTCTCCCTTTCAACTGCAAATCTTACATATCACGATATAAAATTCAATCTGCTGGATACCCCCGGATATCCTGATTTTGTGGGAGAAGAGCTGGAAGGCATCCGGGCCGCCGACGCTTCCGTTATCCTGGTGGATGCAAAAACCGGAGTAGAAGTGGGGACAGAGCTGGCCTGGGAATACGCCTGCCGGGAAAAAATCCCCCGGGTATTTTTCATCAATAAATTTGACGATCCCCAGGCGGACTTTGCCAGAGTATTCCAGCAGCTGCGCGATGCGTTTGGTATCCGGGTCTGCCCGGTGCTGATCCCCGCAAAAAAAGACGGCCAGATGGTGTTTGTCAATCTGGTAGAGCAAATGGCATATGTCTATGACGAGCGGGGCAAACGGACAGAAATGCCCATGGACAGTAATTTGTACGCCATTGTAGATCAGTACAGCCAGCAGTTTAACGAGGCCATCGCGGAAACCAGCGACGTGCTTATGGAGAAATTTTTTGCAGAAGAAGAGATTACAAAGGAAGAAGCGGCTGAAGCCCTCCACGAGGGAATCATTTCCGGCAGCATCGTTCCCGTATACAGCGGCTCTGTGACCAAGCTGTGGGGCGTGCGGGCCCTGATGACGTCTATCAAAGATTCCTTCCCCAGAGTCACTGCGAAAAAGACGGAACGAATTTTGGATGGGAATACAGTAAAGCCCTACGAAATCGATCCGGATGGAGATTGTTCCCTGTTTATTTTTAAAACTGTGGCGGATCAGTTCGGCAAAATGTCCCTGTTTAAAGTGATGAGCGGGACCCTGAAAAAGGATGCCCTTTTAACCAACGCCCGTACCGGGGCTGTGGAAAAAGCCGCACATATATATACGCTGTGCGGGAAAAAGCAAACGGAGGCGGACAGTCTCTGCTGCGGCGATATCGGTATGCTGTCCAAGCTCTCCGACACTGCTACCAACGACACGCTGTACGCCAAGGTCCCCGTGCAGTATCAGGGAACCACTTTCCCAAAGCCCTATATGACAAAGGCCCTGTCTGCGGCCGCAAAGGGGGACGAAGACAAAATTTCCACCGGTATCGCACGGCTGCTGGAAGAGGATCCAACGCTGCAATATGTGAACAACGCGGAAACCAAGCAGCTTACCCTGTCCGGTATCTCGGACATTCACCTGGATGTGGTCCGCTCCCGGCTGAAGAATCGGTACGGCACCAAGGTGGTCTATACAGATCCGAAAATCCCATACCGGGAAACCATCAAAAAGTCCGTGCAGGTGGAAGGAAAGCATAAGAAACAGTCCGGCGGGTCCGGTCAGTACGGGCATGTAAAAATCACCTTTTCGCCCGGCGTAGAAGAGGGACTTACCTTTACCCAGTCTGTTGTAGGCGGTACAGTTCCCAAGGGATTCTACCCCGCAGTGGAAAAGGGCCTGTTGGAAGCTATGCAGAAAGGCGTGCTGGCAGGATACCCTGTGGTACACCTTGCAGCAGATCTGTTTGATGGCTCCTACCACGCGGTAGACTCCAATGAAATTTCCTTTAAGCTTGCGGCCAAACTGGCATATAAAAACGGGCTGCCTCAGGCAAATCCTGTTCTTCTGGAACCGGTGGGAGCGCTGCAAATCTCCGTTCCCGATTCCATGGTGGGAGATGTCATGGGAGATTTAAACAAACGCCGAGGAAGGGTAATGGGGATGAACCCGGACGAAGACAGACACGGCTACACCATAGTGGAGGCAGAGGCGCCCGAGGCGGAAATGCAAGACTATACCATTGTTCTGCGGGCAATGACCCAGGGGCGCGGCACGTATACGTATCAATTTGTACGGTATGAGGAAGTGCCTGCATCTGAAGCACAAAAGATTATTGCCGCGGCAAAAGTGCAGGCAGAGGAAGAGTAGTGCAAGTATACCCCGTCAAACCGTCGGTTTGGCGGGGCATTTGCTTCTCTATTTCATAAAGAAGCACACTTATGGAAACTGGGAAAGCATTGGCAAATACCTTACCGTCTCTCCTACGGCGCACCTCCCCTTATACAGGGGAGACACAAAACATAACCCCCTTGTGGGCGGTTCCTTAGGAACCGCTGGAGCGCTGGCGGTCTTGCCGCCGGGGGATTGTGCTCATTCCAGGATTTTTTGATCCACTTTATTCATAAAAAAATGCCCCGGTAAAACCGGGGCATTTCCTCTTACAAAAGGGGGAAACTGGAATTATACGTTTTCGTAAGACAAGCCGTTATCATCAGTGAATGATGAAGTGCTCGGTATCCTTGTCAAACAGGTGAATTCTGGAAGCATCAAATGCAACACGGATTACGTCTCCGGCCCTTGCCTTGGAACGGCTGGATACCCGCGCAATCATGTTCTGCTCTTCACTCACCAGATACAGATAAATTTCTGCACCCATTAGCTCAGTAACTTCAACATCTGTTTCAACAATGCTGTCCGGCATAGCGCTGAGATACCGCTCTTCGTCATGAATGTCCTCAGGACGGATACCCATAATTACTTCTTTGCCGATATAATCCTTTAGAATAGGATTGTTTGCCTTTTCAGCAGGCAGCTTGATGGTATTAGGACCAAAGGACAGGAAGTACTGACCCTTTTCCTCCTCCAGCACACTCTCAATAAAGTTCATCTGGGGGGTTCCGATAAAGCCAGCAACAAACAGGTTGACAGGATAATCATACAGATTTTGAGGGGTATCTACCTGCTGGATCAGACCGTCTTTCATAACCACGATCCGGGTAGCCATTGTCATAGCCTCTGTCTGGTCATGCGTTACATATACGAAGGTAGTTGCAATTCTCTGGTGGATCTTGGTAAGCTCGGTTCTCATGGTTGCACGGAGCTTTGCGTCCAGGTTGGACAGCGGCTCGTCAAGGAGGAAGACCATGGGCTTACGTACAATGGCGCGGCCCAGCGCAACACGCTGCTTCTGACCACCGGACAGAGCCTTGGGCTTTCTGTCTAGAAGGTGGGTGATTTCCAGGATACGGGCAGCCTCTTCCACACGGCGCTTGATTTCTTCCTTCGGGGTTTTGCGCAGCTTAAGACCGAACGCCATATTGTCAAATACGGTCATATGGGGATACAGCGCGTAGTTCTGGAACACCATGGCGATGTCTCTGTCCTTGGGCGCTACGTCGTTGACCAGCTTTTCGCCGATGAACATTTCGCCCTCGGTGATTTCCTCCAGACCTGCGATCATACGCAGGGTTGTGGTCTTACCGCATCCGGAAGGACCAACCAGGATCAAAAACTCCTTGTCTTTGATTTCAAGGCAAAAGTCAGATACGGCTGTAACACCGCCGGGATATTTTTTATAAATATGTTTCAGGGATAAGCTTGCCATTTATTCATCCTCCTTGGCAGGTTGCGTGCGGCAGTGCCGCAATTTTTCTAAGCTATATTATATCAGCATTTTTACCGGATTGAAAGAGGGTTTTCATCCAAAATTCCTTTTCGCCCTTTGTGCAATTTGTCCGGTCCGTTCACAAACATTCCAAAAAAAATACGAATTTCGATTATATTTTTTCTAATTTTATTAGAATTTTGTTTGTGCTATGGCGCAGATTAGATCCCGGCACGCCTGTATATCCTTGCTATCCGCCATCTCTACCCCGGAGTGACAATAACGAAGCGGAATGGAAACACAGCCGGCCCGGCAGCCGGCCCCGGCCAACTGCAGGGCGGCGGTATCGGATCCTCCTGCAGTTAAAATCTCCTTTTGGTAGGAGATCCCCTTCTCCTCTGCAATTCTTGCCATTTTTTCCGCGAGATATCCATCGCAGATCACACTTTTATCCTGTAATTTTATCGCCGCACCTTTTCCAAGAGAAACGGCCATAGGCTTTGCCCCTTTTGTGTCCCCCGTAAGGGTCACGTCCACAGCAATGCCAAAATCGGGTTCTGCTTGGAACGCCGCCGTACGCGCACCCCGCAGGCCGACTTCTTCCTGTACGGAGAAAACAAATGTAATATCGTTCTGAAAAGACGCTGCATCTCCCGCCGCACTCATCAGGATCGCACATCCCAGCTTGTCGTCTAGGGGGTGGCCGCAGATTCTGCCTCCGGCCAGAGAAACCATACTGCTTTCCAAGGCAAAGCAGTCTCCGACTTTTACAAGGCAGGATGCTGCTTCCCGGCTTTTTGCACCGATGTCTACTACAAAAGCGTCCCCCTTGTAGTCCTCAGGCTTAGTCCCCTCTTCAGGGATCAACACCCCATAGCGGCCGTTTTCAAAGACCACCTTGGAATAGGCGGCCGCATGAAAATCGATGCCTCCCACCGGCGCGCACCGAAGGTATCCATCTTCCTCAATAAACGTGACAATAAAACCGATTTCATCCATGTGGGCGCAAAACAAAAGCTTTTTGCCCTCTCCCCTTTTGCGGCAGAGCACATTGCCCAGTGCGTCTGTCTCCACCGTATCAAAATAAGGCTGCATCTCCCCGGCGATATATTCTCCAAGGCGTGCTTCCCTGCCGGATACGGAAGGGATCTGCAGCAGTTTTTTCAAAATTGTACGCATTTTCGTCTCCATGCTTTCCTTCGCTTTGTGCCTTGGCACAAAGCAGGCGTAAAAAAGTGTACTTACAACTTCCTATGTTGTATTTTTCACGCTCTCTTACTTCTTTTCGCCGCACAAACGGTTGATCACAGCCATAGCGAGCTGCTCGATAGATACTATATCTTTTTTGGCCACCACATTGGAAGCCGTATGAATATACCGGGCCGGCGCACTGATGGCGGCGCACCGCACACCGGTCCGGGACTTGTGGATGTGCGCCGCGTCGTTTCCGCCGGACACATATTGCTTAATCTGACAGGGGATGTTTTCCTCCCGTGCCGTCTGCAAAATCCAATCGGTAAAGGGCCGATCGTAAATGGTGCTTCGGTCCATAAGGGAAACTGCGCCTCCCATACCTAAACGGGCCACTTGCCGGTATTCACTGGTGCCGGATATATCCCCGGCGGCTGTTGCCTCAAAAACGATGGCATAATCCGGGTCGATCTTATACGCGGCTGTACGGGCGCCGGAAATGCCCAGCTCCTCCCGGCAGGTAAAGGCAAAATACAAATCGCAGCAGGGGCAGATCTCCCGTTCATATACCTGCCGCATCACGCTGCATAAAACGGCACAGCCAAGCCGATCGTCCAAAGCCTTGCCTTTGATATAGCCGTCATCCATGCCAAAGGAGATAAAATCACTCTCAAAGGTGCCGAAGTCCCCTACATGCACCATTTCTTCCGCCGCCTGCCGGCTTTCCGCGCCGATATCTACATACAGCTCGTCTATATCCAGCGCATTGTCCCGGTCTTCGCTTTTGATAAGGTGCAAAGGCTTTACGCCAAACACGCCCCGCACCTGGGATGCCGCGCTGCCCACCCAAACACGCCGTCCGGCAAGCACCCGTGTGTCGCTGCCGCACATGGAAGCAATTTTCAAAAGTCCCTCCTCCGTAATGGATCGGACCATAAATCCTACTTCGTCCATATGGCAGGACAGCATGAGCCGACGGGGCGCCACCGGGCCGGGCACTGCGGCGCCTGTGCCCCGGATCCGCGCCAGAACGCCCCCCATGGGATCCGGCAGGATCTCATCGCAGTACATGGCGATATGGGCACGGATCGTATCTGCAACGGCCTCCTCACAGCCGGAGGGACCAAAGGTGCAGGACAGTTCTTCTAAAAGGGATAGGGTTGTCCAATTCTGTTTCATGGATGCAGGCCTCCCTCCCCTGCGGCGGCAGCAAACAAAGCAGCCGCATGTTCTATATCCACAGTATCCACAGTCTCATTATAGGTATGCATAGAGGTGATAGGCACGCTGACCACCGCCGTGGGAATGCCCGCTCCCACAAGGGAAAGCATGGTGGCATTGGTACCGGTATCACAGGCGTCCACACAGGTCTGGCAGGGAATGTCCCGCAGCCCGCAAAGCTGCAGCAATCCCTCTGTCAGCCTGCGATCTGTCACTGCAGACAGGGACAGTACCGGACCGGCCCCCATTTTCCCGCTTTCGTCTTCCCGCACTCCCCAAGCGGCTGCAAAGGTCACATCGGTCACAATGGCCGCATCCGGCCGGATACGGTACGCGGCGGCGCTGCATCCGGACGCCATTCCCACCTCTTCTCTGGCGGATAGGGTGACGTACAGATCCCATGCCATATCCTCTTTTTTCACCATAGCCGCCCCCAGAACCGCGGCGGCACAGCAGGCCTTGTTGTCCATACTGCGCCCGCAGATTCTGGATCCCAGAAGAGACGCGGTCTTTTCATAAAAGCCCACAGGCGTGCCGATATCCACTAGGCTGCGCAGTGTTTCCCCATCATAGCCGGTGTCGATGAGCAGGTCCTCGATTTTCGGCGTTTTTTTGTGATCCCCGGCCTTTTGCAGATGGGGCGGTACCGCGCCGATCACGCCATACAAGGTCTCTTTCCCATAAATCAGCACTTCTGCTGCCGGCAGGATCCGCCGGTCCAGCCCACCGATGGATACCACCCGAAGAAAGCCCTCTTCTGTGATATCCCGAACCATCATGCCGATTTCATCAAAGTGTGCATCTAAAAGCAGTTTTGGAGCATTCTCCCTTCCGCTTCTCTTTACAAATATATGGGTGCCGGAGGGATCTGGTATATATTCGTCAAAATATGGCTGTAGGAGGGAACAAAGCGCCTCCCGTCCCCGCTCCTCCTGTCCGGATATGGACATAATAGAAGCAAGGGACGCCACCAATTCTTTGGTATCAGGATACATGCATATACTCCCATCTCAAAGAGAATTTACAATTTCACAAAAACGCTCCCCGCGTTTTTCAAAGTTTGCAAACGCGTCAAAGCTTGCGCAGGCCGGGGACAACAGTACCGCGTCTCCAGGCTGGGCGCTGGACGCAGCAGCGCGCACTGCCTCTGTAAAATCTGGTTTGCAGAGCAATTCAATCCCACTGGCTGCAAATCCAGGCTCTTCCAAAATCGCTGCTTTTATTTTCTCCATGGTTGCACCAGTCAATACAACTGTTTTGATATTTCCGTGAGAAATCAGTGCCCGGGCTAAGGGCGCAAAGGGAATCTGCTTATCATAACCGCCGCAGATAATGCGGATAGGGCAGGTATGTGCGGAAATGGCCGCAGCAGTTCTGGTAGGGGAGGAGTCAATGGAGGAATTATAATACCGCACACCCCCAAGCTCCCGAACCAGCTCCATGCGATGCCGCACGCCGCCAAAGGTTTTTGCAACATGCTCTGCCGCCTGGGCCAAAGCAGACGGGTCACTGTCGGTGAGCGCCCATACTGCAGCCACCGCGGTAGAATAGTTTTCCAAATTATGCGCCCCGACAAGCAGGATTACATCTGCGTCAAAGAGGGGATATTCCCTGCCTGCCTTACTGTCGTACAGGGTGACACGGCCATCTTTGGGATATACGCCCCCCGCCTGGGTTTGCAGAAACGGCTGGGGAATAGGGCTGCGGGAAAACCATACCACCGGCGCGCTGCATGTCTCTCCCAAGGTGCGGCACACGCTGTCGTCATAGTTCAGCACTGCCCTGTGGCAGCCGGCAAGAATTTTTGCCTTTGCTTCAATGTATTCGTCCATTCCGGTGTGCCAGTTTAAATGATTGGGCGTCACATTTTTGATCACCGCCACTGTGGGCGCCGTATTAATACTCATAAGCTGGAAGCTGGACAGCTCCGCCGCCACGGCATCTGACGGCTGCATATCATTGATCCGGTGGAGCAACGGCTCTCCGATATTTCCCCCCAGAAACACCCTTCGGTCTGCCGGACCAAGTCCCTCCAAAATCTTGCTGATCAGCGTGGTGGTGGTGCTTTTGCCGTCGCTTCCTGTCACGCCCACCACCGGACAGGGAGCGTAATCCAGAAACATCTCCATCTCCGAAGTAATGATGCAGCCCCTATCCTGCGCCTGTAAAAGCTGTGGCAGATCGGGACGGAATCCCGGGGATCGAAACAGAAAGTCCCCTTTTATATTTTCCAGATAATCCTCGCCCAAAATCATTTTGGCCCCCATATCCCGCAGGCACTTCCCCGCCTCGCCCAGGGCCTGCAGTTCCTTACGGTCTCGGACGATCAAATGAGCGCCCGCCTCAATCAGCACCTTTGCTAAGGGCATATTGGATATCCCTGCTCCCAAAAGCACCACCGTTTTGCCTGCAAACATTTTTTGAAAATCAAAGCTCATATGGATCCCCCTACTTCACAAAGCATTTCTTCATCATTATATACCGAATGTGAAAAATATGCAACTAAGTCCTGGAACTTGATTCGTTTATCTTTACAAAGGCAAAATAATTTGGTACAATAATTTTATCTATTACCTAATTTACCGATTTTCTCTTTGGTAAATGAGAGGAGGCAGCGTATATGGAAACGGAAAAATTTTCCCTATGGAAAAGGCGGCACACCCTTCCAGCAATACGTAAAAGAGCAGCCGTCACGCTTCTGCTGCTGATCATTGCAGCTGCTTTCCTGCTGCCCGGAGGCGCCTTTGGCGTTTTTTATCTGATTGTTGCCGGTGCCCTGCTGGCCATGCTGCTTACGGCTGACCGAAGCCTGCTCTGGCTTTTGTCTATTCCAGGCGTAGGAGCCATGGCGTATCTGACGTATGCCCTTTTTGCAGTAGAAGGGACAAGTGTTTTCTGGATTTTTGCTGCGTTTTTATATATTCCCGTAGGTATGGCCCTGGCTGCCTGCATCTATAACCGGCAAAACCTCACCACTACTGTGACTGTCCTTGCGGTGGTATTTGGGATTATCCTGCTTTCCCTTGCGGCGCTGCAGCTGCAAATGCAGTATGGAAATGTTTTGAAAGGTTTTGCGGCGCTGCGGGATCAGATGCTGGAGGGGCTCACAAACGTACTTTCTTCCATAGGACTGCCTGGGGAAGACGGCATCATGTATGTATATACGGAAAAAGATGTGCAGGGAATCATCCAATCTATGGTCCTGCTTCTGCCGGCTATGGCTGTGCTGGCGTGTCAGCTTTTTGCCTATCTTACCGCAAAAATATATCGCCTGCTGGTCCTGTCCTTACACGCAGATTTTCTCTTTGACAGGGAAAAATGGTCCCTGACCGCCAGTGTTCCAGCTTACATTGTATTTGTTGTGAGCTACCTTTTTACACTGTTCTCTTCTCAGTCCTCCATCATCAGCTACGCAGCCATAAACCTTTTATATATCTTTTTGCCGGTTACTGCCGCGGGAGGATTTCATGGAATGTTTCTCACAGGCGGCGTCCAAAGCAGGGGACGCGCAAAAAATCGTGTTCCTCTAATTGTTTTGTGCGCGGTGCTTTTCATGCTGTCGCCTATATCTCTGTTCATCCTGTTGTCCTTTTTCGGAGCGTTCCGCACTTTGGGCGCTGCCCTGCGCAGCTGGCTGAAAAAACGCGGCGGCTCTGACACTTAAAAGAAAGGAAGGCTGTCTATGAAGCCACGGCACTCCTACCAATTCAGTCTCGCGGACATGCTTTTCTGCAGCATATCCGCACTTGTTATTCTGGCGGCACAGGCCTTGCTGACCACGCTGTTCGGAAAGCCCCTTCCAACGGGAATTTTTCTCCTGGCCATATATGCAGCAGGGGTGTTTCTTTTTCTTTATCTTCGGCGCAGGCCATCGGAAGCCCTGGGCAGAGATGATTCCCTATCCAAGGTAGCCAGTGTTCTTTCTGATGCAGTCATTCAGATGGACATTCCTGTGGTCATCTGTCCTGCCAATGCAGATCGCATTATCTGGCACAACAAGGCTGCCAATTATCTTTTTGCGGACACCAAGCAGGAAAACCATTTCGGGCAGCTTTTCTTTCATCTGCCCCAGACAAACGAGGACGGCGGGGAACGGCGTCTCACCTGCAAAAACAGAATTTTTGGGCCAAGCAGCGTCACCGCCGAAGGAAAAGACGGCAAGCTCTATCGGATCACGATCCTGCACGATATTACCTCCCAGGCCGCCGCAGAAGCGACGATGCGGGGAAAGGAATGCGCTGTAGGATACGTTATGGTGGATAATCTGGACGAGCTGCTCAACTACGAGCAGGAGGATTATCGAAACGCCTCCGGCAAAACAGAACAGCTGCTGCGAAGCTGGGCCGGGTCCGCCGGCGGCGTGCTGAAGGAATATCAGCAGGACCGGTATATCTTTCTATTTGAAAAATCCCATCTTCAGTCCTTTATGGACTCCGGATTTTCTATTTTGGATGATATACGAGACATCCGAATCGGAGAATCCAGCATTTCTGTAACTGTGTCTATGGGAATCTGCGCTGTAGGGGGCACCTTGGCTGAAAAAGAAAAAAACGCCCAGATCGCGCTGGACACTGCGCTGCAGCGGGGCGGCGACCAGGCGGTCGTACGGGGAGACGGCACACTGGATATTTACGGCGGAAGAACCAAGCTTCCGCAAAAGCGGACCAAGGTACGGGCCAGGGTCATCGCAAATGAGCTGATCTCCCGCATCTCCATCTCCTCCAATGTGCTGATCATGGCCCACAAATATGCGGACTTTGACGCCTTCGGCGCATCCGTTGGCATTGCCCGGATCGCTTTGTTCTGCGGCGTACCGGTAAATATCGTCACCGATCCCGACGACACCAATTTGGACCGCTGCCGGGAGTGGCTGGCCGATGAGGAGGAATACAGCAGTATGTTTGTCAGTCCCCAGGAGGCGCTGGACTTTGTCCGTTCCGATACGCTGCTGATCATCACAGACGTTAACAATCCTGCCCAGTTTGAGTCTCCGGTTTTGGCAGAGCACTGCAAAAACATCGTCATTATCGACCATCACCGAAAAACCATCGACTTTGACCGTCCATTGCTGATCACCTATATCGAGCCCTCCGCAGCCGCGGCCAGCGAGCTGGTGGCGGAAATGCTGGAACAGATTCTGCCGGGAGAGATGCTGCTGGCTCACGAGGCGGATCTTCTGCTGGCGGGCATTCTTTTGGATACAAACCACTTTACGAAAAATACCGGCACCCGTACCTTTTCTGCTGCGCTCTACCTGCGCAGCAGAGGTGCAGACGTAAGTGAAGTGCAGGAATTTTTCAAAACCGAGCTAGACGAGTTCCAGAGAGAACTGAAGTTTCACTCCAATGTGGAAATTTATCGTGGGATCGCCGCCATCGCCTGCGCCACTACAGAATGTACCGTCAAAGACAAGGTTCCGGCTGCCAAGGCCGCTGACCGACTTCTCACAGTGGAAGGGGTGAAGGCCTCCTTTGCCATCGTCCCCATCGGGGATGAGATCCATATCTCCGCCCGCTCCCTGGGCACCATCAACGTACAGCTGATTTTGGAAGAACTGAAGGGCGGCGGACACTTTGATTCTGCCGGCGCACGGATGGAAGGGGTATCTGTTGCCGAAACCGTGCAGCTGCTGAAGGAAGCCCTGGATCGATACCTGAAAAGCGCAGACAAGGAAAAAGAACCGCTGAAAGCCATACAGGCCAATCGCACATCAATATAAGGATATATTCAGAAAGGATAAACAAAACGATGAAAGTATTGTTACTGGCAGACGTAAAAGGAAAAGGAAAAAAGGATCAAATCGTAAACGTGTCCGACGGATACGCACGCAATTTTTTATTCCCCAAAAAGCTGGCTGTTGAGGCAGACGCGAAAGCGCTGGCAGACGCGAAAAATAAGGAAGAAGCAAAGGAATATAAAATTGCGCAGGATCAGGCCGCTGCAAGAGAGCTGGCGGGAAAGTTAGAAGGCGTGGTTGTAAAGATCAAGGCTACCGCGGGGGCGGACGGTCGTCTTTACGGCAGCATCACTACAGCGGATATTGCCACAGCTCTGCAGGAGCAGGCGGGAATCCAGCTGGATAAACGCAAGATCGTTGCGGACGGCGCAATCAAAGCATACGGTTCTTATACCCTGACAGTGAAGCTCTACCCGGAAATCCAGGGCAAGCTGAATCTGGTAGTCTGCGATTGAGGAAGACGCCGTGAACGCACAATTGGATCGAAAAATGCCCTTTTCTCTGGAGGCGGAGCAGTCTGTGCTGGGATCGATCCTGATCGATCCTGCCTGTCTGGATACCATCACCTCCATTGTATCCATGGAGGATTTCTACCTGGAGGAGCACCAAAGTATTTACGCCGCCATGCAGGGTATGTACTTAAAAAGCAAAAATATCGACGTGGTCACCCTAATCGATGAACTGGTCAAGGAGGGAGTCTATGACGACGCGGGAGGTAAGGAATACATCCGCCTGATCGCCGAAACAGTGCCCACCGCCGCCAACGTAAAGGACTACGCGGAAATCGTCCGGGATAAAAGCACGCTGCGGGCCCTGATCGGCGCCTGCGAAGATGTGACAGAAGCTGCATACACCGAAGAAGAAGAGGTGGAGCGGCTGGTGGAAATGGCAGAAAGCAAAATATACGCAATTGCCGAGCAAAAGGACAACAAAAACTTTGTCCACATCAAAGATGCTCTGCTGCAGGTGTACAATCATCTGCAGCAGCTGATTACAAACAGAGAAGAGACGCAGGGAATGAAAACCGGCTTTTCCGGACTGGATCGGGTGCTGGTGGGTATGGGAAAATCAGATTTGGTGCTGGTAGGTGCCCGTCCCGGTATGGGAAAAACCTCCTTTGCCATGAACGTGGCCGTATCTGCCGCAAGGCGCTCCGGCAAAGCCGTATGTGTATTTTCTCTGGAAATGTCCGCAGAACAGCTGGTGACGCGGCTTCTATCCAGCGAAGCCCTGGTAGACAGCTATCATCTGCGTTCCGGCGAGCTCACCGATGAGGACTGGCAGAAGCTGGCCCATGCTTCTTCCATACTGTCAGACTGTCAGATCCTCATTGATGATACCACCGGTATGACGGTGACTGGTATGATGGCCAAGCTACGCCGGGTGAAAAACCTGGGGCTGGTGGTGATCGATTACCTGGGACTGATGCAGTCTGAGCACCGAAACGACAACCGGGTTCAGGAAGTTTCGGAAATCTCTCGAAATTTAAAGCTGATGGCTAAGGAATTTGAAGTCCCGGTTATCTGCTGTGCACAGTTGTCCCGTGGACCCGAATCCAGAACGGACAAGCGGCCGATGCTATCTGACCTGCGTGACTCCGGTGCTATCGAGCAGGACGCGGATATCGTTATGTTTCTCTACCGGGAAGAATACTATAAGGATAAAGAAAATCCACAGAATACGGCGGAGGTGATTGTGGCCAAGAACCGTCACGGTTCTACGGGCAAGGTGGAGATGGGCTGGCTTGGGCAATATACAAAATTTACCACCATTGATACAGAGGAAAATTTTTGACCCAAAAAAGAGACGCCGTGGAAGCGTCTTTTTTTGTTTGTATAGATTGGCATAAATGTGTGTCTCTGACGTCTACTTATTAACCAGTTTTGACATACAGATGACGGAGAGAGAGAACTGTAGACTCCCCCCGTCAGATACCGCTGATCCCACCCGAGGAGCCTTTCGCTATCTCCCTATATGGGGAGGTATTAACACGTTTTTAGCCTCCTATAATAATTTTGAAATTTACTCTTCCCGCTGAATCAAAATGCCTTTCATAAACTGCGTTTCATTATGCAGCTGGTAAATTCTTTCTTTTTCCTGTTTTGTACACCCGATCAGTATTTTTATTTCAGAATCCCCTTTCATCAAATCCACAACACAAAGGACAACGTTCACCTCTCCGGCAGGATCTGTACTCACCCATACATCTGTACCGCCACCGTCCATGGAAGCTGTCCCCTCCAAATATCCGTAGTCCACCGGATAAACAAAATCTTCAAATCTTGGATGTACCGAGCCACGGGGCCGGTCGATGACAATTTTTGTGCTGGCTATTAGCTGATCTACCATGCCAAAAATCCTTTGTACAATTCATCCTGCCCCCCCTGAAAAATCTATTGTCTATTCCATACAAAAACAGTTTAATTCCACAGGCATTTTACCACATTCATTTTTCGTTTACAAGTCCATCGCAGATTTTTTACAAGCCTGCTTTATTTTTTTTGAAAAATTCTTGTATTACTGCCAAAATTGTGATATATTAAATTCGTATGTGTATGCTGAAAGCTTATATATAGGATAGCTTATGACCATACTGTATATAAGGACTTATAAAGAAAGGATTTTGAAGATGACCTACAACAAAAAATCTGTCGAAGACATTGACGTATCCGGCAAGCGGGTGCTTGTAAGATGCGACTTCAACGTACCTATGAAAGACGGCGTAATTACAGATGACAAACGTATTGTCGGTGCACTGCCTACCATTCAGTATCTTATGGATCACGGTGCAAAAACGGTTCTTTGCTCCCACATGGGCAGACCCAAGGGAGAAGTAAACCCTAAGTATTCCCTTGCCCCTGTTGCAAAACGTCTCTCCGAGCTTCTGGGAAAGGAAGTAATTTTGGCCAGTGATGTAATCGGTCCTGACGCCAAGGGCAAAGCTGCCGCACTGAAGGAAGGCGAAGTTTTGCTGATTGAAAACGTGCGTTTTCATAAGGAAGAAGAAAAGAACGATCCTGCTTTTGCAAAAGAACTGGCTTCCATGGCAGATATTTTTGTAAACGACGCCTTTGGCACCGCGCACCGGGCACACGCCTCTACCGCAGGTGTTGCTGATTATTTGCCCGCTGTCTGCGGCTATCTAATCCAAAAAGAAGTGGATATTATGGGAAAGGCATTGGCTGATCCTGCCCGTCCCTTCGTAGCAATTCTGGGCGGCGCTAAGGTTTCTGACAAAATTGGTGTTATCAATAATCTGATCGAAAAATGTGACACACTGATTATCGGTGGCGGCATGGCTTACACCTTCTTTAAGGCGCAGGGCTATAATATCGGTACTTCCATCTGTGAAGATGACAAAATAGAACTTGCAACCAGTCTCATGGAAAAAGCAAAAGAAAAAGGTGTAAACTTCCTGCTTCCCGTGGACAATGTAATTGGCCGGGAATACAAGGAAGACACCATTTATATGACCATTACCTCCGACTGTATTCCTGACGGATGGATGGGACTGGATATTGGCCCTGTTACCCGGGAGCTGTTTGCAAAAACCATTGCCGGTGCCGGCACTGTAATTTGGAACGGACCTATGGGCGTTTCTGAATGGGAGCACTTTGCTGCAGGTACTATGGACGTAGCAAAGGCTGTTGCTGATTCCGGTGCAATTTCCATCATCGGGGGGGGCGACTCGGCAGCTGCAGTAGAAAATCTGGGATTTGCCGATAAAATGACCCACATTTCCACTGGGGGCGGCGCTTCTCTGGAATTTTTGGAAGGTTTGGATCTTCCCGGCATTTCTTGTCTGCAGGATAAATAAGTAATTTTGCGCGCAGTCATAAGGCTGCGCGCAAGTAAATATTTCTCTATTTCGAGAGACGGATGGATATAAGAAAGGAATCCTTATTATGAATCAAGCAATACGCAAGGCTGTCATTGCTGGCAACTGGAAAATGAACATGACCCCTTCTAAGGCAAAAGAGGCTGTAGAAAAAACTGCCGCGCTGGTAAAGGGCAAAGACGGATGCGACATCGTTTTGTGTGTGCCCTTTGTAGACATTGCTGCCGCTGTGGAAGCTGCAAAAGGTACCAACATAAAAATCGGCGCGCAGAACGTACATTTTGCAGAAAGCGGCGCCTATACAGGCGAAATTTCCGCCTCCATGCTGCTGGAAACCGGTGTGGAATATGTAATTATCGGCCACAGTGAACGCAGACAATACTTTGGTGAAACAGATGCAACAGTCAATCAGCGGACTAAAGCGGCACTGGCTGCGGGACTTACTGTAATCCTTTGCGTCGGAGAGGTTTTAGAAGAGCGTCAGAGCGACATTACAAATGAAGTTTTATCTATGCAAACAAAACTGGCCCTTGCCGGTATCAGTGCTGAGGATATGAAAAAGGTCATTATTGCATATGAGCCTGTATGGGCAATTGGAACAGGGCTTACTGCATCTCCACAGCAGGCAGATGAAGCTTGCGGTCTGATCCGCAGCGTATTGGCAAATCTGTACGATGAGAAGGTGGCAGAGTCCACAACCATTCAGTATGGTGGAAGTATGAACGATGGAAACGCGGCAGAGCTGCTGGCAAAAACACACGTAGATGGCGGCCTGATTGGCGGCGCTTCTCTTGTTCCAGAGAAATTCGATGTAATTGTTACTGCAGCGCAATAAGCAATATAGAGCAGAGAAAATAACAAAACGGAAGGTCTGGGGGCAGAAGGACATACTTTTACACCCAGGCTTTTTTGCTGCGTATACAGCTGCGGAATACTTTCCTAACAATTGGCTTTTGAAAAAAATGTTATCAGGAAACACATTAATAATATTCCATTGAATGGCAAACAAAAAGGATCCGCAAAATTGCTTGCGGATCCTTTTTTCATGTAATATTTGTAAACTTTGTCTAAAATCAAGCTGCGATCATTTCCTGAAGTGCCAGGGCATCTGCAGCATCAATCACACCATCACCGTTGATATCGGAAATTTCCTCAGCAACGCTGAGGCTGCTATCTGTCAACGCATACCGCATCTGCTGTGCATCTGCTGCATCAACAACTTGGTCGTTGTTGATATCAGCAAAGTAATATCCATTTGCAGCGTATGCGGTAGTTGCCATTGTAGAAGCATCTACAAACTGAAGGCCCATGTCTTCTGCATACTTCTGTGCAGCAGAATCTCTGGATGCGCAGATAGTAGCGTCGCTCAAAACTACATCTCCCTCGGCAAGGGAAGCGCGGTAACCGTAAGCACCTGTACCAATCTTTTTCACAGAGTCAGGAATCTGCAGATATTTCAACGCATCGCAACGTGCAAATGCATAATTTCCAATGGTGACAACCGTATCGGGGATCGTAACCTCGGCAAGATCAGCACACGCATAGAATGCACCATAACCGATTGCTCTGGTTGCAGCAGGTACTGTGAAGCTTGTAATAGCAGTGCCGGCAAATACTTTTCTGCCCATATCTGTAACATTGTCGGACACAGTTACAGAAGCCAAAGCGTCACAATCCATAAATGTATAATCCTCTAAAACAGTCACACCGTCAGGAATGGTAACAGCAGTAAGAGCACTATCTCTAAATGCGGATTTATCCAACTTGGTAAGCCCCTCCGGCAAAGTCACACTTGCCAGGGAAGAACATCCGCGAAAAGCAGCATTTCCAATTGCAGTTACATCAGAAGGAATTGTGATAGATGTAAGAGCAGCGCATTCGTAAAATGCCATGTCTCCAATTTCACCTACACCGGCGGGATAGTTCACGGTAGCGAGAGCTTTACAACCATAGAAAACATTGTCGCCCAATTCCTCTAAAGTAGCAGGCAGACGAACACTTGCAAGGGACTCACAGCTGCCAAAAGCAGCTCTGCCAATTTTCTTTACAGAATCCGGTACTTCTATAGACTGCAGAGAGGTGCACATGAAGAACGCAGTATCTTCAATTTCTGTGATTCCATCGTGCAGCGAAACAGACTCTACAGTACGAATTCCCCTGAAAGTATTTTCTGGCACAACAGTCATGCCGGCAGGGACCTTCAATGCCTTTACACCGGAAGCCAGGAACACGTAGTCGCCCATTTGTGTAACAGAATCGGGAATAGTAAACGCTTCCAATTCAGGCAAATAAGCAAATGCTCTCGTACCGATGCTTTGCAGCTTGTTGTTTGTCTCAATCTGGTTCAGAACCGGGCAGCGGTAAAATGCATAATCACCCACACTCAGCAGCCCATCAGAAAGAGTTACACTTTCTAAAACACTCGCGTATGCAAAAGCATATTCGCCGATAGACTGTACCGCATCGGGCAAATCGAGTGCCGTTAATTTGGTGTTATAAAAAGCATAATCTCCAATCGAAGTCAGCGTGCTGGGCAAGGATAAGTAATCCAAATTCACGGTATCCTTTGCCATGCGGGCTCCGATAGAAGTAACACCCTCTTCCACAAATACTCTGGTTACCTCTTTATATCTGCTGCCGAAGGCTTGGCTTGCGTTGCCGCCATCTGCAATATCATTCATGGCGCCGGTACCGGTGACAACAGCTTCATAGTACACCGTACCATACTTTATCATTGCATAACGGTAAACGGTGCACGTTACACCATCCCCTACTTCTTTTGTACTCATAACTCTGTAGTCGCCGACCACTCCGTTGTCCATATCTTCCTGGGTAACCGGGCCATGTTCCGGAGGAAGACGTTCCGGTTCGTCGGCTGCGCCGCTCACCAGCACCATACTGCCCAAAAGCATAGTTGCTGTCAATAAGCATGCAATCAGTTTTTTCATCTTCTTGAATCCTTTCTGACTGTTAAAGTATCACAAATTTCGGCAGACAACCGCACCAGCACAATGCAAAAAGCCGATCAGCGGGGAGCAGCCATTTGGACAGGGATACCACTCCACGATCTACCTTTTTTCATATTTAGCATATCACAAGCCCATCTTTTTGTCAAGGTTTTTATGTAAAATTGCCAGGTTTAATTCGAAACGAACTTCAAATTTTACATAAATTGTTTAGATTGAATAGAGAATAGAGGGATTCATCGCCGTTTGGCAGAAATAGTTTCAGGGAAACGGGAAAGCAGGACTCCTCCTGCAATCCCAATGAGAATACCGGCTATTGTACCACCGATGATCAAAACAGGAAGGTAATAGACGATTTGTGTCGTCTGCATCACAGCAGCAGCCACCAGGATCTGCGCAGCGTTGTGCGCGACACCCCCGGCCACGCTGACCCCCACCACAGAAAAGAAATGCAGCCTGCGCAGCAATGTCATCACTATAAGACTGAGCACCGCTCCCGCAAGGCCGTAAGCCAAACTCATCACGCTGCCGAAAAGTATAGCGGTCAGTACCACACGCACAAGGGACACAGCCGCAGCCGACGGCCATCCGGCTCGGTACAGTACAAATACGATCACAACATTGGGAAGGCCAATTTTGAGTCCCGGAATAACAGACGGGATGAAGCTCTCCACATAGGACAATATCATAGCCGCCGCTGTGCACAGTCCCAGCATGGCAAGGGTTTGAGGGTTCTGCTTCACAGATATTTTTTTGTTTTTTCCCATATCACTCTCCATTCCACCACCCTGGGGCGGCATAAAAAGCAATGAAATTCCACTGCATTTCAGCAGGGAACAAAACCAGGCGGAATTACCGTGCAGGAAACATTATGTGGCAGATGGGTGTGGTGCAGCAGTCTCCCTATTCCCTTTCGGATACGACAGATACTACCACGCGATTTGGCAGACAGACAATAGTCTCATCGCTGCGGCTGATCTTATGCTGCCGGACGCACAGCTTGTCCGGGCAGCTTGCCTCTGTAACCGAGGCGTATCCATCCGCAATTTTCAGCACATTATAGCCGTCCGCCCCAGTTTCTATACGGATAGAAGTATTCTCATCCAGGGGATATCGGCCAAAGATCTCCCCGTCCACCTCTACTACTACCCAGTCTCCGGGAGAGCGAAAAAGCAAAGTCAGTCCCAGCGCGGCGCCCCCTATTAAAAGGAGTCCCAAAATAAGCCAAAGATCCCGGCGCCCTTTCCGTCCTGTACTCACCGCTGCGGCTCCGCAAAACGGTGCCGGCCGTACCGGTCTTCACTGAGGATACAGCCCACCGGACATACCTGTGCACACTTCCCGCAGTCGATGCATTTGTCATAATCGATTCGGGCAAGATTTTCTTCCACTGTAATGGCCCCTGTGGGGCATTCCTTTTCACACTTATGGCAAGCGATGCACCCGTTCGTGCATTTTTTTCGCACCACCGCACCCTTTTCCTTATTGCTGCAGGCAATAACCTCCCGCTTTACATCCGGTATCAGGGTAATGATCTGATTCGGACATGTCTTCACGCACAGGCCGCAGCCCACGCATTTGGGCGTATATATATGGGCGATTCCCTTATCCATATATATGGCGTCATAGGGACAAATGGCGGCACAGTCTCCCTTTCCTAGGCATCCATAGGTGCACGCCTGCTGCCCTCCGTAAAGCATTTTCGCGCCGCTGCAGGTCTGCACGCCGCTGTAGTCTGCTTTTTGCACTGCGTGTTCACAATCGCCGCAGCAGTGTACCGCCGCCACCTGCTCCACAGTATTCTGAAAGGTCACGCCCAAAATTTCTGAAATCTGCTCCGACACCGCATCTGCTCCCGGAATACACAGATTGGTCTTTTTTTCTGTTTTATCCGCAAGGGCCTTGGCATAGCCGTCGCACCCGGTATACCCACAGGCGCCGCAGTTTACACCGGGAAGACATTCCCGCAGTTTTTTTTCCAATGCATTTTCCCGCACCGACATCAGCTTCGCAGCCACCACAAGGACCACGGCGCAAAGCAGACCGATTCCGGCCACACAGGCCACAGCAGGCAAAATTGCTTCCAGCATATTGTCTCCCCCTTTACATAAACATGTTGTCGATCACGCCGGCAAACCCGTAAAAGGCCAGCGCCACAATGGAAGCCGATATCAGCGTGATCGGCATGCCTTCAAAGCATTTGGGCGGCTTTGCCGTTTCGATCCGCATCCGGACCCCTGCAAAGAGCACCATGGCCAGAAGAAAGCCAAGACCACAGCCCAAGGCATTGGCCATCGCTTCTATAAACAGTTCGTATCCTTCGGTAATATTGTTCTTTGCTACACCCAGCACGGCACAGTTGGTGGTGATCAGAGGCAGGTAAATACCAAGGGAGCGGTGCAGAGCGGGCAAATACCGCTTCAGTATGATCTCCACCAGCTGTACCAGAGCAGCGATGATCAGAATAAATACAATGGTCTGCAGATATTCCAGATGGAATTTTGTCAGCAGATAGGTATGAATGGGCCAGGTGGCCGCTGTCGCCAGCAGCATGACAAAGGTTACCGCAAGGCCCATACCTACCGCGGAGTGCAGCTTTTTCGATACTCCGAGAAACGGGCAAATCCCTAAAAATTTTACCAGTACATAGTTGTTCACCAGCATAGCGGTGAAAATAATGACAATCAAATCCCGAATCATTTTCCACCCTCCTCTGCTGTGTCGTCAGGTCCTTTTCCGGACCCGGCTGCGTGATCCTTATGGGCAGCATTTTGCAGGCTGCCGTCGTTTGCGCCGCAAACTGCCGCGCTGGGACATCCCGCACATCCAAAGTCTCTGCCGGTTTTCCGTTTTGTAACGGCGTTTACAATGGCAATCAAAATGCCGAACACAAAAAAGCCGCCGGGGGAATTTACAAGAATCGGAATGGTAAAGTCGGACAGGATGGGGATTTCAAAGCCCATCCAGGAGCCGGAACCGAAAATTTCCCGAATGGACGCCATGGCAAACAAGGCAAGGGTAAATCCTACACCCATTCCAAGGGCATCCACAGCCGAATCCAGAACCCGATTTTTGCTGGCATACACTTCTGCCCGGCCCAAAATGATACAGTTGACTACGATTAGGGACAAAAACACACCCAGCGCCTCATACAAATCCGGCACAAACGCATGCATCACCATTTCCACAACCGTCACAAAGCCGGCAATGATTACTATATAACTAGGAATGCGCACCTTATCGGGGATCATCCTACGCAGGGCAGAAATCACGATATTGGACCCCAGCAGCACTGCCGTAGCCGCGGCGCCCATGCCGAAGGCATTGGCAACCGAGGTAGTGACAGCAAGGGTCGGACAGGTACCCAGAAGCAAAACCAGCACCGGGTTTTCCCGAATAATTCCTTTCAGAAAATTTTTCCACATAGTTTTCTTCTCCCTCCCTGCTTACGTCTCTGTCGTCAGGCTTTTAAATGCGGCAAACACGTCCTGCATTGCCGTCCACACACCGTCTGCGGTCATCGTAGCTCCTGAAATCAGGGTGGCATCCTCATCCGCTGTCTCTCCGGTCAGACCGATGATCCCTGCAATATAAGCGGACTCGTCCAAGGTATAGTTGGAATAGTAATCGCTGTCCTGGATCAGTTCTCCGGACACACGCAGCCCGCTGATGGCTCCCATGTTGTCCAATAAAAATACCAGCTTCATAGGCGAGCGATACCCATAAGGACTACACACCATGGCGTACGCAGCGTCTCCGCCGCCGGACACAGTAAATATGCTGGCCACGGTGCCGAATTGGTCGGATACGGATATCGGTGTAAGCTGCGCCCCATCCGGCAGCGCTCTGGAAGCCGCTGTTTGATTTTTCTCATGGATGGCGCTGGCGTCGCTCAGCTCCAGGGCTCGCTGCACCAAAGCTTCCTGCTGCGCGGTCACATCGGTTCCTGTAAGATCCATGCACACCGCGCCACCGGTGGTGCTGACCGCCACTGCAAACGTTTCACCGTCCGCTTCCATCACATAGAAATATCCCACATCGTTTTCCGCCGCAAACGCCTGCTGCACCGACGGATCGGAAACCGTGATTTCCTTTAGCTTCGGAGCGCCTGCCCGGTTCCGGGCGCCGGGAAGCAGCTGGATCTTCAGCTCGTCGATGATTTGCTCATCCGTTTTATTTCCCTGGGCCACGCCGCCCATCTCTACCAGCACGGCAAAGGCATCCTCCACCGCGCCCCGGAATGCCTGGGAAGAATAGGTCACACCGGCATACACGTCCACCCCGCCCAGAGCGGAGTCCTGCCCAACATAGGTACTGGGATAATCCCCAAAGTCCTTGGACTCTGCGTAATTGGTCATTTCCACGCCGGTGATTTTTCCGTCTGTCCCCACACCCAGCGTAAACGTCATAGGCGTAGCAGAATAGGAGGATGTAGCGGACAGGGTCACAGCATAACCGCTCCCCCCTGTATCCCGGAATACTCCGGTAACCGTCTGGGGCACTTCCCCTTCCGGCGTCTCTTCCTCAAAGCCCGCTGCGTTGGGGAGCACTACATACAAAGAAGCCTGGGCGCCACTGGCGGCAGACGCTTCAATAATCGGGGCAGTAACGTGGTTCACCGCGGCGAGAAGCACCGCCACAATGAGACATATGCCCGTTAAAACCACAATGCTTTTTGTCGCTTCGCGTTTCATATGGACTACCGTTTCCTTTCCCCTCTATTACGTTTTTTGTACTTTTCCTGCCCGCGCAGCCCCAAGCACTTTTCTGGCGCAGAGCTTTGTGATATACGGGGTGAGGATATTCATCAGCAAAATCGCAAAGGACACGCCCTCCGGATAGGTGCCCCACAGGCGAATGGCAGCGGTGATCAGGCCGCATCCGACGCCGAACAAAAGCTTGCCCCATCCGGTAGGAGGAGACGTGGCGTAATCGGTGGCCATGAAGAACGCCCCCAGCATCAGTCCCCCGGAGAGGATCTGATAGAACGCCGTCTCCAGACTAAGGCCCCCTGCGAAAAAGGAGATCACAAATACCGTGCCGATAAAAGCTACCGGGGTGTGCCAGGTGATCACCCGGCGGATCAATAGGTAGATCCCGCCGATGAGCAGCGCCAGAGCGCAGGTCTCCCCCAAACAGCCCGCATGTCTTCCCAGGGCAAGGTCAAACAGGGAGGGCAGCTTTTCTGTTCCCTCCGCCGCTATGGCCAAAGGCGTAGCGCTGCTGACCAGCTCGCCGTCGGAAAAGCCGCCCGGCTTTGTCCAGTTTGTCATAGACTGAGAGAAGGACAGCAGCAGTACGATCCGCGCCGTGATGGCAGGATTGGCAAAGTTGTGGCCGATACCGCCGAACAGCTGCTTAACCACAACGATGGCCACTACACTGCCTACGATCGCCTGCCACTCCGGAATAGACACCGGCAGGTTGAAGGCCAGAAGCATGCCTGTAACCACCGCGGACAAATCCCCGATGGTGGGGGTACGCTTTGTGATCCGTTCAAAAATCAGCTCAGACAATACACAGGTAAGCACACAAATCGCTGTGATGTACAACGCCCGCGCGCCGAACAGCAGGACTGCCGCCACCAACGCCGGACACAGCGCGATCACCACATCCAGCATGATTCCGCCGGTGGTGACGCTGCTTCGAATATGAGGAGATACTGTGATCTGCAGTTTTTGATCCATTTTGCAATCCCTTTCCGTATCCTGTCAAAGTCACTTTTTGGATTTCTGCCATGCGGCAAGCGCCGCCTTGGCCAATTTATTCTGCTGCACCAGGGGCCGCTTTGCAGGACATACATAGCTGCAGCAGCCGCATTCCATGCACAGATTTGCATGGATTTTCTGCAGTCCTTCCATATCCCCACTGCCGTATGCCGTGGCAATCGACACAGGTGCCAGGCCGATGGGGCAGATGTTGGTGCACCGGCCGCAGCGGATACAGTTGGTGGCGTCCACCGGCGCCGCGTCCCGGGCGTCCAGGGCCAACAGCGCGTTGGTCTGCTTTAAAACGGGCATATCCAGATCCGGTACAGAAATCCCCATCATGGGGCCGCCGTAGAGTATTTTCCCCGGCTGGCTTTTAAAGCCGCCGCAAAATGCAAACACCGCCCGCAGCGTTGCGCCGATAGGCACGATTACGTTTTGAGGCTTCTCCACTGCGGAACCGTCTACCGTGATACATTTCTCCACAAGGGGCATGCCTGTGCGGATATACCGGGCAATGGTGGCCAGCGTAGTACAGTTGAGCACGATCACGCCCACATCGATGGGAAGCCCTCCCTCCGGCACTACCTTTCCGGTGGTATGGTAAATGAGGACTTTCTCTGCTCCCTGAGGATAGATAGACGGCAGTTCCTTTACAACCACTGCTCCGGCGCTGCCGGCAATTTGTTTCATGGCGCGAATACACTGGGGTTTATTTTTTTCTACGCCAATGACGATTTTTTTCGCTCCAAGATATTTTTGGAGCAGGCGGATCCCCTCCAGCATATCCTGGCTGCGATCCAGCATGGTGCGGGTATCGCTGGTGATGTAAGGCTCACACTCCGCTCCATTAATAATAATTTCCTGGATCCGGGAGAGGTCCTGCACATCCAGCTTCACACCGGTGGGAAATCCCGCGCCGCCCAGGCCAACCACACCGCTGTCCCGTACAGCCTGTACAAACGACTGTGTATCCGAAACTTTGGGGAGCGCAAGCCCCGGATCCGGCGTCATGGCGCCGTCCGGCTTTATAAAGATGGCAGGCACATACTTTCCACTCGATGAAAGCACCTCTTCAATTTTTTCCACTGTACCGGATACTCCGGAATAAATGGGAGAAGAAACGGGACCGCTGGCCCGTGCCAGAAGTGTGCCCACACACACAGCATCTCCCTTCTGCCGGACAGCTTCCGCCGGCGCGCCGATATGCTGCACCATAGGATATATGGCAACATCTAAATTCGTCATATTTGCAGGGGCGCTGCCTGCAGTAGATTTCAGGTGGGGAACCCGTACGCCTTGCAACCGTCTCATCGTTTTCTTTGTCTATACCTTTCCTAACATTCGTGCTGATTGTTACCAAAAGCTTTGTGCCGCTTTCCATAACGGCACAAATGGATTTTCACTGTTTTCTTTTTCCTGCAATATGCAGACAGGCTTGTTTCATTATAAAACGCCAGGTAATAAATGTCAATTCCCAGGGGCATATTATAACAAAGATTCTTCCGGCAAGGATTGCATATTGCAGGGCAACGTGCTATAATAGCGCATGTTTTATGAATCATTTATTGAAAAAATATGAAGAAAAGAGCGGGATAAAATGATCGTGATGCTGTTTGTCTTCTGGCTGGTTCTCAGCCAGAAAATCACCCTGGAAATCTGCATATTCGGGCTGCTGATCACAGGATGTGTGTCTTTCTTTATGTGCCGCCATCTGGGGTATTCGCTTCGGACTGAATGGAAAATTTGGAGGAATATACTGTTAGGATGCACCTATTTGCTGGTTCTGATACTGGAAATCTTAAAGGCCAACCTGACTGTGGCGGGAATCATTCTGGGACGGAAAAAGCGATACCGTCCCGCAATCGTCTGTCTGCAGATTCCCCTGGAGTGCCCTGTTCTCCAGGCGATTTACGCCAATTCCATCACCATTACCCCAGGAACCATCACCGTAGAGCAGGAAAAAAATGTCTACACCGTCCACTGCCTGGACAAGACTATGGCAGCGGGACTTGCTAACAGCACCTTGCTGAAAATTCTGCAGAAAATGGAGGGAGCAAAAGTATGAGCATCGAAGCTGCCTATCGTCTGCTTTTTCAGGGTACGCTGATCGTTTTGGGCGCCATGATTATCCTTGCGCTAATCCGTACCGTCACCGGCCGGCTTACTGTAGATAAGATCATCGGCATCAACCTGATCAGCACCATTGTGGTCATATCCATTTCTGTACTGACTGTTCTGCTGCGGGAAGATTATATTGCAGACATCGCCATGATATATGTGATGATTTCCTTTGTAGCGGTGATGATTCTTTGCAAAATTTATATCAATCTGTTTGCTGCCCCCGGAGGCAGAAAGCCGGGGAAAGGGAGGGATCGTCATGACGATTGAATGGATTCGTTTTTGGATTGTGGCGCTGCTCACCCTTCTGGGAATTTTAACCCTTGCCGTAGCGATTTTTGGTACCTTCCGCTTCAAATTTGCCCTGAACCGGATTCACTCTGCAGCCATGGCGGATACCCTGGCTTTGCTGCTGTTTATCGCCGCGCTGATACTGGCCAGAGGCATCGCGCCTGTATCCCTAAAGCTGCTGCTTGTGGTGTCTCTCCAATGGTGTACCAGCCCTATTTCTTCTCATCTCCTAACAAAATTCGAATATCTGACAGATAAAACCCTGGACCGGTACTGTATCCTGCCGAAGACAAAAGAAAGTCTGAAGAATGATGGAAAATAAACGGAAGTATTTTTCTATCAGATTTTATAGAAAGGTTTTGCGAGCATGCTGCGAGAAATATTTGTGACTTTGCTTTTAGCCGGGCTTGTTTTCTGCGCCGTGGCCACTGCCGTCTCCCGGCGTCTGATGCGCACAGTTATCATTTTTATGGCGTACAGTCTGATCATGTCTGTGGTTTGGCTGCTGCTGGAGGCGCCGGACCTGGGTATTACAGAAGCCGCGGTAGGCGCAGGCGTTACAGGAATCCTGTTTTACTTGGCCCTGCGCAGAATCCATCAGTTTGACAGAGACGCTGCAAACCAAGAAGAACGTGTACGGTCTGACAATGAAAATGGATCTGCAAAGGAGGAGTGAGACAGATGCGAAGATCTTTTCAGCAAAAGCTTTCCGCCTGGTATAGAGGAAAGTATGACTTTACGCTGAAGACTGCCGATCCGTTGCAAGCCCGATGGAAACACGAGTATACGGGCAAGGAGCATAAAATACGGGAAATGGAGCGCAGAGAGCTTGCCTTCTCCGGGGTCCTGTACAATATTCTGTGCGTCCTGTTTTGCCTGATATTTATCGGGGTACTGCTCATAGCCGTTGCGTTTCTGCCTGCTCACGGCAGTCCGGACAATCCTGCAGTCAATGAAGTAATGGAACGGTATGTGGAAGAAGGCATGGACGAAACCGGGGCGGTAAATACTGTGGCCGGCATGATCCTGGATTACCGCGCCTTCGACACGCTGGGGGAATCCTTCGTATTGTTTACGGCTGTGTGCGCCGTGACGATCCTTATGAAAAATACCAAAAAGCGGGCACCGGACGGCACGCCTGTTCCCATGGCCGTAAAACCGGGGATTGTGGAATATTCCAAGGACAATATCGTCAAAACAGTCAGTCGGTTTTTGATTCCCTTTATTTTTGTATTTGGCGTATACGTGCTCCTGAACGGGCATCTGTCTCCAGGGGGCGGCTTCTCCGGCGGCGCGATCCTTGGGGGCGCGCTGATCCTCTATGCCATGGTATACGGAGAAGACCGGGCGGCGGCAGTATTCAGCGAACGGCTGATCAAAACGGTGGTGCTTTCTTCCCTCAGCTTTTACGCCCTTGCCAAATCCTACTCCTTCTTCACCGGCGCCAATCATTTACCGTCGATCATTTCCACCGGCACCCCCGGACGGATCCTGTCTGCCGGACTGATTCTTCCATTAAATGTAGCAGTGGGATTTGTGGTCTGCTGCACCATGTATTCCTTTTATATGTATTTTCGAAGAGGCCGTATCCAGTGAGGGCTTCTATCCTGCAAAAGTAATAACAGAAAGGGATGGCCATGTTTACATCACTTACAGATCTGTGGGCCCATATGGCAGAAAATTATATTGTTGTCGTCTCCATCATCCTGTTTGGAGTGGGCTTTACTACCCTGCTTTTTTCCCGGAACCTGCTAAAAAAGGTTGTAGGGCTGAATATCATGGACACCGGCGTTTATCTTTTGCTGGTTTCCATGGGCTTTATTGACGGACGGCACGCCCCGATCATTGCAGATGGGATTACAGACGCCGCAAACTATATCAACCCCATCCCCAGCGGACTGGTGCTTACCGGGATCGTGGTTTCCGTCAGCGTGACGGCGATCATGCTCTCCCTGGTGGTTCGGCTTTACGAAAAATATCACTCCCTCAATCTGGACGTGATCTACGAGCTTCGAAACAAGGAGGATCACACCTGATGCTGCGGGATTTGTTTGCCTCCGGCTTTATCCACAATTTTCCCCTTTTTGCCATTATCCTGTGTCTGCTGTGCGCGGTGGTCTCCTTTGTGCTTCAGGCAAGGGGCGCGCGCCGTATCACCTATATGCTCCTATCTGCATGCATGGCGCTGAACGGCAGTGTCCTATTGCACAATCTGATAACCGGAGCGTCCTTTACCTATAGCATGGGGCATTTCCCCGCGCCCTGGGGAAACGAAATTGCCGCAGGACTGCTGGAACCCTTCTTTGCCCTGCTGTTCGGTGTAGTGATGCTCTGCTCCATTACAGCCGGCAAAAACCGAATCGCCACAGATGTGCGCCTCGATAAGCAGCATTTCTACTATATTCTTGTGGATCTTGCCCAGGTGGCCATGTTTGCCCTGTGCTATACCAATGATATATTCACCGGATATGTGTTTATTGAAATCTGTACGCTGGCCTCCTGCGGCCTTCTGATGATCCGGGACGCGGGCAAGCCTCTGGTTGCCGCTACCCGCTATATGATCTTTAATTTGATCGGATCCGGGATGTTTCTGATGGGCATCACCATGCTGTACGGCGTGACAGGCCACCTTTTGTTTCCCCAGCTGCAGCAGGCAGTGGCCGCTTCCTGGAGCAGCGGCGCATACCATGGAGTCATGATCGTCTCTATCGGGCTGACTGTCAGCGGTCTGGCTATCAAAAGCGGACTCTTTCCCTTCCATTTCTGGATGCCGGATACCTACGGCACCGCCACGCCTGCCTCCTCCGGCATCCTTTCCGGTGTGATTTCTAAGGGATATATTTTTCTGCTCATCAAAATTATCTATCGGGTATACGGACACAGCGTATTTATGGAAACGGGGATGCAAAATATCCTTTTCCTGTTCGGTATTGCAGGGATGATCGTAGGATCCATCTCTGCGATCCGGGCCGGCACCATCACGAAAATGACTGCGTTTTCCTCCGCTGCCCAGATCGGATATATCTTTATGGGGATCGGCATGGGTACCAAAGAGGCCATGGTCGCCGTATTCTTCCACATCTGTGCCCACGCCATCACTAAGCCTGTCCTGTTTCTTTCCGGCGGCGCGCTGATTGACGCCTCCGGGGGAGGACGGGATTTCACGTCCCTGCGGGGCGCGGCCCACAGAAATCCAGCCGCAGGGCTTGCTTTCCTGTGCGGGTCCCTCTCCATGATCGGCTTCCCGATTTTCACCGGGTTTATTTCCAAGCTGTATTTCGCTCTGTCCGCGTTCGCCTTTCCCCACAAATCCATGGTTGTCCTGTTGACCTTGGCGGTGAGTACGATCCTCAACGTCATTTACTTTATGTATGTATCTGTGATTCTTTACACCGGTCGGCCGGATCCTGAAAGACGGATCGGAATCGGCAGACAGAAAGCTTTTTTTGCCGCCGTTTTTCTGCTGATTCTGGTAAACGTCGCCATCGGACTCCACTCCCAGCCCCTGACTTTCCTGTTCGAGTCTGGCCTGCAGCTGTTTTTGCAATCATAAAAGAAGGGAGTTTCCAATGCATCTGCTTATACCCTTTTTGCTTTCTCTCCTGACGGGAATCCTGTTTGCTCTTCTGGGAACGTCCTCCAGAAAACTGCTATGCACCCTGTCTGTAGCCATCGCCGCCGTACAGGCAGTGCTTTTGTCCCTCCCTCTATGGATCGGTGGCGAGGAAATCATCCTCTGGCGCTTTTCTGATTCCCTGTGTCTTTCCCTGTCCGCAGACGGGATCGGGTCTCTGCTGGGATTGCTCACCGGGGGGGGATGGCTGCTATGTGTGATCTTCTGCACCACATATATGGGACACGAAGAAAAAGAGTCCCGCTTTTACGCGTTTTTGTTCCTGTCCCAGGCCTGTCTGATCGGCGTATTCTTTGCAGGCAATCTGCTCACCCTGTACCTGTTCTTTGAACTGACCACCCTGGCTTCCCTGCCCCTTGTGCTCCACAGCGGCACAGGGGATGCCACGGCCGGCGGACTCAGTTATCTGTTCTATTCCCTGGCGGGGGCGATTATCGCCCTGTTCGGACTGATGGTGCTCTATCATACTGCCGGCACCCTGGACTTTGTAGCCGGGGGATATCTGCTGGAGGATAGCTCCAATCCGCTGCTCCTTGCCGGCGTTTTTTGCTGCGTAGTCGGATTCGGCGCAAAGGGGGGATTGTTTCCTCTCCATGCATGGCTGCCTGCGGCGCATCCCCAGGCCCCGGCACCGGCATCTGCCATTCTCTCGGGGATCATTACAAAATCCGGTGTCATTGCAATTTTGCGCTTGCTTTTCTTTGTGATCGATCCTGCTTTGATACGGGGAACATGGGTGCAGTATACACTGCTTATTCTGGCGCTTTTGACAATTCTGATCGGCTCTGCTCTGGCCCTTGCAGAAAATAATTTGAAGCGACGGCTGGCCCTCTCCTCTGTCAGTCAGGTATCCTATGTATTAATCGGTTTGTTTTTATTAAACGAACAAGCGCTGCTGGGTGCGCTTCTGCAGGGGATCTTTCATATGATCGCAAAGGCCGGCCTGTTTTTGTGCGCCGGGGCGCTGATCTATCTCACCGGAAAAACCGGCGCAGGGGACTATGCAGGCTGTGGCAAAAAATATCCTGCGCTATTTGTGTGCTTTACCCTGCTTTCCCTGTCCCTTATCGGGATCCCCCCTGCCGGTGGATTCTACAGCAAGTGGTACCTTGCTGCAGGCGCCTTAGAGGGGAGTGGTCCTCTAGCCTATAGTATCCCCATCGTACTGCTGATAAGCGCGCTGCTTACAGCGGGGTATCTGCTGCCCATCGTCGGCAGGGCCTTCTATCCGGGCACGGAAATCTCCGGTGCCCTGCGTCGAGAGCACATCCCCAGGGGGCTTTTGGTACCGCTGGTTGTTTTTGCAGCCTCCTCCCTTTTGCCCGGGATCTTTTTTCCTATACTGAAAGCCGGGGTTTTATCTTTGACTTCCGGCATATTCGGCTGATCTAATCTTTCAAAGAAAGGAGGGACTACCATGCATCCCGGATATCTGCTTATTCCAATCGTATTCCCGATCCTGGCCGGGCTTTTCACCTATCTGCTGCCCCTTTCCAAGGAATGGATGCGTCGGATGTACTTTATCGCCGTAATGTTCCTGAATGCAGGATTTATGTGGGTACTTTTGTTTTTCACTCCCTCTGGCAGCCTTGTGCTGCTGGAATTTACCGATACCCTGCAGTTGTCTCTGCGTTTGGATGGGATGGGGAAAATTTTTGCAGGACTGGTATCCGCTCTGTGGCCCATCACCTTATTATATGCCTTTGACTATATGAAAAAGGAGGCGGATCAAAGGCGTTTCTGGGCGTTTTTCACCATGGCCTTCGGGATCACCCTGGGTATCGCCCTGGCAGCCAACCTTTTGACGATGTATCTTTTTTATGAAATGCTCACCCTTGTCACCATTCCTCTTGTGATCCATTCCATGACCAAGGAAGCCCTGGCGGCAGGCAAAAAGTATATGATTTACTCCTTCGGAGGAGCGGCCTTTGCCTTTCTGGGCCTTGCATATGTCCTTGCCGCCGGCGCTTCTGATTTTGTTCCGGGCGGATTTCTATCTGCACAAGCTGCAGACAGCCAGGCTGTGCTCTTCTGGTTTTTCGGCTTTGTGGGATTTGGTGTGAAGGCCGCCCTCTTTCCTCTCCACGGATGGCTTCCCACCGCCTCGGTTGCCCCGACCCCTGTCACCGCCCTGCTTCATGCGGTGGCCATTGTTAAGGCAGGCGCCTTTGCCGTAATACGTCTCACCTACTACACCTTCGGCACAGAGGGGATCCGGGGTTCCTGGGCACAGCAGGCCGCTATGACGCTTACGCTGATCACCATTCTGTATGGATCTGTCATGGCGCTGCGGCAGACGCATTTCAAACGGCGGTTGGCTTATTCTACCATATCCAATCTGTCTTACGTTCTGTTTGGGATCACCCTGCTCACCGATACAGGGCTCATCGCTTCCCTGCTCCATCTGGTCTTCCACTCTCTGATCAAAATCGTGGCTTTTTTTGCAGCCGGCGCCGTACTTCAGTATACCGGTAAGCAGAAGATCTCTTCCCTGGAGGGAATCGGTCGATATATGCCGGTGACCTTTGCTGCGTTTACCATCTCCGCCCTGTCCCTTACCGGGATCCCGCCGCTGAGCGGATTCTTCAGCAAGTGGTACCTCTCCCTTGCTGCCTTGGATGTTGGCGGAGTTTTGGAAATCGCCGGCATATGTGTGCTGCTGATTTCCGCTGTGCTGACCGCGGTATATCTCATCACCATCTGCGTTCAAGCCTACTTTCCCCGGAACTACAAAGCATTGATCTGCACGTCGGAAAACTGCCGGGAAGCCGGTCCACTTATGACTGTGCCCATGCTGCTATTGTCCGCGCTGACCATTGCATGCGGACTGTTTGGACCACAGATCGCTGACTTTTTTATAAAGGTGGTGCTGGGATGATCTATAGTCTCACTGTTTTTCTATCTATTTTGGCCGCTCCTGCGGCATATTGGATCGGCAAAAAAAATAGCCGTGCCATGTATATACTCACCATTGCCGCCTGCATCAGTACCCTGGTGCTGTCGGCCCTTCCCCTTCTTCTGCGTGACAGTACAGACGCATATTTCAGTTTACTGGGACTGCGCCTGCAAAGCGGCGGACTAGGCGGACTGTACGGGGTAGTCGCTGCCCTGCTTTGGACCCTGGCCGGGCTGTTTTCCCCCCGGTATTTTCGGAGCAAATCGGACACGCCCCGGTATATCTTTTTCTTTCTGCTCACATTGGGCGCCACAATGGGGGTCTTTCTAGCGGCAGATCTGCTAACCTTGTTTATCTTTTTCGAAGGGATGTCTCTGGCATCCTGTGCCTGGGTTGTCCATACACAGACAAAGGCGGCGCTGGAAGCGTCAAAAACCTATCTGACCCTCTCTGTGACAGGCGGGCTGGTTTTGCTGATGGGCCTCTTTCTACTGGACAGCAGCACAGGAACGCTGGTGATCCGTGAGCTGCACGCTGCAGCGGATCCCAATGCCCTGCTTCCTGCATGTCTGTGCCTTCTTTTCGGCTTTGGTACCAAGGCAGGTATCTTCCCACTGCATATTTGGCTGCCCAAAGCCCATCCTGAGGCGCCCGCCCCTGCCTCCGCGCTGTTATCCGGTGTCCTCACCAAAGCCGGCTGCTATGGTGCGCTTCTGATTACGCTACGCCTGATGGGCGACTCCTATCTTTGGAACAGTATTCTACTGGTGCTGGGTCTGATCACCATGCTGATCGGAGCGATTCCCGCACTGTTTGCAACCCAGCTGAAACGGATCCTGGCCCTTTCCTCCCTGTCACAAATTGGCTTCATTTTCACCGGCATCGCCATGGTTGGATTTGCCGAGGAGTCCTCTCTGGCGGCACAGGGAACGGTATTGTATAT
>CANQWE010000017.1 GCA_947627475.1 uncultured Clostridia bacterium
TGCAGCTGCTGCAAACCTTGCGCATACCGGAAAGGCTGCTTTGCCCCCATTTGTCAAAGGGGATGGGATCGAAAAGGGAAGGGGAATCCCCCTTCCCTTTTCCTGCTGCAGGACATTTATTTAAGAAGCAAAGCAGAACAAGCTTTTTCTGCATATGGTGTTTTTTTCACCCTATACCACAAGATGTATATTTTATCGTTAAAATGCACAAAATTACACAATAAAATTCTCTAAAATTTTTCTAAATAACTTTTAGGAAAATTCCCTTCATCCGTTGCAATACAATGGGAATTATGGTAAAATTACAAGGCTTGATGTGCGATGAAACGGAAGGTTGCCGTCCTTTTTGCTACAGAGGACGGGGAATTTCCGCGGAGTATGTCCGTTTTTAAAACGGGCGAAGCGAACGCGAGCGCAGGCGGCGGCCGAAGTGTGTAAGGCCGGCGCGCAGATCTCCTCGCCATTTTGGCGGAGGAATGTATGTCCGGATGAAGGGCACAGGCGGATTTGTGGTTGCACCGCCGCAGCGGCTTTTCGATCCGGTTTCCTTCAGGAGGTCCTGGAAACGCCCGGGCGCGTGTTCGTCGCCTCGGCAAGTAAAATTTTAGGAGGCAGACAAGTGGCAACAAAAATCAAGGTTCGGCTCAAAAGCTATGAGCACACGCTGGCAGACAGCGCCGCAGCGAAAATTGTGGAAGTTGCAAAAAGAGCAGGCGCACAGGTTTCCGGTCCGATTCCCCTTCCCACAGAGAAGGAAGTCGTTACCATCCTGCGTGCAGTACACAAGTACAAGGACAGCCGCGAACAGTTTGAACAGCGCACGCACAAGAGACTGATCGTCCTTGAAAACGCCGACGCGAAGGTTGTGGAATCCCTTCTGGGTGTGGAACTTCCCGCAGGCGTTGAGATTGAAGCGAAAGAAGTAAAATAAGCCTTTCGCAAAACAGCCGATTTTCCCCGTACAGAGCATGTAAAACTGCTTGATGGCGGAAAAGGTCAAGTTGGCGGCTGCGGCGTGGCTGCCGCGCAAATGAGAGACGTCAACCAATAACCTTATTGGAGGAAAAAATGAAAAAAGGAATCATTGGAAAGAAGCTGGGCATGACCCAGATCTTCGCAGAAAACGGTGCTGCGATCCCCGTAACGGTGATCGACGCAGGTCCCTGCTTCGTAGTACAGAAGAAGACAGTGGCAACGGATGGTTACAGCGCAGTACAGCTTGGTTATGAAGATATCCGGGAAAAGTTGGTGACAAAGCCCCGCGCCGGACACTTCAAAAAAGCAAACGTGCCCGCAAAGCGGCACCTGAAAGAGTTCCGTCTCGAAAACGCTGAGGAAATGAACGTGGGCGACGTAGTGGCCGTCGATACCTTCGCCGCAGGCGAAAAGGTCGACATTACAGGCATTACGAAGGGTCACGGATATACCGGTGCCGTAAAGAGATGGGGCCACCACATTTTAAGAATGACACACGGTACCGGACCGGTGCACCGCCAGGTAGGTTCCATGGGCGCATGCTCCACTCCGTCCCGTGTCATGAAAAATAAAAAGATGGCCGGCCAGTACGGTAACGAGCAGGTAACCGTACTGAATCTGGAGATCGTAAAAATCGACGCGGAAAAAGGACTGATCGCCGTAAAGGGTGCCGTTCCCGGCGCTAAGGGCGGGATCGTGTTCATCCGTGACAGCGTGAAAGCATAAGCGGGAAGGAGGAAGAACAAATGCCAGAGATTAAAGTAGTAAATATGGCAGGTGCCGACGCAGGCACAATGAAACTGTCTGAAAAAGTGTTTGGCGCCGAGGTAAAACCCAGCATCCTCCATTCTGCTGTAAGAATGTATCTGCTGAATCAGCGCCAGGGTACCCAGTCCACCCTAACCCGTACAGAAGTATCCGGCGGCGGCAAAAAGCCCTGGAGACAGAAGGGCAGCGGACGGGCAAGACAGGGTTCCACCCGTTCTCCCCAGTGGACACACGGCGGCGTAGCCCTTGGTCCTAAGCCCCGCTCCTATCGGGTAACCATGAACAAAAAGGCCAGACAGAAGGCGTTGTTCGGCGCACTGTCCGCCAAGGTTGCAGGCAGCGAGATGATCGTAGTAGACCAGATCGCGGCGGCAGAATACAAAACCAAGGTGATGGTGAAAATGCTTACCGATATCGGTGCAGCTAAGAAAACCCTTGTTGTGCTCCCTGAGGTGGACAGCAAGGTAATCGCGAGTCTGCAGAATATCGAGGGCGTAAAGGTTACGCAGTACAACGCCATCAACGTATACGACATACTGAACTGCGACTGCCTGGTAGCCAGCAAGGCAGCTGTAGAGAAGATCGAGGAGGTATACGCGAAATGAAGTTAGCACAGGACATTATCTTGAAGCCGATTATCACTGAAAAGGCAATGGATGCCATTTCCATGAAGAAATATACCTTCAAGGTAGCTTCCGACGCAACGAAGCCGGAAATTGCAAAAGCAGTGGAAGAGCTGTTCGGCGTGAAGGTAGCGGCTGTAAACACAATCAACATGAAAAGAAAACCCAAAAGACTCCGTTACAGCAGCGGTTACACCGCAGCATGGACCAAGGCGATCGTAACACTGACCGCCGACTCCAAGACGATTGAGTTCTTTGAGGGAATGAACTAAGGGAGGAGTAGAAAATGCCTACAATCAAGTATAAGCCTACCACGCCGGCAAGAAGAAATATGTCGGTATCCTCCTTTGTGGAAATCACAAAGAAGACTCCGGAAAAGAGCCTTCTGGAAGTGAAGAAAAAGCATGCCGGCCGCAACAGCTATGGCCGCATCACCGTACGCCACAAGGGCGGCGGAAACCGTCAGAAATATCGTGTGATCGACTTCAAGCGCACCTCTGACAAACCTGCAACCGTAATCGGTGTAGAATACGACCCCAACCGCAGCGCTTATATCGCCCTGGTACAGGACGATGCGGGCAAGAAAAGCTATGTGCTCTGTCCCGTAGGCGTTACAGACGGTATGGTGCTCTACAGCGGCGCCGGCGCAGATATCAAACCGGGCAACACCCTGGCGATCGCCGACATTCCTGTAGGTACCTTCATCCACAACATCGAGCTGTATCCCGGCAAGGGCGGCCAGCTGGTCCGCGCAGCCGGAACACAGGCACAGCTTATGGCAAAGGAAGGCTCCATGGCACAGGTTCGTCTGCCTTCCGGCGAAGTGCGCTATATCCGGATGAACTGCAAGGCAACCATCGGCCAGGTGAGCAACATCGAGCATGACACCGTAAAAATCGGTAAAGCAGGCCGTAAGCGTCACATGGGTATCCGTCCTACTGTCCGCGGTTCTGTAATGAACCCCTGCGATCACCCCCACGGTGGTGGTGAGGGACGTTCTCCCATCGGTCGTCCGGGCCCTGTAACCCCTTGGGGCAAGCCTGCTCTGGGTTATAAGACGCGGAAAAAGAAGAACACAACCGACAAGTTCATCGTAAAACGCAGAAACAGCAAGTAAGGAAGGAGTAAGGTTTCATGAGCAGAAGTTTAAAGAAAGCCCCCTTCGTCGAACCCAAGCTGTACGCTCGCGTATGCGCTATGAATGAGAAGGGTGAGAAAAAGGTGCTCAAGACCTGGTCGAGAGCATCCACCATATTCCCTGAGTTTGTTGGACACACCTTTGCCGTACACGACGGAAGAAAGCACATCCCCGTATACGTAACAGAGGACATGGTCGGCCATAAGCTGGGCGAGTTCGCCCCCACCCGTACCTTCAAGGGACACGCCGGCTCCAAGACATCCAACTCAGGCAAGAAATAATTAGGGAGGAAATGTAGAAATGGAACAGACGAAAGAAGCAAGATCCTATCTGAAGTTCGTACGCATCTCCCCCCGGAAGGTAAAAGTCGTTCTGGACTTGATCCGCGGCAAGGATGTGAAAGTAGCCCGCGGTATTCTGAAGAATACCCCCAAGGCTGCCTGCGAGCATCTGATCAAGCTGCTGGATCGCGCCGTAGCAGATGCGGACAACAATTTCAGCATGGATACAGACAGACTGTATGTATCCGAGTGCTTCGTAACCCCTGGCATGACCCTGAAAAGAATGATGCCCAGAGGCAAGGGAAGCGCAGACAGAATTCTGAAAAGAACCAGTCACATCACCCTCGCGGTGAAAGAAAAGGAATGAAGGAGGCAAGGAGACAATGGGTCAGAAAGTAAATCCCCACGGCTTTCGCGTGGGAGTCATTAAAAACTGGGACTCCAGATGGTACGCCAAAGACGAAGTGTTCGGCGATACCCTGGTAAACGACTACAACGTAAGAAAATATCTGAAAAAACGTCTCATGAACGCCGGCATTCCGAGAATTGAGATCGAACGGGACAACACCGGCAAAATCCGGGTGTACATTCACTGTGCAAAGCCCGGTATGATTATCGGCAGAGACGGCGCAGAGATCGAAAAGCTGCGTGCAGATCTGGAAAAGATGACCGGGGCAGCTGTGTCCGTCAACGTGATCGCAGTAAAGCCTGTGGAAATGAGCGCACAGCTTGTGGCAGAAAACATCGCAAGCCAGCTGGAACGCCGTATCGGCTTCCGCCGCGCGATGAAACAGTCTATCGGCCGTACCATGCGTATGGGCGCTAAGGGTATCAAAATCACTGTGTCCGGCCGTCTGGGCGGCGCGGAAATTGCCCGCAGCGAGCACTATCATGAGGGAACCATTCCCCTGCAGACACTGCGTGCCGATATCGATTACGGTTTTTGGGAAGCCAACACCACCTACGGTAAAATCGGCGTAAAGGTTTGGATCTACAAGGGCGAGGTTCTCCCCGAAGTAGCCAGAGTGCAGACCGGCGCATCAGAAGAGCGTCGTCAGCAGAACAACCGTCGTGATAACCGTGGCAGAGGCGACCGCAGAGATGGTCGTGGACGCGGTGATCGCAGAGACAGTCGTGGCGGACGCCGGGACGGCGGCAGAGGCGGATTCGGTGGCCGCAGCGGCGGTCAGGGTCCCCGGCAGGGTCAAGGCCCCAGAAATAACAGTGAAGGGGGCGCGAAATAATGTTAATGCCGAAAAGAGTTAAGTACAGACGTGTACACAGAGGCCGTATGAAAGGCCGCGCAACCCGCGGTAACAGAATCACAAGCGGAACCTTCGGTCTGATCGCAATGGAGCCCGCGTGGATCACCAGCAACCAGATCGAGGCAGCCCGTATTGCGATGACCCGTTACACCAAGCGTGGCGGTAAAGTATGGATCAAGATATTCCCCGATAAGCCTATCACCGAGAAGCCGGCTGAAACCCGAATGGGTTCCGGTAAAGGCTCTCCCGAATATTGGGTGGCTGTGGTAAAGCCGGGCCGCGTAATGTTCGAGATGGACGGCGTATCCGAGGAAATCGCAAGAGAAGCAATGCGTCTCGCAATGCACAAGCTCCCCATCAAGTGTCGCTTTGCGACCAAGGAGCAGCTTGATAAGGAACTGGAGGGATAAGCTGTGAAAGCAACAGAACTGAGAAAAATGTCGCAGGCAGATCTGGGCACAAAACTTTCGGACCTGAAGAAGGAACTGTTCAATCTGCGTTTCCAGCACGCAATCAATCAGCTTGACAACCCCCACAAGATTGCGGATGTAAAGAAAGATATTGCCCGGGTTATGACCATAATCCGTGAGAAGAAAGCGTAAGGGGGTACTGACGAATGGCAGACGAAACACGCGCACTGAGAAAGACCAGAGTGGGCAAGGTAGTCAGCGACAAAATGGACAAGACCATAGTCGTTGCGATCACCGATCACGTAAAGCATCCCACTTACGGCAAAATCATCAGAAGAACGGTAAAGCTCCACGCCCATGACGAAGAGAACACATGCGGCATTGGAGACACTGTAAAATTGATGGAAACCAGACCGCTGTCCAAATCCAAGAGATGGCGTCTTGTAGAAATTATCGAGAAGGCGAAGTAATCTTCACCGCTCCTAAAAAAAGGATATGTCAAAGCGCATACCGCAAAATTCAACAGGAGGACTTGCTATAATATGATTCAGCAGCAGTCATTAATGAAGGTAGCAGACAACACCGGTGCAAAAGAACTGATGTGCATCCGGGTGCTTGGCGGCTCCGGCAGACGTTACGGCAACATCGGCGATGTGGTCGTATGTGCTGTAAAGAAAGCAGCGCCCGGCGGCGTCGTAAAAAAAGGCGACGTTGTCCGTGCTGTTATAGTAAGAAGCGTTAAGGGACTTCGCCGTGCCGACGGTTCTTACATTAAATTTGATGAGAACGCAGCCGTTATCATCAACGACGACAAAAACCCCAAGGGAACCCGTATCTTCGGACCGGTGGCGCGCGAGCTGCGTGAGCACGAGTACACGAAGATTCTGTCCCTTGCACCGGAAGTACTGTAAAGGAGGCACACTGCAATGAAAAAAGTTCATGTAAAGCGCGACGATACAGTTATTATCGTGTCCGGGGACGACAAGGGCAAAACCGGTAAGGTTCTGCAGGTAGCGCCGAAAGAAGGCAAAATCATTGTCGAGGGCGTCAACATTGTGAAAAAACACGTAAAACCCCGTCCGCCCCAGGAAAACGGCGGAATCGTAGAGGCAGAAGGCGCTTTCTACGCAAGCAAGGCACAGCTGTACTGCAGCAAGTGCAAAAAGGCAACCCGTGCCGGCTATAAAATCGACGGGGATCAGAAAAAAAGAGTCTGCGCGAAATGCGGCGCAGAGCTTTGAGGGAGGGAAACGTAAATGGCAAGAATAAAAGATCTGTATAAGTCTGACGTAGCTCCCGCTCTGATGACAAAATATCAGTACAAAAGCGTAATGGAGATCCCCAAACTTGACAAAATCGTAGTCAACGTAGGCGCGGGGGACGCAAAAGACAACTCCAAAGTAATCGAGACCATCGTTAGCGAGCTGACGGAAATCACCGGTCAGAAGGCAGTTCCCACCTATGCCAGAAAGTCCGTTGCAAACTTCAAGCTCCGCGAGGGCATGAAGATCGGCGCAAAGGTAACGCTGCGGGGAGAGATGATGTACGAGTTTGTAGACCGTCTCTTCAACTTCGCGCTGCCCCGTGTACGTGACTTCAAGGGCATCAATCCCGATGCCTTTGACGGCCGTGGCAACTACGCGCTGGGCCTGAAGGAACAGCTGATCTTCCCGGAGATCGAGTACGACAAAATCGATAAGATCCGCGGAATGGATATCGTATTTGTAACCACAGCGAAGACCGACGCAGAAGCAAGAGATCTGCTTGGTATGCTGGGCGCACCCTTTGCAAAGGAAGGAGCAGAGAAGTAAGATGGCTAAGAAGGCAATGGTATTAAAGCAGCAGAAGAAGCAGAAATACTCCACCAGAGAGTATACCCGCTGCAAAATTTGCGGACGTCCCCATTCTTACCTGCGCAAATACGGCATCTGCCGTATCTGCTTCCGTGAACTTGCTTACAAGGGCGAAATTCCCGGTGTACGTAAGGCAAGCTGGTAAGAAGACCCCGCAGACGCCGAAAGAGAAGGCGTCACTCATCCCCACAGATAGGAATTCTGCGGAATTAACCGTCTGTGTGCGGCCGCGCAGCGCGGCAGCAAGAAAGTATACTTGCATGACAGGAGGATAAAACAATGCAAATGTCAGACGTAATTGCGGATATGCTGACGAGAATCAGAAACGCAAACAACGCAAAGCACGATACGGTAGACATCCCTGCTTCCAATATGAAGAAAGCAATCGCAGACATATTGCTGGCAGAAGGATACATCAAGGGCGTCCAGATCATCGAGGACGGCAAACAGGGTGTGATCCGTGTTTCCCTGAAATATGAGGCAGGCAAGCAGAAGGTCATCCATGGTCTTCGCAGAGTGTCCAAGCCCGGTCTGCGTATCTATTCCAACTACGAGGATATGCCCAAAGTGATGAACGGACTGGGCATCGCCATCGTATCTACTTCCAAGGGCATCATGACCGACAAAAAGGCAAGACGCGAAAAAGTCGGCGGCGAGATTCTCGCCTTTGTATGGTAAGAGAGGGGGAGAATTGATATGTCAAGAATAGGAAGAGAACCCATTACCATCCCTGCCGGCGTTGAGGTTACTGTAGGCGCAGAGAACCAGATCACCGTAAAAGGCCCTCTGGGAACCCTGTGCGAAAAAATGCCGGGCAGCATGACCATTACCCGGGACGGCGATGTGCTCACGGTAGCACGGCCAAACGATGAAAAAGAAATGAAGAGTCTCCACGGACTGACCCGTGCGCTGCTGTTCAACATGGTCCAGGGCGTAACCCAGGGATATTCCAAGAAACTGGAAATCAACGGCGTTGGTTACCGTGCCGAGAAGAGCGGCAACAAGCTAAACTTGAAACTGGGCTTCTCCCACGACGTGATTTTCGAAGAGGGCGACAGCGTAACCTTTGAGGTGCCAGACGCAAATACCGTTATTGTAAAAAGCCCCAGCAAGCAGAAATGCGGGGAGATCGCAGCCCAGATCCGGAAGAAGAGACCGCCGGAGCCGTACCTTGGCAAGGGCGTGAAGTATGATACCGAGCATATCCGCCGCAAGGCCGGAAAAGCTGGTAAATAATGAAAGGAGGCGACAGGTATGGTAGCAAAACGGGACAGAAATCAGCAGCGGCTGAGAAGACACCGCCGTGTACGCGGGAAGATCAGCGGCACAGCAGCACGGCCCAGGCTGTGTGTATACCGTTCCAATAAGAACATCTACGCACAGATCATCGACGATGTGAAGGGCGTAACCTTAGTCTCCGCATCCACCCTGGAAGCAGGCTTCGAAGGTGCCACCGGCAACAAGGAAGCAGCGAAGAAGGTGGGCCAGAAGGTGGCTGAGAAGGCACTGGCAGCAGGAATCGAAACAGTTGTATTTGACCGCGGCGGTTATATCTATCACGGACGTGTATCGGAATTGGCCGAAGGGGCCAGAGAAGCAGGACTGAAGTTCTGATTCATCCCCAGCCAACATCCGGTTTGTACACTGTTTAATGAACCATTAAACAAATTCAAGGAGAAAAGACATGGCAAAGAATTTTGACGCATCGGCTGTGGAGCTGCAAGAGCGCCTGGTCGCTGTAAACCGCGTGTCCAAGACAGTAAAAGGCGGACGGATCGCCCGCTTTGCAGCCCTGATGGTAGTCGGCGACGGCAACGGCCACGTAGGCTTTGGTCTGGGCAAGGCAGCAGAGGTTCCGGAAGCAATCCGTAAAGGCATCGAGGATGCAAAGAAAAATATGATCGAAGTACCGCTGAACGAAACAACCATTCCTCACGAGGTGCTGGGAGAGTTCGGCGCAGGCAAGGTGCTTTTGAAGCCTGCCGCAGAAGGTACCGGAATCATTGCAGGTAAAACGGTTCGTGCCGTTGTGGAACTGGCAGGCGTGAAGAACATCCGCGCAAAGTGCCTGCGTTCCAACAACCCCACAAACGTAATCAAAGCTACCATGGAAGGACTCAAGTCCCTTCGGTCCGCAGAGCAGGTAGCAAAGACCCGCGGCATTAGCGTGCAGCAGGTAACAAAAGGCTGAGGGAGGGTGACGATATGACAAAGGTAACACTTTCAAGAAGCCTGATCGGAGCAAATCCGAAGCAGAAAGCAACAGCAGAATCCCTGGGACTGAAAAAGATCGGGGACAGCATCAGCCATCAGGACGGCCCCGTGCTGGATGGAAAGATCAAGGTGATTTCTCATCTTGTAACCGTGGAGAAGGCGTAAACCACTCCAGACAGAAACATGTGCCCCCAAAGGTACAAAAAAAGAATGATTTCAACGTAAGGAGGAAAAACCATGAAGCTCCATGAACTTTCACCGGCACCAGGCTCCGTAAAACAGGTTTGGCGCAAAGGCAGAGGCCCGGGAAGCGGCAACGGTAAAACTGCCGGCAAGGGCCATAAAGGCCAGAACGCCCGCAGCGGCGGCGGAGTACGCCTGGGCTTTGAAGGCGGCCAACTGCCCCTTTACAGAAAGCTTCCGAAAAGAGGCTTTAACAATATTCGTTTTGCAACACAGTATGCGATTGTCAATGTCGCTACATTGAACGAAAAGTTTGCAGACGGTGAAACAGTCAATTTGGAAACCCTGCTGGAGAGAAAAATCGTGCGCAAGGGTCTGGATGGACTGAAGGTGCTGGGAAGCGGCGAACTCACCAAGAAATTAACTGTTGAAGCGGCTGTCTTTTCAGGCACAGCAAAAGAAAAGATTGAAGCGGCAGGTGGAAAGGCCGAGGTGAAGTAAGGTGTTCCAGACGATAAAAAACGCTTGGAAAATCGACGATCTTCGTAAAAAGATCGTGTTTGCACTGTTTATTCTGCTCCTGTACAGAATCGGTGCACAGATTCCCGTGCCCTTTCTGACGGCGGATCTGGCAGCAAGCATGAACGAGCAAACTGCAGGATCGATTCTGCAGTATCTGAACATCTTGTCCGGCGGTGCCTTTGCGCAGGCAACCCTGTTTGCACTGGGTATCTCGCCCTACATTACCGCATCTATTGTAATACAGCTTCTCACCGTAGCGATCCCGCCTCTGGAGCGCCTTGCAAAAGAGGGCGAGGATGGCAAAAAGAAGCTGAATCAAATCACACGGTATGTCACCGTGGCATTGGCACTGCTTACCGCGGTGGGATATTACTTCATGCTGCGGGGATACGACTATCTGACAGATAAAGGCGTGTTTGCAGCGATTGTTATTATCGCCTGCTACTGCGCTGGATCCTCCCTTGTAATGTGGCTGGCGGAGAAGATCAACGAAAGCGGCATCGGCAACGGTATCTCTCTGATCCTGTTTGCCAACATCGTTTCCAGAGGACCCAGCATCATAGGCGCCCTGTGGAACTATGCATCCGGCAATGTAGAGGGAACCCCTCAGTGGCTGGGTATCATCATTGCTGTAGCATCCATTATCATCGGTATTCTGATGGTAGCGCTGATCGTGTTTATCACCAACTCTGAGCGCCGTCTGCCAGTGCAGTACGCCAAGAAGGTTGTAGGACGGAAGATGTACGGTGGTCAGAACTCCACATTGCCCATCAAGCTGAACAACACCGGCGTAATGCCCATCATCTTTGCAAGCTCCATCGTCAGTATTCCCGCGACGATCGGTATGTTTGTAGACTACAAGGATTCCAAATTCTGGACGGGCTTCTTCAATTTGTTTGACAGCGGGTCCGTTGTGTATGCGATTCTCACCTTCATACTGATTATCGCATTTGCATACTTCTACATCCTGATTTCCTTCAACCCTGTAGAAGTATCCAACAATCTGAAGAAAAACGGCGGCTCCATCCCCGGAATCCGCCCCGGAAAGCCTACTTCTGATTACATCAAGCGGGTTCTGAACAGAATCACGCTGATCGGCGCAATCTTCCTTGGCTTCATTGCTGTATTCCCCATGGTGATCAACCTGGTATCCGGCGGAAAGATGGCAGGACTCGCTTTCGGCGGATCTTCCATCATCATCGTAGTCGGCGTTATCATTGAAACCGCCCGGGAAATTGAAGGTCAGATGACGATGCGCCACTACAAAGGATTTCTGGAATAAAAGGAACGAGGGAAACCTATGAAAACCATTAAGCTGATCCTTCTGGGAGCGCCGGGGGCCGGCAAAGGAACCCAGGCAAGTGTCCTTTCAGAAAAGTACAACATTCCCACCATATCCACCGGCGCGCTGATCCGGGAGGCGATTGCGAAAGAGACCCCTCTGGGGAAAAGCGCCAAAACGTATACGGACGCCGGCGCGCTGGTGCCGGACGAAGTAGTCATCGGTATGATCCGGGAGCGGCTCAGCCAGCCGGACTGCGCGGGCGGCTTCATTCTGGACGGATTCCCCCGTACAGTGCCCCAGGCGCAGGCACTGGAGGACATGGGAGTGGACGTCACAGATGTGATCAGCATAGAAGTACCTGACGATCAGATCCAAAAACGAATGGGAGGCCGGCGTGTCTGCAAGACCTGCGGCGCCACCTTCCATGTGGAGTATAATCCTTCTCCGGCAGGGGAAAAGTGTCCCTGCGGAGGCACGCTTACCGTCCGCAGCGATGATAGGCCGGAGGTAGTAGCAAGCCGGCTGGCCACTTACCACAGCATGACCGAACCGCTGAAGGCGTATTACGCCGAAAAGGGGCTGCTAAAAATCGTACAGGGACAGGAGCAAATCGCCGACACCACGGCCCTTACCTTGGCAGCATTGTCCAATGGGGGGAATAGAGGTTAAGAAGGAACTATCATGATTTTTATTAAAAATCCTGAACAAATCAAAAAGATGCAGCAGGCAGGCCGGATCACCGGCGAAGCCTTGGCTCTCGCCGGGGAAGCCGTCCGGGAAGGAATAACCACCGCCGCGCTGGATAAGATGATCCGATCTCATATTGAAAAGTGCGGCGCAAAGCCCTCCTTTCTGGGATACGGCGGATTTCCCGGCAGCGCCTGCATCAGCATCAATGAAGAAGTGATCCACGGCATTCCGTCGGCAGAGCGGTATCTGCAGGAGGGGGACATTGTAAAAATCGATGTGGGCGCCTACATCGACGGCTTCCACGGAGACAGCGCAAATACCTTTCCTGTGGGGAAAATCAGTGTCGAGGCCCAGCGTCTGATCGATGCCACAAGAGAATCCTTTTACGAGGGTGTGCAGGCCGCGCAGCGGGACGGCGCCCGGATCGGTGACATCGGTGCCGCTGTGGACGGATACGTGTCCCAGCGAGGATATTCTGTGGTGCGTAAGTATGTTGGTCACGGCGTGGGAAAGGATCTCCATGAGGACCCCAGCGTTCCCAACTACGGCACGCCGGGACACGGTCCCCGGATCAGCCGGGGCATGGTGATCGCCATTGAACCCATGATCAACGCCGGAACAGGCCGTGTGATCGACCAGCCGGATGGCTGGACGGTGATCACGGCAGATGGACAGCTGTCTGCCCACTATGAACACACAGTGGCTATCACCGACGAGGGGCCTCTGCTCCTGACAAAGGTAGACTGACCATGTGGGTCGGGGCGGTGGTCCAAAGCAAAGCGGGCCGGGACAGATACAGGCTGTATATCATCATCGGAGAAACCCAGGACGGTCGGGCCCTTATCGCAAACGGCAGACTCCATACCCTGGAAAGGCCAAAGAAGAAAAATCTTCGGCATTTGACGGTACTTTCCGGGGGCGCAGAGAAGGTCCCGGACACGGACGATGCAGTATACGCCTATCTGCAGGATTTTGAAAATCGCGCATAAAAATCATGAAGAGACTGGCAGAGTCGTCAGGAAAAGAAAAATGGGAATCAAAACGATTTCGCACAGCGAAAACCGGCAAAAAGCCTGAGAAAGGTATGGACTTTTATTTATGCCAAAAGATGATGTAATCGAATTTGAAGGCGTGGTGGTTGAGGCGCTGCCCAACGCAACCTTCAAGGTAAAGCTGCCCAATGAAATGATCGTCACCGCACACATTTCCGGGAAGCTGCGCATGAACTATATCAAGATTTTGCCTGGAGACAAGGTAACGGTGGAGGTTTCCATCTACGATCCTACAAAAGGCAGAATCACATGGCGTACGAAGTAATACAGCAAGGCTGTAGGAACGCAAAACGGCAAATCAAAGAAAGGCGGTTGTTACTGTGAAAGTAAAACCTTCTGTAAAAAAGATCTGCGAAAAGTGCAAAATTATAAAAAGACATGGCCGGGTAATGGTCATTTGCGAAAACCCCAAGCACAAGCAGAGACAGGGCTGATCGCCCAAGCAAGAGCGCGCCCAGAGGGCGCCCAACCAATCAAACCCGAAAGAGGTGAAAAAAAGCTATGGCTCGTATATCAGGTGTTGATATTCCCAACCAGAAGCGTGTTGAGATTGCATTGACGTATATCTATGGAATCGGATTGAAGAGCTCCAAGGATATCCTTGCAAAAACCGGCATCAACCCCGACACACGCGCAAAGGACCTGACTGAGGAAGAAATTGCAAAGCTGCGTGATGAAATTGAAAACAACTACACAGTAGAAGGTGAGCTTCGCCGTGAGGTTGCTATGAACATCAAGCGACTGGTAGAGATCAACTGCTACCGTGGCATCCGGCACAGAAAAGGCCTGCCGGTACGCGGACAGCGGACCAAAACCAATGCAAGAACCAGAAAGGGTCCGGCAAAGACCATCGCCAATAAGAAGAAGTAAAGGAGTGAGCTGATTTCATGGCAAATGTAAAGAAAACGATCAAGAAGCGCCGCGACCGTAAAAATATTGAAAGCGGGGCCGCACATATCCGCTCCAGCTTCAACAATACGATCATTACCATCACCGACCTGCACGGAAACGCAGTTTCCTGGGCGTCAGCAGGAGAAATGGGCTTTAAGGGTTCCAGAAAGTCCACCCCGTATGCGGCGCAGACAGCGGCAGAAACCGCAGCAAAGCTTGCGATGGAGCATGGAATGAAAACGGTAGAGGTATACGTAAAGGGTCCCGGAAGCGGACGGGAGGCAGCCATCCGTGCGCTGCAGACTACCGGTCTGAACATTACCCTGATCAAAGACGTAACCCCGATTCCCCATAACGGCTGCCGCCCTCCGAAGCGCCGCCGTGTATAATCTATAAGGAGGAAGAATCTAATGGCAAGATATACAGGACCTTCCTGCAAGCTGTGCCGCAGAGAAGGAAAGAAGCTGTTCCTGAAGGGAGACCGTTGTCTCTCCGACAAATGCGCAGTATCCAGACGTGCGACGGTTCCCGGTCAGCATGGGGCAGGCCGTAAAACCGTAAAGGAATACGGAATGCAGCTGCGGGAAAAGCAGACTGCCCGCCGGTACTATGGCGTACAGGAGAAGCAGTTTAAAAAGTACTATGTAAAGGCGGACAAAAAGAGCGGTATCGCTGGTGAAAACCTGCTGTCCATTCTGGAAAGCCGCTACGACAACGCGGTATACAGAATGGGTCTGGCCTCCAGCCGTAAGGAAGCAAGACAGCTGGTTCGTCACGGACACTTTACCCTGAACGGGAAAAAGGCGGATATTCCGTCCATTATCCTGAAGGTGGGAGATGTGATTGAACTGCGTGAAAAAAGCCGTTCCAGCGAGAAATTCAAAGCGTTGATAGAGGATATGGCAAACGTGACCGCACCCAAGTGGCTGGATCTGAACAAAGATGCAGTCAGCGCGAAGGTTGTGGCAATGCCGGCCCGTGACGACGTAGACTTTGACTTCAACGAACAGCTGATTATCGAGCTTTATTCTAAGTAATAACCTGCCATGCTGCAGCCGGGCGGCAGTTGGTGAAGGACCGGATGCGTGGCAGCTCCGGCAGCCGTGCGCGGGCATGCAGCAAGTTCCTGCTCCTTTGAGGGAGCGTCTAAAGGATCAATGAATGAAATTACAGGAGGTTGTTATGATCGAAATAGAAAAGCCGAACATCATGACGCTGAATATGAGCGAGACAGGGGAATCGGGCACATTTGTAGTCGAGCCGCTGGAAAGAGGCTATGGGATTACCCTGGGTAACTCCCTGCGCCGCGTATTGCTCAGCTCCCTCCCCGGCGTCGCTGTTACAAGTATCAAAATCGATGGCGTACTTCACGAAATCTCCACCATTGACGGTGTCAAGGAAGATGTAACGGAAATCGTCCTGAATGTAAAAGGAATTACGGCGAGACTGCACTCTGTGACAACCAAGACGGTAATGCTGGATATGACCGGACCCTGCGACGTGACGGCAGGGGATATCAAGCAGGATGCAGATATTGAAATTCTCAACCCGGATCACCATATTGCAACCCTTGGAGACAATGTGCGGCTGCACATGGAGCTCAGCTTTGCCAGGGGAAGAGGGTATGTTTCCCAGCAGAGAAATAAACAGTATTATCTGGATGAAAACCAGGGCGTCAGCGCCCCGGTGGGAACGATCTTCACAGATTCCATCTTTACACCGGTCTACAATGTAAACTACAATGTGGAAAACACCCGTGTGGGAAATATCACAGACTTTGATAAGCTGACAATCGAGATTTTGACCAATGGTACAATCTCGGCCAAAGAAGCGGTTTCATTGGGCGCCAAGATACTCAACGAACATCTCAACTTGTTCGTGGATCTTTCGGACGAGGCGAAAAACGCTGAAATTATGGTGGAAAGCGTAGCAACAGTCAAAGAAAAAGTACTTGAGATGACCATTGAGGAGCTTGACATGTCCGTGCGCAGCTTCAACTGCCTGAAGCGTGCGGGCATCGATACGGTGGAAGACCTGATCAATCGGACAGAGGACGAAATGATCCGGGTGAGAAACCTTGGAAAGAAATCGCTGGAGGAAGTCATCGCGAAACTGAATTCTCTCGGCCTGGAGCTGAAGAAGGACGACGAATGAGGCTTTCCCAAAAATAGTATTGCGAAAAGGAGGACATGAACATGCCCGGAACAAGAAAGCTTGGCAGGCCGACGGCCCATAGAAACGCCATGCTCCGTGGAATGGTAACCTACCTGCTGGAGAACGGTACAATTGAAACGACATTGACCCGTGCGAAGGAAGTCCGTTCCATGGCAGAGAAAATGATAACCCTTGGCAAGAAAAATACCCTTGCCTCCCGCCGTGCGGCACTTGCATATATCACAAAGGAAGACGTGGTGAAGAAGCTGTTTGATCAGATCGCACCGAAATACGCTTCCAGAAACGGCGGATACACACAGATTTACAAGCTTGGCCCCCGTCGCGGAGACGCCGCGGAGATGGCAATGATCAAATTGATCGACGAAGCTGCAGAGTAAGAGAAAAGCAATATGGGAGGACAGAGCATTGGGCTGTCCTCCCATACTTTGTATTTTAGGGACTATATGCAAAGTATATAGAGCGTGCAGGCTGTATGAAACAAGCCTTTTCGTACAGTTGTTTTACACCCCAATACGTCTTAAATCGGAAAACGCCTTTATAACTTCACCTGAAAAACAGCCGTTTTTATTAAGGATTATTTCGGATATGGTCATCGGAGATGAGAGTAGGATAGTTTTTTCTTTCCCACATCAGCTTCGCTGACACCCTCCCTCTGTGGCTTTTCACGAGTGAAGCCACAGAGGGAGCTTAGAGTAGAACAGGTCAGTTTTGTTGACATCATCCTGGTGTTTCGCCCGCGAAACACTGCAGAGAGGCAAGGGTCCTCATGTAAGTGGCACGCAGGGCGACTCCTCTATCGTCTCAGCAAGACTGGGATGATGGTTTTGTCGTTGAAAGGGTCGTCTACAAATTTTTCCCTCCGCAACAACGATACTGTACCATATTATTGCTGCCACGGAGCGGCGGAATGGAGTTTTATATGAACAACACAACGATTCAGTTTCAATCGTCTGTTCCATATTCAATGGAAGGGATTATTGATGGAGAAAAATCTGTGAAAGTCGCCACCGGTTCATTTGTCACCTTAGACCTTGTACCGGGTGTACACACCTTACGTGTGGCTGTTCCTTATCAGGGAAATGAGATAGGCGTTGTAGAAGTGGACTTTGAAGTTAAACCAGAGGGACAATATACGATTATTTATAAATTTACGGCTATGCAAATGCGGGGGTCCCTTACTGTAAAAGAGCGACTTGGAAGAGACCAGGAAACTGAAGTAGCAAAAACTTCTGGCGCCATCACCAGGCAAGGAATTGGTATACAAATTATCTGGTTTACGGCATTGATCTTGGTGGTTATTGCTATACTTTTAATTTTTTTCTTCTAAAAGCCATCTAAAAGAAGGGAGTGCTTTATGAACGACAATATTACGGTTTAACATCGAGAACCGGTGTATAGATGTGTCCATCGACCAGGGACCTCCAGCGCACATTGCCCCCGGGATGGCCGTGACTACACAGCTGCAGCCAGGGTCTCACGTGATCCGTGCCTCGATCTCCTATCAGGGTAACGAGGTAGGTGTTGCAATTGCAGCGTTCACTGTAGAGCCGGGATGCCGGTATGAAATTCAGTACGAGGGGGGCCGGCCTGTATAGAAACAGCAGGAATACAATTTTAAAGTACTATGGATCGGGGAAGAGCGGCACCGTATTATATACAACTCCAAGACGCCTCCGTCTATTTAAAGTATTTGGGATAGCGTACATAGGCTTGACTATTTGTGTGTTTGCAGGTGCGGTTTTGTATTTAATTTTTGGAATTTTCCTTTAATATGGTATATACCAATGAAACACCCATGCAAAAAATTGTAAGCAAATATAATTTTACAATGTAAGCATATCATGGATTTTTCTGGGGAAACCTACCTTGAAAAGCAAGGAGGGCCTATGAAAAAATCTGGTATTCTATATGTCTGTGCTGCAGTCATGGTTGTTAGTATCATTTTAACAGGAATTGCATGTGGAGCTGATGTGGCAGCTATGAACCAGGAAGAGGCAATTGTCTGCCTGGCAGAGGAGACGGAAAATGCAAAAGGGGACATCATACTTACGCAAGCCGAAAAATCCCTGTTGGCACAGCTGGTCAGCGCCGAATGTGCGGGAGAGCCATATTTATGTCGGGTGGCGGCAGCGGCGGTGGTACTCAATCGGGTAAAGCATGAGGGATTTCCGGATACGGTGGTGAATGTTATCTTTTCTGTAGGAGCATTCCCTAGTGTAGAAGAAGGGCGGATCGGACAAGGGGCTGTATGGCAAGACGTGTCCATTTCCATGCAAGCAGTCCGGCAGGCAGCAAGCGGGGAAGATCCAACTGGGGGAGCGCTGTACTTTGCCAGGGAAGATGATCCTTTGGCTGCCGGTATCGGCGTGACCTTTTTCGCTGGGGACATGGTATTTGGAAGATAAAGCGGCAAAAAGGGGAGTAGTCTCCTCTTTTTGCTTTTTTTAGCTGCATTCGCTGTAAAAGCCCCCTCGTGTTTCATCCCCGAAACACGAGGGGTGTCAAAACGTAGTTTTGACGGGGAGATCTGCTTAAAAAGCATGGAATAGAGATCCCCACTCCGCCTTGGTACAACCGGGCGTCTTTATATTTATACAAAGCCATACAGGGCTACAGAGTGCCGATTGTGCATATCCACAAATAAAAAGGATTCACAGAAACTACCTTGACAACAAAAGATCGGGGATGTATAATTATACAAATATAATGACTAAATAATCGGAAGCGATACACTTTTCTATCCCAAGGAAAGGAAGAACAATATGACAAAAGTATTTATAGATGGCAAGGAAGGCACAACCGGCCTGCAAATATGGGAGCGGCTGGCAGACAGAGACGACGTGGAGCTGCTGGTCCTGCCGGAGGAGATGCGTAAAGATCCGGACGCGCGCTGTCAGGCGCTGAACAGCTGTGATATCGCTTTTTTCTGCCTTCCTGACGCGGCGGCCAAGGAAGCAGCCGCGATGATTAAAAATCCCGCAGTGCGGGTTATTGACGCCTCCACCGCCCACAGAACGGCGCCGGGATGGATCTACGGATTTCCGGAGCTGTCCAGTGATATTCGCGGATCTGTTGCACAGGCCCCTCGGGTGGCCAATCCCGGCTGCCATGCCAGTGGATTCATCGCTTTGATTCGCCCCCTAATCGACGCGGGACTTTTAGACAGGGGTGTGGCCCTTTCCTGTTTTTCCATTACCGGATACAGCGGCGGCGGTAAAAAAATGATTGCCGGATATGAGGACAGCGCCCGTCCCGCCCTTTTGGATGCGCCCCGGCAGTACGGACTTGCCCAAACCCACAAGCATCTGCCGGAGATGCAGACCCTGTGCGGCCTTGCGACGGCTCCCATCTTTTGCCCCATCGTAGCAGATTATTACTGCGGTATGGAGGTTACCGTGCCCCTGCACCGGGGAATGCTCCGGGGCAGTGCAGCGGATGTACAGACCGTGTATCGGGATTTGTACACCGGCCCGGTGGTTCGATACCAGGAAAAGGCAGAGGAAGAAGGGTTTTTCTCAGCCGGTAAATATGCGAATTGGGACGGAATGGAAATCTCAGTCCATGGCAATGCCGACCGGATCCTGCTGTGCGCCCGGTACGACAACTTAGGCAAAGGTGCCTCCGGCGCTGCAGTACAGAGCTTCAATATTATGACCGGACAGTCGGAGACAAAAGGGCTTCGCCTGGGGCAGTGAAACTGCAGGACAATTGTTGACTTATCAGGGCAAACAAAGTATAATATAAGGAAAGAATTGAGAGAATTGGTGACCGATATGGAGTTTATAAAAGGCGGCGTCTGTGCGGCGGCAGGATTTCGGGCCGGCGGCGTGCACTGCGGCATTCGGAAGAACAAGACAAAAAAAGACTTGGCGCTGATTTTTAGTGAAAAAAAAGCGGCGGCAGCCTGCGTATATACCAGAAACCTGGTGAAGAGCGCGCCCATTGCAGTGACGCAGGAGCACGTGAAGAGCGGGTATGCCCAGGCGATTATCTGCAACAGCGGCATCGCCAATACCTGCGCCAGCGACGGCGTGGAAAAAGCAGTAGGAATGTGCGCGCTTGCAGCAGACGCGCTGGGTATTTCCGAAGAGGATATCGTAGTGGCGTCTACCGGTGTGATCGGACCGTCCCTATCCCTGGATCCGATTCGCGCGCATATTGGAGAGCTTGCGGCCGGCCTTTCGGCGGACGAGAGCGGCAGCGCAGATGCGGCTACCGCCATTATGACCACAGATACAGTGAAAAAAGAGGTGGCAGTCCGTTTCCAAATCGATGGAGTGGAGTGCAGACTGGGCGGGATCGCTAAGGGAAGCGGTATGATTCATCCCAACATGGCCACCATGCTGGTGTTTGTCACTACCGACTGCGCGATTTCCCCGGAGCTGCTGCAAAAAGCCCTGTCTGACGATGTACCGGACTCCTTCAACATGCTCAGCATTGACGGAGACACCTCCACCAACGATATGGTGACGGTGCTTGCCAACGGCATGGCACAAAACCCACAGATTACAAAAGAGGGTCCTGGATACACCGCCTTTTGTCAGGCGCTGGCTGCAGTGACCCGATCCCTGTGCCGTATGCTTGCGGCAGATGGAGAGGGAGCGACTAAGCTGCTGGACTGCACCGTCTTTGGCGCACCAGACGAGGCCACGGCAAAAACAGCGGCCAAAAGCGTCATCTGCTCTTCCCTGGTGAAAAGCGCTATGTTCGGCGCGGACGCAAACTGGGGCAGAGTCCTGTGCGCCTTGGGTTACAGTGGGGTGGCGTTGGATCCTGGTAAAATTGATGTGTCCTTTAAAAGCGAAGCGGGAGAGGTCGCCGTGTGCAAAAACGGGGCCGGCATTCCCTTTGACGAAGAGCGGGCAAAGGAAATCCTTTCCCGAGATGATATACAGATTCTCGTAGATTTGCAGAGCGGGAACGCCAGCGCCCAGGCCTGGGGGTGCGATTTGACCTATGATTATGTAAAAATAAACGGAGATTACCGGACATGAGTGAAGGAAAGCCCAGTGCAGAGCTCACCTCCCAGGTGTTGATTCAGGCGCTGCCCTATATCCAGAAATATAAGGACAAAACCATCGTGATCAAGTACGGCGGCAACGCTATGATCAACGAGGAATTAAAAGACGCGGTCATGGGGGATATCGTGCTCCTCAGCGCCATCGGCATCAAGGTGGTGCTGGTCCACGGCGGCGGCCCCGAGATCACCGACATGCTCCGCCGGGTGGGCAAGAAAAGCGAATTTGTAGACGGCCTGCGGGTCACAGACCGGGAAACAGTGGATATCGTACAAATGGTGCTGGCGGGAAAGGTGAACAAAGGCCTGGTGGATCTGGTTACACGCAAGGGAGGCAGGGCGATCGGCCTGTGCGGGATCGACGCAGGAATGCTTCAGGCCAGAGCGGCGGACAGCCGCCTGGGCTTTGTGGGGGAGATCACCCACGTGGATACCCGTCCCATCGCAGACGTGCTGGAGCAGGGGTATATTCCCATCATTTCCACCGTAGGCAGCGACGGTGCAGGAAACGTGTATAATATTAACGCCGATACGGCGGCCTCCCGGATTGCGGGGGCGCTGCGGGCAGAATCCCTGATTATCATGACAGACGCCCCCGGTGTGCTCCGGGAAAAAACAGACCCGGATACGCTGATTTCAAAAATATTCGTATCCGACACCCTGCGTCTGGCAAAAGAAGGGGTGCTGGACGGAGGAATGATCCCCAAGGTAGATTGCTGTAAGGACGCCATCCGCCGCGGCGTAAACCGGGTTTTCATTATTGACGGCAGGGTACCCCATTCGATTTTGATTGAGATATTTACCGACGCAGGACTTGGCACCATGTTTGTGGGCGGCTGAGGTACAGAGAGGTATATATGGAAAACATACAAAATTTGACCGATAAATATATTGCAAAAACCTATAACCGTTCCCCTGTACAGTTGATCCGGGGGGCGGGCTCTCTGGCGTATGATACAGAGGGAAAGCGGTATATTGATCTTGGCTCCGGCATCGCGGTCAATCAGTTTGGCATTGCAGATCCGGACTGGATCCAGGCAGTGACCGTGCAGCTGTCCTGCCTGCAGCACACATCCAACCTGTATTACAGCGAACCAGCTGCCCGCCTTGCCAAAATTCTGTGTCAGCGGACGGGAATGGAGCGGGTGTTCTTCTCCAACTCCGGCGCCGAGGCCAACGAGTGTGCCATCAAAACAGCCCGCAGACGGGCATTCCTTACCTATGGAGACGAGTCCCACAGTACCATCATCACCCTGCGTGACTCCTTTCACGGCCGAACCGTCACCACCCTGTCCGCTACCGGGCAGGACAGCTTCCATACGGAGTTTGGTCCCTTTACGCCGGGCTTTGTCTATGCCCAGCCGGGGGACGTGGCGGATCTGCACCGGCTGGCAGACAGTACGGACTGCTGCGCCGTCATGCTGGAGACCATCCAGGGAGAGGGCGGCGTCAATGTGCTGGACGAGGCATATGTGCAGGCGGCATGGGAACTGTGCCGTCAGCGGGATATGCTGCTGATTGTGGACGAGGTGCAAACCGGAAACGGCCGCACCGGCAGCCTGTATTCTTATACACATTATGGAATAACACCAGACATAGTCACCACAGCCAAGGGGCTTGCCGGGGGACTGCCCATGGGGGCGACCCTGCTGGGCAGCCGGTGTGCCGACGTGCTCACCCCCGGATCCCACGGATCCACCTTTGGAGGCAATCCAGTGGCAGCGGCAGGGGCTGTAAATATTATAAACAGAATCGATGAAGGGCTTCTTGCCGGCGTGCTGCAAAGGGAAACGCTGATCCGTGATCTCCTTGCAGGCGCGAAGGGCGTGATTGATGTGACAGGCCGGGGCCTCATGCTGGGAATCCGGTGTGAAAAGCCCGCCGGAGAGATTGTAGCCCAGGCGGCCCGTGCAGGGGTTTTGGTACTTACGGCCAAAGATAAAGTTCGTCTTCTGCCTGCGCTGAATATTCCGGAGCATCTGCTCCAGGAAGCCATCGAAATTTTGAAACGGGTAATTGCAGAATGAAGCATTTTCTGACCATATCGGATCTGCACGCAAAGCAGATCCACGAAATACTGAACCTGGCGGATCAGCTGAAATACGAAAAGCAGCACCGCACGCCCCATTTGCTGCTCCAGGGAAAAACCCTTGGAATCGTGCCGGGAAGCTCCTCTTCCCGCACGCGCATCTGCCTGGAGGTTGGGATGTATGATCTGGGGGGCCAGGCCGTGTCCCTGCCGGCGGACACCCTGCGGGAACAGGATGGATCCCGGATCCGGGAAAGCGCGCAGTGTTATTCCCGCTTTGTAGATGTGATCGCCCTGCGTGCGCTGCCCCATACGGTGCTGGGTGCCTTTGCGGCAGAGAGCACCGTACCGGTGCTCAATGGAGCATCGGATCTGGCGGACCCCTGCAGCACCCTTGCAGATCTGATGACGATCCGGGAGCGGTGCGGCACCTTTGCGGGGCTTCGACTTTGTTATGCCGGCCCTGCCGGAGCCGCTGCGAACAGTCTGATCGCCGGCGCACTGACCATGGGGATGGAAGTGGCTACGCTCACGGCCCCCTGCAGGGAAACAGACGGAAGTCCGTTGCTTTTAAAGGGCTGGACCCTGTTTGAAAATCTTGCCGACGCCGCGGCAGGCGCCGATATTATCTATACAGGTCCCGGAGCGGCCTTTGGGGGGATTGACAGCGCCATTGCCGCCTCCGGCGCCCAGGAGCTGCTTGTCCTCCATAAGCAGCCCGCCAACAGAGGCGGGGAGCTGTCGGAGCAGGTTTTTGCGGAGCACGCCCAGGAAATCTACGATCAGGCGGAAAATAAGCTCCATGTGATCAAGGCGCTCCTTGTAAAGCTGCTTCGTCAGTGAGGATATAGAAGGCTGGATGGGAATAAGGCAAAGAAAGGTAAGGGAGTATGAAGAAAGCATATTTGATATTGGACGGCGGACAGGTGTTTGAGGGGTACCGTTTCGGCGCCGAGGGAGACGCCGTAGGGGAGCTGGTATTCAACACCGGTATGGTGGGGTATATCGAAACCCTCACGGATCCCAGCTACTGCGGGCAAATTGTGCTGCAAACTTTCCCGCTGATCGGGAACTACGGTATGAATGAAGAGGACTGGGAAGGAAAGCCTGCCCCCAGCGGATATGTAGTGCGGGAATGGTGCGACACACCGTCCAACTTCCGCAGTACAGGCACCGTAGATGCGTTTTTGAAAAAAGCGGGAATTCCCGGCATCTTTGGGGTGGATACCCGCCAGATCACCCGGATCATCCGGGAGCGGGGCGTGATGAACGCCGTCATTGCAGACAGCGTGCCTGCAGATTTGTCCGCGTTACATACCTATACCATTGCCGACGCAGTGCGGCAGGTGTCCTGCCAGGCGCCTGCTGTATATCCGGCCCAGGGTGAGGAAAAACACAAAATTACCCTGATCGATTACGGCTGCAAGAAAAGCACCATTCAGTGGCTGACCCAGCGGGGCTGCACTGTTACCGCAGTGCCTTATGATACCTGCGCGAAAGATATTCTCGCCGCCGCCCCCGATGGTGTCGTCCTGTCCGGCGGCCCTGGAGACCCGGCGGAAAATACCGGCTGCATTGCAGTGCTCCGGGATCTTCTCGGGAAAGTCCCCCTGTTTGGCGTGGGGCTGGGCCATCAGATGCTGGCCCTGGCAGCCGGCGGAAAAACCTGCAAGCTGAAATACGGCCATAGAGGCGCCAACCAGCCGGCCAAAGAGCTTTTGGGACATCGGACCTATATCACTGGTCAAAACCACGGCTTTGCAGTGGATATGGACAGCATACCGGAGGGCGGCCGTGTGACCTTGGTCAACGCCAACGACGGCACCTGCGAGGGAATCGAATATCCGGCCCTGCGTGCCTTCTCTGTACAGTTTGACCCCCAGACGTGCACCGGCCCTCTGGGAAAGAGTCCTTTGCTGGATCAGTTTATCAATTGGATGGGAGGAGCAGACAATGCCGCTGAATAAAAGTATCAAAAAGGTCCTGATGATTGGAAGCGGACCCATCGTAATCGGGCAGGCAGCAGAATTCGACTATGCGGGGGCGCAGGCGTGCCGTGTGCTGAAAAAGGCTGGGGTCAATGTGGTGCTGGTTAATTCCAACCCGGCTACTATTATGACAGATAACGCCCTTGCGGATGAAATTTATTTGGAACCGCTGACGGTGGAAACCGTCAAGCGGATTATAGAAAAAGAACGGCCTGACAGCCTTTTGGCAGGACTTGGAGGTCAGACTGGACTTACGCTGGCGATGCAGCTTTCCAAGGACGGATACTTGGAGGAGCAGGGCGTGCGCCTGCTGGGTACAGACGCCCATGCCATTGACCGTGCGGAAGACCGGCAGATGTTCAAGGATACTATGGCAAAGATTGGCCAGCCCGTAGTACCTTCCGATATTGCGAATACCGTAGACGGCTGTGTGGAAGTGGCAGAGCGGATTGGCGGATATCCTGTGATCGTGCGTCCTGCCTTCACCCTTGGAGGCGGCGGCGGTGGCGTGGCATATTCCGAGGAGGAGCTGCGTGTCATCGCCCGTACCGGACTGGATGTGTCCCCTATCACCCAAGTGCTGATCGAGCGGTATATCGCCGGCTGGAAGGAAATCGAGTTTGAAGTCATGCGGGATGCTGCGGACAACGCCATCGCCATCTGCTCCATGGAAAACTTTGACCCTGTGGGCGTACATACCGGCGACTCTATCGTGGTGGCCCCTGCGCTTTCCCTGTCCACCAGGGAATACGCAATGCTGCGGTCCGCTTCTCTGGATATCGTATCCGAGCTTGGCATCGTGGGGGGCTGTAACTGCCAGTTCGCCCTGAATCCGGACTCCTTTGAGTATGCAGTCATCGAGGTAAACCCCCGGGTTTCCCGTTCCTCTGCATTGGCATCTAAGGCTACCGGATATCCTATCGCAAAGGTGACTACCCAGCTGGCTCTGGGCTATACCCTGGATGAGATTCAAAATGAGATCACCGGAGGGACCTGCGCCTGCTTTGAGCCTACCGTTGACTATGTGGTGCTGAAATTCCCCAAATGGCCCTTTGATAAATTTGTCAATTCCAGCCGGAAACTAGGTACACAGATGAAGGCTACTGGAGAGGTCATGTCCATCGCGCCCTCCTTTGAAATGGCAGTGATGAAGGCAGTCCGGGGGGCGGAGATCTCACTGGACACCCTGAATATGCAGCCAAAAACGGCGCAGCCTCTTACCGAGCGGCTGGCCGCCCAGGACGATGTGCGGATCTTCACCGTTTTTGAGGCACTGAAGAGTGGTATGGACATAGAGGAAGTCTATAAAATTACAAAAATCGACCGCTGGTTCCTCCATAAGCTCCAGGGTCTTGCGGAATTTGAAAAGAAAATTGCCGGGGGACTTTCCGATGAGGACTACTACGCGGCAAAGAAACTGGGCTATACAGATGCGGCCCTCACTGCTCTGAGCGGCAGAAGGGAGCTGCCGGAGAGCACCGCGGTGTACAAAATGGTGGACACCTGCGGCGCGGAATTTGCAGCCCAAACCCCGTATTTCTATTCCACCTACGATACAGAATGTGAATCCCGCACCTTTAGAAGAAGCGGCAAGCCGGTGATCATGGTGCTGGGCAGCGGCCCCATCCGGATTGGCCAGGGCATCGAGTTTGACTACTCCTCTGTCCACTGTGTATGGACTCTCAAGGAGCTGGGCTACGACGTGGTGATCGTCAACAACAACCCGGAAACCGTTTCTACCGACTACGATACCGCAGACCGGCTGTATTTCGAGCCCCTCTGTCAGGAAGATGTGATGAACATCATCAAGGCGGAGCATCCTGTAGGAGTCGTTGTAGCCTTCGGCGGCCAGACGGCGATCAAGCTCACGAAATTTTTAGATCAAAACGGAATCAAAATCCTGGGCACCTCTGCAGACGGCATCGATATCGCCGAGGACAGAGAGCGGTTTGACGCGCTGCTGGAGGAATTCTCCATCCGCCGTCCCAAGGGACATGGGGTTATGACCTGTGAAGAGGCGCTGGCTGCAGCCAACGAGCTTGGGTATCCTGTTCTGCTGCGCCCCTCTTATGTAATCGGCGGCCAGAACATGACCATCGCCTATGACGACGCAAGCGTGCGCCGATATATGGATATCATCCTCTCCGGAGAGATCGAAAATCCAGTGCTCGTAGACAAATATATGATGGGCACAGAGCTGGAGGTAGACGTCATCTCCGACGGACGGGACGTGCTGATCCCCGGTATTATGGAGCACATCGAGCGGGCAGGGGTTCACTCCGGCGACTCCATCGCTGTGTATCCCCCCTATAATCTGAACGATCTTATGCTGGAAAAGGTGATCGACTGCTCCACAAAGCTGGCCCTTTCTCTGGGCACCAAGGGGCTTGTGAATATCCAGTATCTCATTTATCACGGAGAACTGTATGTGATTGAGGTAAATCCCCGGGCATCCCGTACCGTTCCCTATATCAGTAAGGTGACCGGCGTGCCCCTGGTGGACATCGCTAGCCGGGTGATGACCGGCGCGGCCCTGGCAGATTTGGGCTATGGCACAGGTCTGTACAAGACGCCGCCTTACTTTGCGGTAAAGGTGCCGGTGTTTTCCTTTGAAAAGCTGTCCGACGTAAACTCTATCCTGGGACCGGAAATGAAATCCACCGGCGAGGTGCTGGGGATCGGACGGACCATGGCGGAGGCCCTGTTCAAGGGACTTACCTCCGCGGGCTTTGATTTAAAACTTCCAAGCCGGGGCAAAATCGGCGCGCTGATCAGCGTGTGCGAGCACGACAATTTTGAAGTGGTGACCCTGGCGAAGAAGTTCCACGATTTGGGTATTGAAATTTACGCTACCCCGGATACGGCCAACGCCATCGGCCAGCTGGGCATTGAAGTGAACACCGTGCGCAGCATGGACCAAGGGGACGATATGATGCAGCTGCTGGAATCCGGTAAGATCAGCTATGTGATCTACACCGGCGCGGTGCACGACGATACGGTAGGGGATTATATCACCCTCCATCGCCGGGCTATCCAGCTTTCCATCGCATGCCTCACCTCCCTGGATACAGCCAACGCCCTGGCGGATATCTTTGCGTCCCGCTACAACCAGCAGAATACGGAAAATGTAGACATCAATAACATGCGGACCATGCGGCAGAAGGTACCCTTCTCCAAAATGGAGGGCAGCGGCAACGACTACATCTTCATCGACAACTTTGACGGTAAGATTACCTGCCCCGAATCCCTCTGCGTGTCTTTGTGCGACCGAAACTGCGGGATCGGCGGCACCGGCATTGTGCTGATAGAAAAATCCCACAGGGCAGACGCCAAAATGCGCATCTTCAACCAGGATGGCAGCGAGGGCTTGATGGCGGGCAACAGCATCCGCTGCGTGGCAAAATATCTGTACGACAAGGGCATTACCGTAAAAAAGGTGCTGCAGATTGAGACGGCCAGCGGAATCCGTACCCTGCGTCTGTATACGATGAACGGGAAGGTTTCCTCCGTTTCGGTAGATATGGGACGGGCAAGCCTGTCTCCGGCTGATATCGGTACCACCCTTATGGGGGACGAGATCGTAGACCGGACCGTGCAGATCGGTGGGGACGCGTACAACATTACCTGCGTTTCTGTGGGAAATCCCCATTGCGTGGTGTTCTGCAGCCGGGTAGACGATGTGGATATCGAAAAGGTAGGCCCTGCCTTTGAAAACGCGGAGATTTTCCCCGGTCGGATCAATACGGAGTTTGTCCGTGTGGTCAACGAAGCAACGCTGAAAATGCGGGTATGGGAGCGGGGCAACGGGGAAACCCTTGCCTGCGGCACCGGCGCCTGTGCGGCGGTGGTGGCTGCCACCCGTCTTGGCTACCTGAAGAAAGGTACCGACGTGACAGTGAAGCTGCCCGGCGGAGACCTGATCGTGCGGTATACCGACGAGGGCGTTACCCTTACCGGCGAGGCAAAGCTGGTGTATGAAGGGGAAGTGGAGCTGTAGGATCATAGACAGATGTAGATGGCAAAGGATGGAGAGGATGCAAAGATGGATTGCATGGTCAGGCCCTTGGGAATCTGTGAACTGCCGGCACTATTGGCGCTTTTTGCTTACGGCGACATAGAGGATATGCTTTCTGAAAACAAGCAAAAGCTTGCAGAGAACGCGATTGATATTTTTGGGCTGTTTTACAGGGAGCGATTGGTCGGTGAGCTGCGCGCCGCCTATGTCTGTGAGGATAGACTGTTTGCTGTGCGGGGCTGTAGGGCTTATCTTTACGCTTTTCGCGTACATGGGGATTTTCAGGGCCGAGGTCTTGGAAAATATTTGCTGGAGAGTGTGATCGACATACTGATACAGCGCGGTTACTCTGAATTTACAGTGGGTGTTGAGGACGCCAACGACCGTGCGCGGCATATTTATAAAAGCTTCGGCTTTGATGAAAGGCTTGCTCGAAAATATGAGGAATACCAGGGCTGCGGCTATACATATGATTTGTATCTTAAACACAGCGTATGATACTTGTAAAACTTTTAGGGTGAAATAAATTTGTGTGTTAACAGTGGCTTTTAGCCGAACGGAAAGCGTCGCTTTGGGCGGCGCTTTTTTAGAGAAACAATCCCTTAGTCAGCTCCGCTGACAGTCCCTTCACCCAAGGGGGCTTCTCCCCAACCTAAGCCTCTGCTTCTTTGTGTTTCACAAAGTGAAACAGCGGGGTGGTCCCATATATTAGAAAAAATAAAAAAACGCTTGATTTTTTTTAAAAGATATGCTATAATAACAGGGCACTCTGAAGAGACCACAGAGTGCTCCATACGGAGAAGTCGCGTAGTTGGTCGAGCGCGCGCGATTGGAAATCGCGTAACCGTCAAAAGCGGTTCGAGAGTTCGAATCTCTCCTTCTCCGCCATTGAAAAGTCCTGTAAACACTGGGTTTATAGGACTTTTTCTTATGCAAAAACGGCTTTTGACCCTTTATTTTACCCTTTACAGCTTCAGAAACAAAAAAAAGAGGCTTCGCAGCCTCTTTTTATTATCCAGTGATTTTTTGTATATATTGCTCCATTCTGTCAGCGCTGTCTTTTTTCATCTGCTCTGTTACATGCCCGTATACGTCCAGCGTAAAAGCTGCCGTGTGGTTCCCCATGTTTTCCTGTACAGTTTTTATATCGTCTCCGGCCCGAATAGACATGACTGCGAAGGTATGCCGCAAATCGTGAAACCGCATGTCCGGCAGTCCCATTTCGGTTACAATTGCTTTAAAGTTTTTATATACCGTACCTGCAACCAAGTGCTTTCCAAATTCATTTGTAAATACAAGGTTTTCAAAATCTCCTTCGCTCCATAGATTTCCGGCGACTCTTCGCGCTTCCAACTGCCATGTAAATTGCGAGCGTAAAGCCTCTATTACAGGCTTCGATACTGTTATGCTCCGGCCTTTATCATTTTTCAGCGATGTAAAAGCGTATGGATCGCCTTTATTTTTGCCTTTTTGCAGTTGGCGGCAAACAGTGATGCTTTGTTTTATAATATCGACACAATCCCATGTAAGTCCCAGAAGCTCCCCCTCTCTCATACCCGTAAATAACGCAAGAATATACAGGTTTTCAAACTTATGCCCTTTTATCGCTGTAAGAAACTGTGGAATTTGCAAATCGTCAAACGGTTTGATCTCACTCCGTACAATTCGAGGCAAAGCACAATTGTCTGCGGGATTATATCTTAAATACCCAACTGTTGTTGCTTGTTTCAGTACCTTATGCAATACACCGTGAATATCTTTAACAGACTTTGGAGAGAGGGCTTTGTGGCCGTCTATCCCTTTGGAAAGCCCATTGTATAGCCGTTGTACCTGGGGCACGGTAAGTGCAGCCAGCTTTACGGCCCCTATATATGGCTTTATATGAATCCGGATATTCTTTTCATAGGCATTTATTGTAAAGGGCTTTACATTACCGTTGTACTCTTCCAGCCAGATATCCAGCCATTCTCCCACAGTGATTTTGGACGGATCCTTATAAACACCGTTGTCCATTTCCGTACTGATCTGGGAAAGCTTTTTTCGCACTTCCGCTTGTGTCTGCCCATAAACGGAACGCTGAATTTGCTTTCCTGTTCCGGGATCTCTGCCGACAGTATAGCGGGCTTCCCACCTTCCATCTGGACGCTGGCGGATCGTGCCTCCGCCTTTAGCATTTTTGCTGTTTGGTTTGGATATTTTCATGTGTTACCTTTCTTACTTTTATCCCCGTTGCCAAAGACTCAATAAATTTCCAAAATTCATGTTGCGAGCGCCATAATATAGCATCAGATTTTTCACGGGCAGAATTAGCATTTGAAATCAATTTACTTGTTTCACCAAACATTTTAGAATATGTTATATCCATCCTGCAACGCTGTTCCAATATGTATATAGCTTCATCAGGATCAATATTACCCGTTTCTACCTCTGCATCCACTTCTTGTGCCAAGCGCAGTTCTATATCGTCTAACTCTTTATTACAAGTATATGCTTGTTCATATAAAATTACAGCCTCGTTTTTTGCATATACAGTGCTTTTTAATGTGAGTAAAAAGTGTTCCAATTCTCGGGAAGAAAAAAAATGATCAAGGAAATCAGTTGACACTCGTTTTTGCTTGTGTTTTTTAAAAATGGTTCCACCAATATTTTTTTCCCCGCTATATAAAGACGTTAGATTTTCGACAACTTCTTCCGAACATCCAATTTTTTTGCATATGGCTTGTGTATCAATATCGGTTGACTGTATGTCTGACAAGCCCAAAAGATAATCTGCTGATACATTCAGAAACTCTGCTATTTTTATAATCTGTTCCGTATTCGGCGTTCTTTTTCCGCTTACAAAATACGAAATTGTATTATCTGTAACGCCGAGTGCCGCTGCTAATTCCTTTTGTTTTATGTTTGCGGCAGCCAGAGCGCTATTTATTCGTTGTCCGATAACCTTTCTGTTATCCATATTGCTTTAATCCTCCCGATAAATAACTATAATGATATGTAGTGGAAAAAACATAACAAAACATATTTACATATCCAATTTGTTATGGTACAATCAAAGCATAGCACAAAAAATGCAAATTGTCAACGACAAAAAAGAAAGGATGAAACAAAATGGAAACGAATCGCATTATCCGGGAAGATTTTCCCCTGCTGATGAGTGCAAAGGATCTGCAAAAAGTAGGGGTTACAAAAACAATGGCTTATCAGCTGCTCAACAGAGAGGATATCCCTGTGGTTTGCATAGGAGGCAGAAAGTTTGTCAACCGGGACAAGTTCTTCCAATGGCTGGACAGTCAAACGCTTGCGAGCGCGCAAAGCGAAAAGGCCTGAACGGTACTACATAGAGAGAGGGGAAAAATGGCAGAACGCAGAATGTTTGCAAAAACGGTAATAGACAGCGATTCCTTTCTGGAGATGCCGCCGACCACACAAAATTTGTATTTCCACCTGTCCATGCGAGCGGATGATGACGGGTTTGTGAACGGTCCAAAGAAAATCCAACGAATGGTGAGCGCAGCTGACGATGATCTGAAACTTCTGCTTGCAAAGGGGTATATTATTGCCTTTGAAAGCGGTGTCATTGTAATAAAGCATTGGAGGATTCACAATTACATACAAAAAGACCGGTATAAACCAACGATCTATCAGCACGAAAAGAGTCTGTTGGAACAAGGGGAAAACGGCATATATACAGAATGTATACAAGATGTATCCACTTTGGATACCCAGGTTAGGTTAGGTAAGGTTAGTATAGGTAAGGATAATATATTATGTGCGCCGGATGAACCGGTACACAATCCACCCCTATCAAAAAAGGGGAAAAATACCTCTGGAAAACCAAAGACTTGTAAGCATAAGTATGGCGAATATCAAAACGTATTGCTGAGCGATGGAGAACTGGACAAGCTGAAGAATCGTTTCCCTGACTATCAGGAAAGGATTGAACGATTATCC